>NZUH01000004.1 GCA_002697255.1 Flavobacteriaceae bacterium | reverse complement strand
GTTGGGGCATCAACAAAACTAAATGTACCTCCCTCTACTCCAGTAACTGTGGCTGTCGCGCCATCACATGTAGCCGTTAACTCAAAAGAAGAATTATCTGGATTACCAAAATTTATTCTTATATAATCAGAAACTAAGCAATCATCATCATCAACAACAACCGTATATATTCCAGTATCTGGGGAGTCTAAAATCAATTGAGAAGATTCCTGCCCATCGATAAGCTGATCATCTAAAAACCACTGATATGTAGCGCTATCAGTTTCATATTGACTGTTAATAAATATAGGTAATGTATCACTGCATAATTCTAAATTATCTCCTTCAATTGTAATTAAGTTACCATCTTCTTCATACTCAACAACTGATTCTACATTAAATGGAGGATCTTCAACAGTTATAGTTATTTCATCTTCTACAACTATTGGGTTACCTGTACAAGTTACATAGCTAACCCTTGCTGTATAAGTACTTGTTTCAGTAAGTGAAACTTCATAACTTGGATCATTAGAAATTACATTTCCTGAAGAGTCTAGCCACTCAAAATCTATAATACTATCACCTGCTGGAGTAAATCTCCATGCTTCCTCCTCTGTAGTCCAAGGACTATCAGAACTATTTCTTCCAGGTGGCACAAAACCCTGTGTGCCAGAATCATTTTGAATACCTACAGCAGCAACACCTCCCTGCCAACTTGTGCATGCAGGTTTATTTTGAATATAGATATCTATCACATTAGTTGTTTCATATAAAACAATCATATGTGTTGCTGTTATATCACTACAGCTATACAATTGAACATTATAAAAACTTACAGCCAAAACTCTATTTGGAAAATCACCAATGATTTCCCATCTTATTTCCTCTCCACTGGATGCTTGTGGATCAATATCGTGAACAGGTGAAAAAATATTTCCTTCTCCAATTGCATCTGGATTATTAGTAGGAATATTAGATGCATTTGAAAAACTCCAATCATTACTACCTCCACCAGTATCACCAGCATTAACATCAAATCTTACAAGTCCGTTTGAACCGACTTGAAATTGCTGTTCAAGATTACCAAAAAAACAAAAATCAAAAGGTAAAGCCTGCGGAGAATCCCAAGCATCATCAATGTTAGTATTTACCGAATTTGAAAGTCCGTTGAAAGGAAAAGGAGGCACAAAAGGAATTTCGTTTACATTATACGTGTTTGTTTCCCCTAGTTCTAAAAAGTCTGCATTTAATTGAGCTGATGTTTCGCAAATAATTGAAAAACTTTCACCAGCACTTACATATGGGTTACCTGGGGTTGATGCTCCAACAATTACTTGTACTTCTGCCGTATTTGACACACAGTCATTATAATCAGTAATTATAAGTGTAACATCATATAAACCTGCATTTGAAAAAGAGTGTTGAATATTTTCACCCACTGCATTTGTTCCATCATCGAAGTTCCATTCATAAATAGCATTATTACTATTTCCAGATGAAAAACCACCAATTCCAGAAAAATCTATAATTTCGTCAACATCAACTACAATTGCACCATCTGTATTTACATTTGGAGATGAGTTAATATCAGCCGTAACATCCTGACATGGTTCAAAACAACTTATAGTTGCTTCCCAACCACTAGCCTGAGCTGCACCATTACTGAAAAATTGAATTGTTAAACATCCTGAGGGGTTATCTGCTACAATAAAACCAGGACTTGAAGATGCACTAGTGCCTGAAAACATTCCAAATTCTGTAGCAGATGTATTATTTCCATTATAAATAATTAATCCATCACCGTTACCATTTTGAACTGGTTGTGTTGTAAAAGATTGAAAATCTAATTCTATAACTTGAGCATCATTTTCAGGGCAAATTGTGATTGTATAATCTTCATTTGCGCCATAAACACCTGTTGAACCACCAGAATCATAAAAAGTACCCGTACAGGTATTAACAGTACCTCCATCACTAATTAATATATCTTGAGAATAAATATTAATTTGTGCAAATAAAATAATAAATAAAAAATTTATTTTCAAATTCATTTATATTTTTTTGGGATTATGTTAATTATATAATCAGTTCCTTGTATCCTATATATCTGATTATATTTTGATTCAAAATCAAAATTATATAGTAATGGATTAAAATCATTAAGGCTAAAATTTGAAGGACTTATTTTAGATCTAACAGAATTTAAATTTTTAATATTCTCATTTGGTAAAAACTTTTTTTTCAAAATCTGTACGCGATTACGTAAAATATCTTTAATATATTTTTCCAATCCCTTGATAGCTACTATTCTTTTGTACTCAGAATTACCATGGGCATCCTTTATAAATATAATTTCTTTATCGGTAAATTCTTGCTTTACGTTTTCAGAAATGTCATAAATCCATAAATTATGATCAGAGTGTTGTGAATAAATATTCAAAAAGGAAAAAAAAAGAATAAAAAAAAGAAAGTGTTTAAAAAACATAAAAAATATACTTTAGCAGCTAATTTAATTTATTTTTTTTTAATTAAAATTTTAACTCTAACAAATTAAGAAGAAGAAATTTAAAAAATCTTCTTTATATTAGGCATGATAATTGTTTATTATCAATTAAATTAAAATTATTATTATGAGGATTAATGACAAAATTCTATTAACAGATGATGAAATTGGTGATGATCACATTTCAACTTCTGACTTTACACCGATTAGAGACGATGCATTTGAAAAATCCGACGAAGAAAAGATTTCAATAATTCAAGAGCACGTCAAAGAGATTATGGAAACTTTGGGCTTAGACTTGTCAGACGATAGTTTGAGAGGAACTCCAAAAAGAATAGCAAAATCATATGTGAATGAGTTGTTTTGTGGGTTAAATCCAAAAAACAAACCAAGGGCAGCTACATTTGACAATAAATATAATTACAGTGAAATGCTTGTTGAAAAAGATATTACCCTTTATTCTACATGCGAGCACCACTTTCTTCCAATTGTAGGAAAAGCACATATTGCTTATATTTCTAGCGGTAATGTAATTGGCCTTTCTAAAATGAATAGAATAGTTGAGTATTACGCTAAAAGACCACAAGTTCAAGAAAGACTTACAAAACAAATAGTTCGAGAATTACAAGAAGCTCTAGGTACAGAGGATGTAGCTTGTGTAATCGACGCTAAACACTTATGTGTAAACTCAAGAGGAATAAAAGATGTTAATTCTAGCACAGTCACCAGTGAATATGGAGGTAAGTTTAAATATGACAATGATACCAAAGATGAATTCTTAAAATATATTCAGCTAGATACTTCATTTAATGGACTTTAAAATGTAATTTTAATAAATGCATTCTTTTGCAAAAAATAAATTAAAAATTTACAACAGTCTTTCGGGTAAAAAAGAAATTTTTTCACCTATTTCTAAAGAGCATGTAGGGTTATATGTTTGCGGCCCAACAGTTTACAGCAATGTGCATTTAGGTAATATCAGAACTTTCACATCCTTTGACATTATTTTCAGATATCTTTCAATTATAGGATATAATGTTAGATATGTTAGAAATATTACTGATGTTGGTCATCTTGAAAATGACGAAGGTGAAGACAGGATCAGTAAAAAAGCCAGAGTTGAAAATTTAGAGCCAATGGAAATAGTTCAAAAATATACAGTAGATTTCCATGGTACTTTAAGAAAATTTAATCTTTTACCTCCTAGTATTGAGCCATCTGCAACAGGTCACATAATTGAACAAATCAATTTAATTAAAAAATTAGTTGAAAAAAAAGTTGCCTACGAAAAGAACGGCTCAGTATATTTTGATGTTATAAATTATAACAAGTCTAATAACTATGGCATTTTAAGTAAAAGAAATGTTGACGATTTAATTCATAATACAAGAGCCTTAGATGGTGTAACTGATAAAAAAAACCCCCAAGATTTTGCATTGTGGAAAAAAGCTGATCCTGAACACATTATGAAATGGGATTCTCCATGGAGTAAAGGTTTTCCTGGTTGGCATTTAGAATGTACTGCAATGAGCAGTAAGTATCTTGGTGAAAAATTCGATATTCATGGGGGAGGTATGGATTTAAAATTTCCGCATCATGAATGTGAAATTGCTCAGTCAAAAGCTTGCTTTGGAACAAATGCTGCGAATTATTGGGTGCACACTAATATGTTAACATTGAATGGTTCAAAAATGTCAAAATCAACTGGGAATAATATATTACCAAGTGAAATATTTTCTGACGGATCACCATTAATTTCAAAAATATTTTCTGAATCTTCTGTAAAGTTCTTTATGCTGCAAGCTCACTATAGAAGTATCCTTGATTTAAGTAATGATGCATTATTAGCATCAGAGAAAGGTTACTTAAAACTTATGAAAGGAATTAAAATTTTAGAAGATCTAAATAATTTTTCTCTAGAAACATCATTTGATATAAAAAAGTGGGAATTATCATGTTATGATTCTATGAATGATGATTTTAATACACCTATATTGATAGCAAATATTTTTGAAGCAATAAAATTTATTAATCAAGTATATGCTGGAAAAGCATATTTAAAAAAAGAAGATAAGATAAAATTATTAGAGATAATTAATTTATTTGTTTTTAAAGTTATGGGTTTAAAAAAACCTGTTTTAAAAGGTGATGATGAAAAATTAGATAAAGTCATGAATATTTTACTCAAGCTTAGAAATGAAGCAAGAAATAAAAAAAATTATGAATTGAGTGATAACATTAGAAATCTTTTAAATGAAAATGGTATTTCGATAAATGATAATGATAAAGACTCTCTTTATTCAATAGATTAGTATTTATGAAAAAATATTTAATTTTTCCTTTTGTAACAATGATTAAGTTTTACAGAAGTTCAATTTCACCCTTTTTACCTGCAACTTGTAGGTTTCAACCCACGTGTTCACAATATTCAATAGAATCTTTAGAAAAGCATGGACTTTTTTTTGGGTCATACTTAATGGTAAAAAGAATTTTGAGTTGTCATCCTTGGGGAAAGTCTGGCTACGATCCGGTGCCTAAAAAATTTAAAAGATAATAATTATGGAAATACTACAATTTGTATGGGACCCAACTTCTGATGGAATATCTATTTTTGGAAATTTTAAAATATATTATTACAGCCTCATGTGGATGTTAGCTTTTATTCTGGGCTTCTACATTATGCAAATTATATATAAGAAAGAAGGTTTATCAATGGAAAAGCTTGATTCACTTTTTGTATATACAATCTTAGGAACAATGATTGGAGCTAGACTAGGTCATGTTATTTTTTATCAATTTGAACTATTTGAACAAGATTTTTTCAGTGTTTTTCTTCCATTTAGATTTAACCCAAGTTTTGAATTTACAGGTTTTAGAGGACTAGCGAGTCATGGAGCAGCAATTGGAATAATTACAGCAATGTATCTTTATAATACGCGTATATTAAAAAAGTCAATTCTTTGGATATTAGACAGGATTTTAATCCCAGTTGCCATAGGTGGTGCATTTATTAGAATTGGAAACTTTTTTAATTCTGAAATAGTCGGAAAAGAGACTGAGAGTATATTCGGAGTTGTTTTTTCAAAACTAGGAGAAGATTTCGCAAGACATCCTGCGCAATTATATGAAGCATTCAGTTATATTTTAATATTTTTTATTGTTGCACATATATATTGGAAAACTGATAAAATAAAAAAGACAGGATATCTTTTTGGTTTATTTTTTGTGCTTTTATGGACAAGTCGTTTTGTTGTAGAATTCTTTAAACAAGCACAAGTAGACGGAAGAGATGACTGGATATTAGGAATGAATACTGGACAAACACTTAGTATTCCATTCATTTTAATGGGTATTTACCTTATGTTTAGAAATAAAGCTAAAGCTTAATGTTGAGATTATTCAGATGGACTGCTTTTGTTGAAGGTAGTTCATATATTTTGTTAATTTTTATAGCAGTCCCAATAAAATATATTTTTTCAGACCCAGCGTATGTAAAAATATTAGGTATGCCCCACGGAATACTTTTCATTTTATATATTATACTTTCAATATTATGTAAATTAAAATATTCATGGGATAATAAAAAGTTCTTTATTATTTCAATTGCCTCATTAATCCCTTTTGGAACGTTTTACGTAGATAAAAAATATTTGAGATAATATGTAAAATCTTAATCTCTAAATTTCTTAAGTGTATCTTTCATTATAGGAGTAGCAACAAAAACTGATGAATAGGTTCCAACCAATACACCAATAATCAATGCAAATAACAATCCTCTAAGTGAATCTGCACCAAAAATAAACATTGAAAGTAAAACAACTAGTGTAGTAAATGAAGTGTTTAGTGTCCTAGAAATCGTACTATTCAAAGCTGAATTTACTGTTTTTTCAAAATCCCACGTTGAATGTTCATTCAAAAACTCTCTAATTCTGTCAAATACAACAACAGTATCATTAAGAGAGTAACCAATAACCGTTAGGATAGCAGCAATAAAAGCTTGATCAATCTCCATACTAAACGGCATAAATTTATACGTAAGAGAGAAAACACCTAATACAATCAATACATCATGAAACACTGCAGTAACAGCTCCAAGTGAAAACTGCCATCTCTTAAATCTAAAGAGAATATAAAGAAAAACAACAATTAAAGATCCTAAAATAGCTAAGAATGAATTTTGCTTAATATCATCAGCAATTGTAGGGCTAACTTTTGCTGACATCATTTTACCAATATTGTTTTCAGCATCTAAAAATTGAATATATGTATATCCTTCAGGTAGAAAATCTTTTAACGAAACAAAAAGTTTTGACTGCACCTCTTCATCTACTTCAGCAGAGTTTTCGTCAAACTTATACTTTGTAGAAATTTTAAGCTGATTTGGACTACCAATTGTTTTGATTTGAGAACTTCCAAATACAAGATCAGTAGAATTTTTTACTTCCTCAATATTAACATCATTTGCAAATCTGACAGTATATGTTCTACCTCCAACAAAATCAATTCCTTGGTCTAATCCAGTTGTAAATAAAGAAAAAATACCAGATGAAATTATGATGAAAGATAATACATATGCCATTTTTCTATATTTCAGAAAATCAATTGACATATTTCTAAAAAGTCCTTTTGTTAAGAAAGTAGAAAAATCAAATCGACTACCTTTATCTACATCCCAATAAACAAGTAACTTGGATATAAATATTGCAGTAAAAAGTGAAGTAATTATACCAACAAGTAAAGTAGTGGCAAAACCTTCAATTGGACCAGTACCAAAACTTTTTAATATTAAAGCAACTAAACCAGTAGTTATATTTGCATCTAAAATAGAAGACAAAGCATTTTGATAACCATCAACTATTGCAGGTTTTAATTTTTTTCCTCTGTATAACTCTTCTCTTACTCTTTCATATATAAGAACATTTGCATCAACGGCAATACCAATCGTTAGAACTATACCCGCTATACCAGGCAAGGTTAAAGCAGCATTAGAACCAGCCAAATAACCAAATATTAAAATGATATTGAAAACCAATGCTATATTAGAATAAATACCTGCCCTTCCGTAATAAAAGATCATCCATACTAGAACTAATATAAGAGCTATTATAAAAGATAAAGTTCCACTATCAATTGCTTCTTGTCCTAGTGAAGGCCCTACTTCGTCAGCTTGAATTATATCAGCAGATGCAGGTAACTTTCCTGCTCTAAGAACATTTGCTAAATCTTGAGCTTCAGCTATTGTAAAATTACCTGAAATTTCACTATTACCACCAGTAATAGGCCCACTTGTAACACCGGGAGCTGAATATACTATATCATCAAGAACAATAGCAATTTGAGAAGCCTGAGTAAATGCATCTGCAGTCATTTGTTCCCAAATTTTAGCACCTTTAGAATTCATTTGCATACTAACAGTAGGTCTATTCATCATATCAATTTGCTGACTAGCATCAGTGATAACAGAGCCACTTAACTTAGGTTCTTTTTTTATATTTCCATTTAATGCATACAATTCAACTAATTCTTGTCCATCTTCCATTTTCTTAGGCAAACCCCAAAGAAATTTTACGAATCTCTGAGACGGTTGCAAAAAAGATCTAACCTTAGAATCTGATAAGTATTTATCAATCAATATCTTATCTTTAGGGCTAAATGATGCAATGACGGGACCGCCAGAAAACCCTGGTGCCTTGATGAGATCCATTATCGGGTTAGCTTCAATTGCAATCGAGTCAGTGTCTGTACCTAGAAGTTCTTCAATTTCACTTAGCTCATTTTGTTCAGGGCTTGTTTTAGAGTCAATGGTCCTTGACTTTATTTCATTATTTGCTTTTTGTAAAAAAGAGATAAATTCTTCACCTTTAAGGGCATCCCAAAATTCTAACTGTGCAGTACCCTGTAATAATTTCTTTATTCTTTCAACATCTCTAGCTCCAGGTAATTCAAACGAAATTCTAGCAGAATTACCCATTCTTTGGATTACAGGGGATAATAATCCGTCAGGATCTACTCTTTTTCTTAAAACTTGTAGTGCAGATTCAATACTTTCATCTATTTTAATCTCTAATACAGATTGCACCTCATCATCAGACATTTCAGATGTAATTTCATCACTTAACGTTCTATTTGAAAAAATTGAGACTAATTTTAAATCACCTTTAATTTCATCAAATGCTATAAAAAAGTCTTCAAGATATGTATTTTGACTATTTTTCTGCATTTCTTCAGCATTTGTTAATGCTTTATTAAAAATTGGATCTTTATCATTACTGGATGCTAAATTTTCTAAAATCTCTTTTACAGAAATTTGTAAGATAGCATTAATACCTCCCTTTAAATCTAAACCTAGCTTCATAGATTCTTTCTTCAATTCCTCATAAGTCCATTCAAATGAAAGAAAATTAAATACAGGAAGATTTGCAATTGAGTCAAGATAATTTAACTTAATATCTCTTCTTTTAGTATCAAAATTTTGTTCTGAATCAGAAATCATCCTTGTAGAATACTGAACTGCTTCACTTTCTACAAGATTAAACTGAAAAGTTAATACTAATTGATAAATACAAACAATACCAAATAGCAAAGCAAAAAATTTAATTAAACCTTTGTTTTTCATATTATGATTTCTTTTCAGTTAAAAATTCCAGCAAATATATAATTTAGGACATAAACTGACAACAGATTTAACTGTTTTATTAATTATAATAAATGTTAATGCAATTAAAGATTTAAAATAGAATTTGTCTTTTTCACCCCTTTTGCACTTTCTTTTAGATGAGCTAAATCTTGAGAATTTAGATCTAATTCAATAATTTTTTCAATTCCATTTTTTCCAAGAGTAACAGGAACACCAATACACAAATCATGGAGACCATATTCACCCTCAAGTAGGACAGAACAAGGGAAAATTTTATTGTGATTACAAGCAATAGAATGAACTAAAGCACTAACTGCAGCTCCAGGAGCATACCATGCAGAAGTTCCTAGTAATTTAGTTAATGTTGCTCCACCAACCTTTGTATCTTCTTTAACCTGATTTAATCTTTCCTCTGAAAGGAAATTTGAAACCCTTACGCTATTTCTAGTTGCTTTTGAAATCAACGGCACCATTCCTTTATCACTATGGCCTCCAATAACCATACCATCAACATCACTGATTGGTGCGTTAAGTGCTTCCGCTAATCTGTATTTAAATCTTGCAGAATCAAGGGCTCCGCCCATACCAATAATTTTATTTTTTGGAATATCTAAAGTTTTATATGCTAAATAAGTCATGGTATCCATCGGATTGCTAACGACAATAATTATTGTATCAGGCGAATATTTTATTAAATTAGAACTAACTTCCCTGACGATTCCTGCATTGATACCGATTAATTCTTCTCTAGTCATTCCAGGCTTTCTTGGAATACCTGATGTTATTATGCAAATATTACTATCAGCAGTTTTTAAATAATCATTGGTAGTACCAATAATTTTTGTATCAAAATTATTTAGAGAAGATGTCTGCATCAAATCCATAGCTTTGCCTTCAGCAAAACCTTCTTTGATGTCTAGTATAACAACTTCTGATGCAAAATTCTTAATCGCTATATATTCAGCACAGCTTGCACCTACTGCACCTGCTCCTACTACTGTAATTTTCATAATATTATTTTAAGCATCAATATTTGCATAAAGAGCATTATTTTCAATAAATTCTCTTCTTGGAGGAACATCATCACCCATAAGCATAGAGAATATTCTATCTGCCTCAACTCCGTTTTCAATAACAACTTTTCTCATAGTTCTAAATTCAGGATTCATAGTGGTGTCCCATAATTGAGAAGCATTCATCTCACCAAGCCCTTTATATCTTTGAACTTTACACCCATCTCCAAATTTCATCATTATATTATCTCTTTGATCATTATCCCAAGCATACTCTTTCTTAGCACCTTTTTTCACCAAGTATAAAGGAGGAGTTGCGATATAAACGTGTCCATTTTCAACTAGTTCTTTCATATATCTAAATAAGAATGTAAGTATTAGGGTTGAAATATGACTACCATCAATATCAGCATCACACATAATAACAACTTTGTGATATCTGAGTTTTTCGATATTTAAAGCTTTAGAATCTTCCTCTGTTCCAATTGTTACACCTAATGCAGTAAAAATATTTCTAATTTCTTCATTTTCAAATACTTTATGCTGCATGGCTTTTTCAACATTTAATATTTTTCCACGTAAAGGCAAAATTGCCTGAAAAGCTCTATCTCTACCTTGCTTTGCTGTTCCACCAGCTGAATCTCCCTCAACAAGAAAAACTTCACATTTGGCAGGATCTTGCTCTGAGCAATCAGAAAGCTTTCCTGGAAGACCGCCAATACTCATGACTGACTTTCTCTGAACCATTTCTCTTGCCTTTTGGGCAGCATGTCTTGCCTGAGCTGCTAATATTACTTTCTGAACAATTATTTTAGCATCATCTGGATGTTCTTCTAAATAGTCTCTTAACATTTCTGAAACTGCCTGACTAACAGATGAGGAAACTTCTTTATTTCCAAGTTTTGTCTTAGTCTGACCTTCAAATTGAGGCTCAGCAACTTTAACCGAAATAATTGCAGTCAATCCTTCTCTAAAATCATCGCCAGCAATATCAAATTTTAATTTATCTAACATCCCTGATGATTCAGAATATTTTTTTAATGTATGTGTTAGACCTCTTCTAAAACCACTTAAGTGAGTACCACCTTCATGAGTATTAATATTATTAACATAAGAATGTAGATTTTCAGAATATGATGTATTATATATCATTGCAACCTCAACAGGAACTCCATTTTTCTCACCTTCAAAAGCAATAACATCTTTCATTATTGGCTCTCTTGTCTCATCTAAAAATTTAATAAATTCAACCAAACCTTCTTTTGAATGAAACTCTTCATTTACAAAATTACCTTCTTCATCTTTGTTACGCATATCAGTAATGCTAATAGTAATTCCTTTGTTTAAAAAAGATAATTCTCTTAGCCTTGTTGCAAGTATATCGTAGCTGTAAGTATTAATATCTTTAAAAATTGTTTTGTCTGGCAAAAATGTTACAATAGTCCCATTTTTATCTGATTTACCAATTTCTTTAACAGGTTCAACAGATTTACCTCTTTGATACTCTTGAGCGTATATTTTACCGTCTCTATGAACAGTTGCAGTAAGTTTTTCTGAAAGAGCATTTACACAACTAACACCAACACCATGCAAACCTCCAGAAACCTTATAAGAATCTTTATCAAATTTACCTCCAGCACCAATTTTTGTCATTACAACTTCCAAAGCTGAAACCCCTTCTTTTTTATGCATACCAACTGGAATACCTCGACCGTTATCTTCAGTTGTTACAGAATTATCTTTATTTATTGTGACGGATATCCTATCACAGTGACCTGCCATTGCCTCGTCAATTGAATTATCCACAACTTCGTAAACAAGATGATGCAGACCTCTAGAACCTACGTCTCCTATATACATTGACGGACGCATTCTGACATGCTCCATACCTTCCAACGCCTGAATACTATCCGCTGAATATTTAGCTTGATTTTCGCTCATAATTGATTGTAAAATAGTTAGTTAAAATAACACCCTTAAATTGTAAAAATTTGAGTTTGAATTTATTCATTTACAAATATACAAAAAGTAACTCCCCAACAGGTTAAAATAATAAATTTATAAATGATAAGTTATTAACAATTATTAATGATTAAGAGCATCCTAATATGCATCATCATGAACCTTTGAAATAGCTCTTCCAGAAGGCTCATTTAAGGACTTAAATGCTTCATCCCATTCTAATGCAATTTTAGTACTACAAGCAACTGAAGGTTCTTGAGGGACACACTTTGCAGCAGTATCTGAGGGAAAATGTTCAGAAAATAACGAACGATAATAATATTCCTCCTTTGTACCAGGAGGTTGAATGGGGAATTTTTGTGCTGCATTTGTCAATTGATCGTCAGAGATGAGCTTTTCAACAACCGTTTTTAAAGTGTCAATCCAACTATACCCTACTCCATCACTGAATTGTTCCTTTTGCCTCCAAACAATTTCTTTTGGCAAATAATCCTCAAATGCTTTTCTTAATATCCATTTTTCAATTCTATCTCCGTTTATCATTTTATCTTTTGGATTTAAAGTCATGGCAACATCAATAAATTCTTTATCCAAAAATGGCACCCTTCCCTCAACTCCCCAAGCAGCTAAACTTTTATTAGCCCTTAAACAATCATACATGTGTAGTTTATCTAATTTTCTTACTGTTTCTTCATGAAACTCCCTAGCATTAGGAGCTTTATGAAAGTATAGATATCCGCCAAACAACTCATCAGCACCTTCCCCAGAAAGAACCATTTTTATTCCCATAGATTTGATTACTCGGGCCATTAAATACATTGGAGTAGAAGCTCTTATGGTTGTTATATCATAAGTTTCCAGATTGTAAATTACATCTTTGATAGCATCTAAACCTTCTTGGATTGTAAATACAATTTCGTGATGTATAGTACCTATATAATCTGCAACTTTTTTTGCTGCAGTCAGATCAGGCGAACCTTCTAAACCCACCGAAAATGAATGCAACTGTGGCCACCAAGCAGGTTGCTTATCATTTGATTCAATTCTCTTTTGAGAATATTTTTTTGCAATTGCAGATGTTATCGATGAGTCGAGCCCGCCTGAAAGAAGAACTCCATATGGAACATCACTCATTAACTGCCTATGAACAGCACTTTCAAGAGATTCTCTTAGTTTAGATATATCAGATTCTAGTTCCTTTACATTTTCAAAATCTCTCCAGTCTCTATTATACCAACTAACAAATTTTTTATCTGAACTATAAAAATAATTACCAGGTGGAAATAGTTTAATCTTATTACATTGACCTTCAAGGGCTTTTAACTCTGAGGAAACATAAAATACATCTTGATCATCCCAACCAATATACAGTGGAATTATTCCCATATGATCTCTTGCAATAAAGTATTCATCTTTTAAGGAATCGTAAATTGAAAATGCATAAATTCCGTTAAGTTTATCCAAAAAATCATATCCATATTTCTCATAAAGAGCCAATATTACCTCACAATCACTTTTGGTTAAAAAATCATATTCAGGAAATTCCTTTCGAAGCTCCATATGGTTATAAATCTCACCGTTAGCAGCTAATACGAATCGTTTGTTATTACTAAATAATGGTTGCTGACCAGATGAAGGATCTACAATAGCAAGTCTTTCATGGGCAACAATTGCATTTTCATTAGAATATATACCACTCCAATCTGGACCTCTATGTCTTATTGTTTTAGCCATTTCTAAAACCTTTAGCCTTAATGAATCGTTATTTTTTGTATTGAACGCACAAACTATACCACACATAATTATGTTTTTTAAACAAAAAAAATGATTATTGTTTAATTTAAAAACAATAAATGATTAAATGATTACATTTTATAACTAAAAAGTATATTTTACACATAATACTTAATAAAATATACAGATGATTAAAAAATAAACTTAATTATGTAAGCTATGGAATATTTAAATATTTATGAGACTGAAGAGAAATTCTCCATTTTGGATTATTTTTTACAAATTCAACCATTAAAGGCATCATTTTTTCTCTTTTACCCCACTCAGGCTGAAGATAAAGAATTGCATTATTATTAACTTTTTTAGCCTGCTCTTGAGCAAATTTAAAATCATGATTATTATAAATAATCACTTTTAGCTCATCCGCAATTTCATATGCTTCAGAAATAGGAAGCTTTGCTTTTTTTGGAGATAAACAAAACCAGTCCCATTTTCCGGTAATTTTGTCTGAACCAGAAGTTTCAATATGGATTTTTTTATTATATTTTTTTAACTCTTTGGTCAATGGACCCATATTCCACATGAGCGGCTCCCCCCCAGTAATCACAATAACATCTGAAACATCTTTACAATCTTTTACAATAGATTCTACAGAAATCATTGGATGCTTATTTTTATCCCAGCTTTCTTTTACATCACACCAATGACAACCTACATCACACCCACCTGTCCTTATAAAATAAGAAGCCAATCCTTTATAAAAACCCTCTCCCTGAATTGTGTAAAAAGATTCCATTATTGGCAATACTTCTCCTTTTTCTAAAAGTGTCTTTGTTTTTTTATCCATGAGAGAACAAATATAAAAATCTTAATATCTATATTTACCCACTTAATTAATTATTTCT
>NZUH01000003.1 GCA_002697255.1 Flavobacteriaceae bacterium | reverse complement strand
TTAGATTGTGATGTTGAACATTTTTTAATTTTTTATTAAAGCCTACATAAAAAAGTAAAGAGGAGGGTGCAAAGACCCTAGATTTCCAATATTTGTTGTTGTATTGTCTAGATTTGACGGGTAATAAGCTTTCTGTGTGGTGATAATCAGCGCCTGATAAAATTAAGTCACAATCTGTTGATTTACCATTTACCACAATATTCTCGACTTTTTTATTTCTAACATTGATTTTTGAAAGTTCATGGTTGACTTTGTATTTGACCCCTAATGACTTACCCAGATCTACCATTGCATTAACCAAATCATGGAATCCATTTGGTGGTTGAAATGTGCCAATACCAAAATCTGCATAATTCATAAAATTGTAAAAAGCTGGTGTATTTGAGGCTTTTGCTCCTAAAAATAAAACCGGAAACTCCAATATGGAGCGTAATTTAGGATTTTTAAAATCTCTACGAACATCTTTTCTAATGTTGGATAGGAAAAATCTAACTCGTTTAATTGTTTTTTTTGAAACCAACTCAAATGGGCTATTCCCAGGCATTTTATATAGCATGTCTGTAACACCTATTTCGTAATTTTCTTTTGCAATTTTCAAGTACTTTTTGAGTTTTTCTCCGCTTCCTTTTTCAATCGATTCAAATTTTTTGCAAATTTTTTCAGGTGAGTCTTCAATATCAATAAAATTATCTTTTCCAAAATAAACCCTGTAAGCTGGATTTAATTTAGTTAACGTAAAATAGTCAGAAACTTTTTTCCCGAAATCGTTAAAAAATTTATCAAATACGTCGGGCATCCAATACCAGCTGGGTCCCATATCAAAAGTAAATCCCTCGGCTTTGAATTGTCTAGCTCTACCACCAAGAGTATCATTTTTCTCATAAATTGTAACATTATGCCCTGCTTTTGCTAAATAACAAGCAGCAGATAGGGAAGAAAATCCAGAACCAATAATTGCTATATTTTTTTTCATATGTTTAAGTGCGCACGAGAAGACTCGAACTTCCACAATCGATTTGATTATTAGGCCCTCAACCTAACGCGTCTACCAATTCCGCCACGTGCGCATAATTAATAATTTTTTTTAAAGTTTTTTGGGGTTAACCCATATTTATTTTTGAAAGCCGTAATGAAATGGCTTGCAGTGCTATATCCAAGCTTTAAGCTTACCTCGTTTACATTATAATCATTTTCAGAAAGGAGTTTTTTAGCTAATTCCATTTTATATTCAATTAAAAATTGATACACAGGTTTTCCGTATATTTTTTTAAATCCTTCTTTTAATTTCTTTAAGCTTAGATTAATTTCTTCTGAAAGTTCGACTAATGAAGGTGGATCGGTCATATTTTTAATAATTATATCTTTTGCTCTTTTTATTTTTTTAAAATTTTCTTCATTTGTTAAAAAAGGGCATTGCTCAATATTTAAATCTCTATTTCTGTTATATAGATGGCTGAAAAGCTCATATATTTTAGCCTTTAAGAATAAATTTTTTGTAGAGCTATTCTCGTCAAATCTCTTAATTTCATTTAAAACAAGAAATATTGGATTTGAAATTTTATTTTCATAGTAATATTTTTGATTAATGTTTTCGTCTTTTAAGAATTGTATGTTGTTACTATCTTCTGAAAAAAGTTTGTGAAATTTTTTAATCGAAATTAAAATTGAAATCAAACAAGATTTCTCTGAGATAACTGCATTGATTGGTAGGCTTTTCATCGGATTATATAAAACTATATATTTTCCGTTTTCAACTTCCATTTTATATGCATCATTATTAAATATAAACGTTGCCTTACCTGAGGTCACAAAATGAAATTGAATATAAGAAGCATCAATTTCTTTCTTTACATAGCTTTTTTTACTTCCTTCATTTACAGATTTCAAAATATTAAATCCGCTTTCTATCTCTGTGTTAAATGTTGCCATTTATTTAGTTTTAATTTTTGTCCTTATTATTAGATAAAATATCAATAATTGAACCAATCTCCTTAATTTTTTTTTTTATTCAAATTTTTTACCTAACAAATATTCTATAATATTTTTAAATTTTATTATTTATAATAATTATCTTGCAATTTAGAATAACTCTAAATAACAATTTATGAAATATTGCATAATTCTTTTGATAAGCTTAAGCTCTTTAATTTCTTGTCAAATAAAGAATTCTAATGAAGTTAATATTTATAGTCAAAGACATTATGAGGTTGATAAGATCCAATACAAAAATTTTGAAAAATTAACTGGAATAAAAGTTAATGTCATAAAAGCTGGAGCTGATGAGTTACTTGAAAGACTAATAAATGAAGGAAAAAATTCTCCTGCAGATTTATTTGTTACGGTTGATGCTGGAAAACTACAAAAAGGAGTTGGGGTGGGGGTTTTTCAAAAAATTGATAATAATATTATTAACTCAAATGTTAGTAATGATTTAAAGGATCTAAATGGTTATTGGATTCCAATTACATATCGTGCACGATTACTTGTTTACAGTAATGACAGAGTTTCTAAATCTGATTTAAGTACATATGAAGATTTAGCTAATCCAAAATGGAGGAACAGGCTACTGGTTAGATCTTCTTCTAACGCATATAATCAAGCTTTAATGTCTTCACTATATGCTAATTTAGGAAAGAAAGCTGCTATAGATTGGTCAACCAATGTTGTAGCTAATTTTGCTAGAGATCCTAAAGGAAATGACAGAGATCAGGTTAAGGCAATAGCAGCTGGGCAAGGTGATATAGCTATTGTAAATTCATACTATATCGGATTGCTGCTTTCATCAGAAAAGCAATCTGAAGTTGATGCTGGAAAAGCTGTTTCTATTTTCTTCCCAAATCAAGGTAATAATGAAAGGGGTACACATATAAACATTTCTGGTTTTGCAATGACTAAAAATGCCCCAAATAAAGAAAACGCAATCAAGTTATTAGAGTATCTTACAGGAATTGAAGCTCAGAGTACATATGTCAATAATGGTTATGAATATCCCGCAAATCCAAATGTTCTTCCTTCTAAAATTGTGCAGTCATGGGGGGGGTTCAAGCGTGACACCTTAGATTTAAATGCTTTAGGATTTTTTCGAAATGAGGCAATAAAAGTTTTTGATCAAACAGGGTGGAAATAAAAAATTAGTTTGAAAAACCGTAGATATCAAGAGTATTTCGCCTTAATTATTTTTATAATAATATTTTGCCCAATAATTTTCTTATTGGTTAATTCTTTTTTTCTGGATACGAATTCTTTAAATTACCTCATAGACAATTTATTATTTGATTATTCTGTCAACACATTATATTTAGTATTAATTACATCTTTTTTCTCTTTGTTACTTGGTATAGTTCCAGCATGGTTTATTAGTAATTATAAATTCAAATTTAGAAGGGTTATTGATTTAATACTTTATTTGCCTTTAGCTATACCAACTTATATTATGGCTTTTACTTACAGTGAATTATTAAGTTTTACAGGCCCATTCAAAATCAAATATGATTTCTTGCAAATAGAGGTTTTAGGAATAATACTTTCATTTTCTTTATATCCTTATATTTACAGTGTTTCAAGAATTTCATTTAGTTTATTTGGTTCAAGGTATTTAGAGATTGCTAAAAATCTTGGCTTAAACGGATTTCAAACACTTTTTAAGATAGTTTTACCATTGTCTAGGCCAGCAATATTCTCTGGATTATTTCTAGTTATAATGGAGGTTTTAAACGAATATGGTGCGGTTAAGTACTTTGGAGTTAATACTTTTACAATAGGTATTTTCAGGTCATGGAATTCAATGAATGATACCGGTGCTGCTATTCAGTTATCATCAATTCTTTTGTTTATAGTTGCTTTTTTGTTTTTTATCGAAAAATATTTTCATCAGTTTAAAAGATTTAGTTTTTCAAAAAATAGTAAGATAAATACTCTCAATTTTCCTAGAAAAAGGAATCTGTTTATGATTTATATTGTTTGTTTAGTGCCTATCATTTTAGCATTCCTAATCCCGATCATATTTAATATTATTAATGTTTTTTCAATCTTTGAAAGTGTTGACTTAGATAGGCTGTTTAGTTTAACATTCAACTCTCTTTCTGTTTCTTTAACTGCTTCAAGTATTATTTTGATTTTGTCAACATATTTTCTTTATAATGAAAAGATTTCTAAGTCTAGAATATATTTTTATATAAATCAATTTATATCTCTTGGTTATTCAATCCCTGGGGCAGTCGTTGCTTTAGCTGTAATTATTTATCTGACAAAAATTGATGAATATTTTTATAGTGTTAACCTGATAGGTAGCTTTATTATATATTTCATAATTCTTATTTATGCTTATATAATAAGATTTTTAGCTGTTGGAAAATCTCCAATAAAATCAAGTTTAGAAAAGCAACCTGAATCATATGATGATTCGGCAAAAAACTTAGGGCTATCTAATTTTAAAATTTTCCAAAAAATATATTTTCCTATAAATAAATATTCTTTTTTTACAGCCTTAATATTGGTTTTTATAGATATAATGAAAGAGTTACCAATCATCTTAATTTTAAGGCCTTTTAACTTTGATACTCTTGCAACTCAAACCTATGAATTTGCTGTAGAAGAAATGATTCCTCTCTCAAGCATATACTCATTTATGATTATTTTTATTTGCAGTATATTGCTGATATTTTTAAAAAATTTTTTAGAAAAATCTGATGTATTTAGAAGTTAAAAATTTAGTAAAAACTTATGGTGACATTCCAGTCATCAAAAATTTATCATTTTCTATTGAAAAAGGTCAGTTAATCTCCTTTGTAGGTGAAAGTGGATCAGGTAAATCAACATTTTTAAAATGTCTTTCTGGTTTAGAAAGTGTCAATTCTGGTAAAGTTATTCTAAACAATAAAATCATAAATGATAATAACTTATTTGTTAAACCGCAAAGAAGAAAAATTGGATATGTATTTCAGGATTACACATTATTTCCACATTTAAATGTTAAAAAGAACATATGTTTTAATTTGGAAAAAAAATATTTTAAAAATTTTAAAGATTTAATTAAGCTTACTAACCTAAATCATCTTTTAGAAAGATACCCTCATGAAATTTCAGGAGGTGAGCAACAAAGAGTTAGTATTGCTAGATCAATTATTAGGGAGCCTGATCTTTTACTTCTTGATGAACCATTTAGTAATCTTGATGCAAATATCAAATATTCAATTAGAGATGAAATTTGTAAGATTATAAAAAAAACAAATACAACAACTATTTTAGTTACTCATGATATAAATGACGTTTTAAATATTTCTGATAAAATATTAATATTTAAGGCAGGAATTGTTCAACAATATTCAGATCCAGAAAAAATGTATTGTGAACCTGTAAATTGTTATTGTGCAGAAGTGTTAGGTGAGATAAATAAATTCCCAAAAGACAATAAGATTTATTACATACGACCAGAAAACCTAAGATTGGTTAATTCTTCTTCAAATTCAATAATTATAGAAAAATGTTTTTTTCAAGGTAAAAGCTATAAGCTCTTAGGTAAATATGAGAATAATATATGGTCATTATATTCAAAAACACCTCTGAAAATTAATTCGGAAGTGTTTTTTGAATACTCGGATTCAGATTTGATTTACTTTGGGGATGGTTGTCCAAAGTTTTTTTCTTAATTAATTGAATTCTGTTACTCCTTCATTTGGTTGGTAAACATAGTTAAATGTGTAATGTCTACCTTGATCAACAAACGCATCAGGATTTTCAGGTGCACCTAAATAATAGCTTAGAATTTCTACTTTAGCAAACTTCCCGTCTCTTGTTCTAAAAACTAATATCTTTCCTGGTGTTGGGCTTATCAAAAAAGTTGGAGGACCGGCATAGGTATACCATCCATTACCTGACCCTGTAACAATAGCATAACCATCTGAAGAATCTTGCTCAATCAATGATGTTTCAACTATACTCATCTCTGACATTAGTCCATCATAAATATACACTCCAGCATCACCAGTTCTGTCAGGTTCATTAGCTGTTGCGAGTGAAGACCCACCATTCACAATTATTGATGTACCTCTGAATGCAATATCCCACTCGGTTGAACTTTCAGTCATAAGTCCAGATTCAAAGTCAAACTTGGTAAATTCCCCAGAGATCGGTTGACCTTGCCCACCTTCTTGTGGAGCATATAAATCTTCAATTGTTGAAGAAACAATATTTAATGGGGTAGGACTGTCATCATCACAATTATAAAAAAATAGTGATATAATAGACAATAAAATTACTTTTGATTTTTTCATTATAAATAACTTTTAGATTTTAAATTTAATAAGCTGCAAATATATAAGCTTAATCTACAAATTTTATAACGCTTAAAGTTTATTAATTTTGATTAAAGTTCTTTCTAATTATTTCGATTTAAGAAAAAAAGTATCGCTATAAGTTCAATTTAAATTAAATTCTATTTTTATTTAGATTAATTATAAATAAACACTTAAATTTGTAAAAAATAAAAAAAATGAAAAATTTAAGTGTTTATAGAACAACAATATTTCTAATTACAGTTTTTATTCTTTCATGTGAATCTGATAATAATATTGATACGACAAACATTGTTGTACCAGATTCTTATGAATTTACAAGGGATGGAGAGACTACTGTTAGTTTTTCTGGTCAGACAACAAGGTTAAATCAGGCTGAAGAATTATATTCTGCTTTAAATTCAAATTCTGCTACAGAGTCAGGATTAGATTTAATGTTTAACGGAGATGGTAATGGTTCTGCTGGTTTTGCTGATGAGTCACTAAACGGTACATCAAAAATCATTGGAAGTAAAACTGCTTCTTCAACCCTAGCAGGAAGTGCAACTACTAAATCTAGATTTGACGCTATGATCACTGATTTCGCTGCTAATGTTGTCCCAAACTGGAATACAGATGCGTCTGCTGGAACAGCTGGCGCTATTTCAACCCCTGATGGCGCGTCAACTTATCACCTAAATCCAATGGGTCAAGAGATAGATCAATTATTCTTTAAAGGATTAATCGGTGCTTTTACTTTAGATCAAATTGTAAACAACTACATACATCCAAATCAGCTAGATTCAGGTTCAAGAATTGATGATAATGATAATGATGTTCTATCGGGTGATAATAACTATACGGATATGGAACATAAATGGGATGAAGGTTTTGGTTACTTATATGGTCTTGAAGGAGAAGATGATTTATCTACGGCTGGAACTTTACCATCTGGAAATGGAAGTCTTTTAATGAAATACTTTAAAAAAGTAAATGATGAAGGTGGTTACGAACCAGGAATTGGTGAAGTTGTTTATGATGCTTTTATTATGGGAAGAACAGCTATCGTGAATAAAAATTATGAACTTAGAGATCAACAAGCTGCAATAATTAAAGTAGAGCTTTCTAAAGTGATTGGTTACTATGCTATTCACTATATGAATGATTATGTCTCAAAACTAGAAGCTGGTAATATTGCTAAAGCACATCACTCACTTTCTGAAGCTTGGGGATTCCTATTAAGTTTACAGTTTACTAATAACGGAAATGATGAGCCTTTTATGGATAAATCAACAGTTGAGTATTTCTTAGATAATTATCTAGGAGATTTTCATTCTGTAAATCCAGGTGCTTTAACTGCACCAGCAAGTTCACAATACCCAGGTATGATCGCGCTAGTACTTCAAGCATTTGAAGCTAATGGTGTAACATTAAATATTAGTTAAATCATAATAGATTAGTATTTCATGCTAATTTATTTTTTTGTTTTCTAAATTTTGAACGGAAGCAGCGATATTTGTCGCTGTTTCCTATTTAATTAATAAAAATTATGAAGTTTAATAAATTCTTTTTTTTAAATTTTTTTATTTTATGTATTATTCTTTCTTGTTCTGACAGTGATGATTCAAACTCAAGCTCCTCAGACAATTATGATCGTCAAGCATTACTTTCAAATATTGTAAATAATATTATTATTCCAGCTCACAATAATTTTAAAAATGAACTTGATTTATTTAAATCTAATGTTGAGGTATTTGATAATAACAGAGATATAACAAATCTGCAACAGCTGCAAAACCAATTTATCGAAGCATACAAAGCATGGCAACATATAGAAATGTTTAACATTGGTTATGCTGAGGAGATTTTTTATGCTTCAAAAATGAATATTTATCCTGCTAATATTTCAAGAATATCCGATAATATAAATGCAGCTAATATTGATTTAGATAGTAATTCAAATCAATATTCGGCTCAGGGTTTTCCTGCTATAGATTATCTATTATTTGGATTGGCTGAAGATAATCAGTCGATATTAAATATTTATTTGAGCTCTGGACAAGATAATCTTACCATGAACTATTTGAATATATTATCTGATAAAATGGTTGAGAATACTGATTTGGTTATTGATTATTGGCAATCCAATAAAGAAAGTTTTATTAATTCATCTGGAAATTCATCCACTTCAAGTTTAAACATGCTTTCTAATGATTTTGTTTACTATTTTGAGAAAGGTCTTAGGGCTAATAAAATTGGTATCCCAGCAGGTGTATGGTCTGGTGAATTACCTCAAAATGTTGAAGCATATTATAAAGGTAATATTTCAAAACTTTTAGCAATTGAAGGTCTTCAAGCATCATATAACTTTTTTAATGGTATTCATTTTGGATCTAATCAGATTGATGGTGAAGGTTTATATGATTATTTGGCTTATCTAGATGATACAAATTACTCTGATTCAACTATGTTTATAGGTTTAGAAGATGATATAGTGTCTTCTTTTGAAAATTCAATGCAAAAATTACTTTTATTAAATGATAATTTCGTAATTCAAATTCAAGCAGATAATATTAAAATGCTTGAAGCATATGATGCAATTCAGCAAGCTGTTGTAAGGTTAAAAACAAATATGTTGTCTATTTTAGGCATTTCTGTTGATTACTACGATGCTGATGGGGATTAGTAATTTTTTAATTAATGAAAAAATTAATATCTGATTATTTAAATAAAGATTCTTCACCTTATCCATTATCTATATACAGAATTGGTTTTGGAATTCTTGTAATGATTACTATTTTAAGATTTTGGTATAATGGATGGATTGATTCTCTTTATATAGTTCCTGATTTTCATTTTTCTTATTATGGGTTTTCTTGGGTAAAACCAATGGGTATTTACACTTATTTGATATTTTATATTTGCTTTTTTTCAGCTCTATTTGTAATGCTTGGTTATAAATATAAATATGCAATTGTTACTCTCTTTTTGAGTTTTACATATATTGAGTTAATGGACAAAACTACTTATTTAAACCATTATTATTTAGTTAGTTCTATTTCTTTTTTGATGATTTTCTTACCATGTAATTCTTATTTTTCTATAGATTCTAAGAGTAATAATAAAATTCCTAAATGGACAATTGATTCGTTAAAATTATTAATTGTATTGGTTTATTTATACGCTGGTTTAGCTAAAATAAACTCCGATTGGTTAATTAATGCTCAACCATTAAAAATTTGGTTAAAAACTAAATACTCAATTCCCTTAATTGGTGAATCGTTATTACAAAAAGAATTTTCATATTATTTATTTAGCTGGGGAGGGATGCTATATGATATTTCTATTCCTTTTTTGCTTTTATTTAAAAGAACAAGGGTATTTGCTTTTATAATGGTCATAATATTCCATATACTTACTAGAATTTTATTTCCCCCAATTGGAATGTTTCCATACATAATGATTTTTAGTTGTATTATATTTTTTAACAGTTCATTTCATAAAAAAATTATTGAATTTTTTAAATCATTTTCAAAAGAAAAAAATAATATTTTAGAAGATTATAAGTCTATTAAAGGCTTAAATAAAAATAAAATATCATTATTTTTTATTTCTGGTTTTTTTATTTTTCAGATTCTTGTCCCGCTCAGAAGTGCTTTTTATACTGGAGAGCTATTTTGGAATGAGCAAGGTTATAGATTTTCTTGGAGAGTTATGTTAATCGAAAAGACAGGTTATACTACTTTCAAAATTGTGGATAAATCTAATGGTAAATTTATTAAGGTTAATAACAGGGATTATTTGACAATGTTTCAAGAAAAACAAATGAGTTTCCAGCCTGATATGATTCTTGAGTATGCTCATTATCTTGGGGATATTTATAAAAACAAAGGATTTAAAGACGTGTCAGTATATGCAGAAAGTTATGTAACATTAAACGGAAGACCAAGTCAACAATTTGTTGATCCTAAAATAGATTTATACAAACAAAAAAGAAGTTTTAAACATATAAAATGGATTATACCTTTTACAGATGAAATTAAAAGTTTATTATAGTGTTATAATTTTTATTTTGATTATATCCAATCCGATATTTTCACAAAATAAATTTTCAGGTTATATCATTGACGATATTAGCGGAGATAAAATATTTAATGTAAAGATATATTCAAACAATATTGGCTTATTAGATATTTCTGATGATTCAGGTTTCTATAGTTTTACCATCAGTAAAAATTCAAAACTTTCATTTTATTCAGAAAATTATTTTGTTAAAGAGATTAATTCAAATGCGCTTGAAAGTTCTGATATTATTTATCTAAAGCCATTAATCGAAAATCTTGATGAAATAGAGATTATTGTAAGAAATGAAAAAGTTTTTTCACTTCAAAGATTAAATGCAGTTGAAGGAACAAGTATTTTTGAGGGTAAGAAAAATGAGGTAATTCTTGTAGATCAAAGCATGGCTAACTTATCTAGTAATAACTCAAGACAAATTTATTCACAAATAGCTGGATTAAATATATTCCAAAACGACGATGCTGGTCTTCAATTAAATATTGGAGGTAGAGGATTAGACCCCAATAGATCTTCTAATTTTAATACTAGGCAAAATGGCTATGACATCAGTGCTGATGTTTTAGGATATCCTGAAAGTTATTATACCCCACCAGCTGAAGCTATTAAAAATATACAAATAATTAGAGGTGCCGCCTCTTTGCAATATGGAACACAGTTTGGAGGATTAGTCAACTTTGTTTTAAAAGAACCAAAAATAAATCAAAAGGATGAGTTGATTTTAAGAAACTCTTATGGAAGTAATAATCTTTATACAAATTTTACTAGTTATAAAGGTTCATCAGGAAAATTTAGATACTATTCTTATTTTAATTTTAAACAGGGTGATGGTTTTAGAGAAAACTCTTTTTTTAATTCTAAAAACATTTTTTTAAAAACAATTTATGATATCAATGATAAGTCAAAAATATCTTTTGATTTTACTTATTTTACCTATTTATCTCAACAAGCTGGTGGATTAAATGATGTAATGTTTGAATTTGATCCATTTCAATCAAACAGATCAAGAAATTGGTTCAGTGTAGAATGGTTATTATATAACCTTACCTATAATTATGAGTTTAATCCAAACGAATCACTTTCATTAAATTTATTTGCATTAAATGCAACAAGAAACGCATTGGGTTTCAGAGTTAATAGAGTAGATCAAGTTGATGATAACGGACCAAGAGACTTAATATTTGGTGATTTTAATAATATTGGATTAGAGTCAAAATACTTAAGTATTTATAAAATTTTAGGCAAAGAATCCATTTTTGTTCTTGGATCAAAATTATATTTTGCAAATAACGAAAGTATGCAAGGGCCTGGAAGTAATCTTTCAAATGCAGATTTTAACCTTTATTTTGATGAATTCCCTAATTATAATAATCAATCAGTTTACAAATATCCAAATCAAAATATTTCTTTTTTTGGAGAGAATATAATTAAGCTTTCAGAAAAATTATCATTAACGCCAGGATTTAGATTAGATTATATAAATACAAAATCCAATGGACAATATGAAAGAATTATTCAAGATGCAGCTCAAAACGTTATACAACATGATACTATTTTTGAAAATAGAAAGAACGAAAGATTATTTCTTTTAACAGGAATTGGATTAACATACGATTTAAGCGATAAAATTGAGTCATATGCTAACTTTTCTCAAAACTATAGATCTGTAACTTTCGCAGATATTAGCACTGTGAATCCAGCTTATGCTATTGATCCAGAAATTTCTGATGAAAATGGATATACAATTGATTTAGGAATTAGAGGTGATTATAATAATATTATAAATTTTGACTTTAGTTTATTTCACTTAGCTTACAATAACCGAATTGGTTTTATTCAAAAACTATTTGATGATGGCAATGTAAAAGCTTATCGAACAAACACAGGAGATGCCAAAATATATGGCCTAGAAAGTATAGTTGATTTAAATTTTAGAAAGCTAATTAATTTAAATCCAAGTTATATATTTACTACTTTTTTTAATTTTTCTTTGATTGATTCAAAATATAGTAATTCAAACGAACCTGGTGTTCAGGGAAAAGAAGTTGAATTTGTACCAAAATATAATATAAAGACAGGTATTAAATTCGGATATAAAAACTTTATTTCATATTTACAATATTCTTATTTATCAAATCAGTTCTCAGATTCTTCAAATTCAACAGAATCAAACCTCAGTGGAGTTATAGGTTTAATTCCATCTTATGATGTATTAGATTTATCTTTAAATTATAGTTTAGGAAAAATAAAGTTTGAAACAGGTATAAATAATATATTGGATAATTATTATTTTACAAGAAGAGCAACTGGATATCCCGGACCAGGAATTATACCGTCACCACCAAGGAATTATTATTTCACCCTTCAATATAAATTTTAAAAATGAAAAAAATTATAGTTGTTTTTGATGGTTTTTGTATTCTATGTAATAATTATACAAGTTGGCTTTCAAAAAATAATCCTAAAAAAAATATTTATTTCACAAATTTTGAAAGTAATTACATTAAAAAGGAATATCCAAACCTAAAATTAGGAAACACTTTGTTTGTGATTAATGGAAATAAAGATATTCTAACTAAATCTAACGCAATTAAATATTGTCTTGATCATTTAAGAATTAATATTATTATCAAATCATTTATTAAAATGACCCCAAATTTTATTATCGATATTTTTTACAATTTAATAGCTAAGAATAGATATAGACTGTTTGGTAAAAATGATTCCTGTCAAGTGCCAAAAAATATTAATAATAAAAATATTTTATTTTAATTAATTCCGTATTTAAGTTTTAGATAAAGAATTCTTCCACTTAGGTTTTGGATATTATTAGGGTCTTTATAGTTAAAGATATTTTCAACTCCCGTAGAAATTATAAAGTTTTTTTTTAAATTTTTATTGAAGGAAAAATTAGCAGTAATATATCCTTTAACAAAATTATCATATATATCTAAATAGTTGTTTGAATTTGAGTCATATAAACCATACCTGCTTCTATACTTTAGCCTTAAATTTGAATTAAAATTCCTTTCTTGGTTAGTGTAATTTACTTTTAAGACACCCATATGTCTGGACCTGTTATATAAACCAAAATAATCTGATTTTTTTAATCTAAAAGCTGGCGATAATGGATTCTCTCTTGCGTAAACTTCACCCTTTTCAAATGATTTTCTGGCATCTATATCGAAAGCATATAATAATTGGTATCCAAATGAAATGTCAAAATTATTATCAGCTTTGAATTTTGTTTCAACTTCTAGTCCGTAAGTACTTACATTATTTATATTGTAATAACTAAATACATTTTGTCCATTCGTTTTATTCGCTATTACCCTGTAGTCAATTAAATTTTTTGTTGAGTTAACGAATAGATTTGATTTAATGCTTAAATAGTCGTTAAAAATTCTATCATAGCCAATATTAATACTCAATGAGCTTTCAGGTTTTAGAGGTGTATTAAAATCACTTAACGGGATTATTATATTTGCTATTTGACCTTCTTCAATTAATTGATTTATAACATTATTTATAACATTATATCCTATTACAGAATAACCTACACTTGTATTTGAGAAATTAAAATATAATTGTCTAAAATCAGGAGCTTTAAATCCATATCCTATGGAAAGCTTCAAGGAATTTAAGTCATCTATCTTATATCTACCTGAAAATTTTGGACTAATCTGAGATTTATACTCTTCAAATTTATCGAATCTACCTCCAAAAATCAAATTGAATTTTTTGTTTGGATGGTAATCATATTGAAAATATGCAAAGGGTGAATTTTGTTTTGGATTTATATCAAAATATGTTCTATTTAGAGATTCATGTTTAAGACCAAATCCTAATACTATTTTATCCATTTTATTTAAAGAGTATATTGATTTAATTTCAGGTTTAAATAGTATCTGATCATAAAAACTCTCGCTGAACCGCTCTCCATTATCATCATCTAAGTATTCATCACCATAGAACGATGTAAAATAAATATCCAAATCAGTGTTGATTTTTTTTGATTTATGACTAACAGATAAATTAATATTGTCTTCAGCAGTAAAACTTTCTCCGGATAACAAATTAGATGCAACATTATCAATTGATTGCGCAAAATATCTTGAATTTAGTTTAATATCAAAATTTTTATTTATCTGATATCCTAGTTTTAATTGTAAAGTTGAATTTCTAAATTTATTTACAGTGTTTAATTCATC
>NZUH01000002.1 GCA_002697255.1 Flavobacteriaceae bacterium | reverse complement strand
TAGCTCCTGATTAATCCTCCAGGGTGGGAACACAGCAAAGGTATTCGGTTGTAGCAGTGTGATGTAGATAGCTTGCCATTTTTGTATCATTATGTCAAAGGTAATTTTAATAACAGGTGGATCTTCAGGAATAGGAAAGGCCATAGCTACTTATTTAAGTGAAAATAATAACTATATTGTTTATGGTTCCAGCAGAGATTTAAATAAATTAGAAAACACTTTATTTTTACCTGTTAAATTAGATGTTACCTCTGAACAATCAATAAATGAATGTGTAGAAAAAATTATAAAAGATCAAGGAAGAATTGATGTTTTAATAAATAATGCTGGGGTAGGGATAACAGGACCCTTGGAGGAGACGCCAAATGTTGAAATTGAAAAACATTTTAAAACAAATTTATATGGCCCGATAAATCTTATCAAAACGGTTTTGCCATACATGAGGAAAAATAACTCAGGTTTAATAATTAATATTACATCAATTGCTGGTCATATTGGCACTCCGTTTAGATCAATTTACAGTGCCGGAAAATCTTCATTAGATATCATTTCAGAAACTCTTAACATGGAAACAAAAGACTTTAATGTAAAGGTTGTTTGCGTTGCGCCTGGAGATTATTTAACTAACATATCAAAAGGCAGATTCCATTCTCCTGTAATTGATGGCTCTCCTTATGAATTTAAATATAACTCGTCGCTGAATAAAATGAACGAAAATATAACAAAAGGAGCTAATCCTATAAAGGTTGCAAAACTTGTTAACAAAATCATACACTTAAAGAATCCTAAGAAAAAATATATTTCTGGCTCTTTTTTAGAAAGATTTGGTATAGTTTTGAAGTTTATTTTACCCCAAAGAGTTTTTGAATTTTTAGTGTTAAAACTTTTTTAAATTGTATTCATAAACACGCTATTTTTTATCGTAAATTTATACAAACTAATGATATGAAATTTTTTATTGATACGGCTAATCTTGACCAGATTAAAGAAGCGCAAGATTTAGGTATTTTAGATGGAGTTACAACAAACCCATCCCTTATGGCAAAAGAGGGAATTACCGGAAAAAACAACATTCTTCAACATTATAAAGATATTTGTGAAATTGTAGATGGAGATGTTTCGGCAGAGGTTATTGCAACTGATTATGAAAATATGGTTAAAGAAGGGGGCGAATTAGCTTCTCTTAATAACCAAATAGTAGTAAAACTTCCAATGATTAAAGATGGTGTGAAGGCTGCTAAATATTTTTCAAATAAAGGCATCAAAACAAATGTTACTCTAGTATTTTCAGCAGGGCAAGCATTATTAGCTGCAAAAGCTGGAGCTAATTATGTCTCTCCATTTCTGGGTAGATTAGATGATATTTCCACTGACGGATTGAATCTAATTTCAGAAATAAGAGATATATATGACAATTATGACTTTAAAACAGAAATTCTAGCTGCCTCAATTAGACACACAATGCATATTATAGACTGTGCTAAAATTGGCGCAGATGTGATTACATCTCCACTTTCGTCTATCACAGGCTTATTAAAACATCCTCTTACAGATATCGGTTTAGATAAATTTTTAAAAGATCATAAAAAAGGGAATTAATTTCTATTTTTGCGCCAAATAAAAATTTAAAATGCTTTCAGTATCAAATCTTTCAATTCAGTTTGGCAAAAGAATTCTTTTTGACAATGTAAACACGTCTTTTAATGATGGTAATTGTTATGGTATAATTGGAGCTAATGGAGCTGGCAAATCTACTTTTCTAAAAATTTTAAGTGGTAAAGTTGATCCTACATCAGGTAGTGTTTATCTTGAACCAGGTAAAAGAATGTCTGTGTTGGATCAAGACCACACTCTTTATGATGAAAACTCTGTTATTGAAACCGTTATAATGGGAAATTTATCTCTTTTCCAAATAAAGAAAGAGATTGATCATTTATATGAAAATTATTCAGACGAAAATGCTGAAAAAATTGGCTCACTACAAGTAAAGTATGAAGAAATGGATGGTTGGAATGCGGAAAGTAATGCAGCTTCATTATTGTCGAATTTAGGAGTAAAAGAACATTTGCATCAAACAAAAATGACGGATATAGACCCTAAATTAAAAGTTAGGGTTTTACTTGCAAAATCTTTGTTTGGCAACCCAGACGTTTTAATCATGGATGAGCCAACTAACGATTTAGATTATGAAACTATCACTTGGCTTGAGGATTATTTAGCAAATTTTGATAATTGTATTATAGTTGTTTCTCACGATAGACATTTTTTAGATTCCGTATGCACTCATATTTCTGATATTGATTTCGGAAAAATAAATCATTATTCTGGAAACTATACTTTTTGGCATGAGTCTTCTCAATTAGCAGCTAGACAGAGATCTCAACAGAATAAAAAAGCCGAAGAAAAGAAGAAAGAGTTAGAAGAGTTTATTGCTCGTTTTAGCGCTAATGTTGCTAAAAGTAAGCAAGCAACAAGTAGAAAGAAAATGATTGAAAAGCTTAATATACATGAAATAAAACCGTCTAGCAGAAGATATCCAGCAATAATTTTTGAAAGAGAAAGAGAGGCTGGAGATCAAATTTTAAATATTGAAGAGCTGTCAAAATCAATTGATAATGAATTGTTGTTTAGTAAAATAGATTTGAACCTATCTAAAGGAGACAAAGTGCTTCTTTATTCAAGGGATTCTCGTGCAACAACTAGTTTTTATCAAATCATTGCAGGTAATTTAACTTCTGATTCTGGTAGCTTTAAATGGGGAGTTACTACCAATCATTCGTATTTACCTTTAGATAATAGTCAATTTTTTGTTAAAAATATTTCATTAGTTGATTGGTTAAGAAATTGGACTAAAACAGAAGAAGAAAGAGAAGAGGTTTATCTTAGAGGTTTTTTGGGTAAAATGATATTTTCTGGGGAAGAAGCACTGAAAAAATGCACTGTTTTATCAGGTGGTGAAAAAGTTAGATGTATGATTTCGAAGATGATGATGAAAAAAGGTAATGTTTTGATATTAGATGAGCCAACAAATCATCTTGATCTTGAAAGTATTACAGCTTTTAACAACTCGTTAAAAAAATTTAAAGGAACAGTGCTTTTATCTACACATGATCATCAATTTGCTCAAACAATTGCAAACAGAATAGTTGAGCTCACTCCTAAAGGAGTAATTGACCGGTATATGGCTTTTGATGAGTATATGAATAATGAAAAAATAAAAGAGTTAAGAAACTCTATGTATTCACTATCTTAACTCAGCTTTAAATTCTTTTTTTAATTTTAAGATAATTTGCTCCATTAATCCATCAATTTCCTGTTCAGACAAAGTTTTATTATTGTCAAGTATTTTAAAAGCTAAGCCATAGCTCTTTTTATTTTTTGGTAATTTTTCACCTCTATATACATCAAATAATGAGATATCTCTAATTAATTTTTGATTTATCTGTTTTATAGAATTATGGATTTTATCATAATTTATTTTATCATCAATTAAAATTGATAAATCTCTTGAAACCTCAGGGAATTTGGAAATCTGCTTATATAGTATGGGTTTATCTAAAATATTTTTCAAAATATTTTTTATATCAAATTCTGCATAATAAACCTCTGATTCAATTTCAAATTGATTGCAAATAGAATTATTAATAATTCCATATCTAATAATTTCAAATTTCTTAAAGAATAAACTTTCTCCTTCTTGAAGATTATCTGTTAAAACCGGTTTTGCTTTGGTTTTGTTAAATCCAATTTTTTCTGTTATTGATTTTACAATCCCTTTTAAAAAGAAATAATCAGATTTCTTTTCTTTTTCATTCCAATTATTTTGATTTTTATTTCCATATATAAATATTGCGAGCTTTTCATTTTCATTATACTTTCCCTTATCTTTAAAATATTCTTTGCCAAATTCAAATAATTTTAAATCACCATTCTTTCTGTTCACATTATGCTTAATTGAATTTAATCCTGAAAAAATCATTGAATTTTTTAATTGTGACTGGTCAATACTGGAATAATTTATTACATCTACATTATTTAATTTTTCTTTATCTAGATTTAATTTATTTTGTTTAAATGAAATCAATGAATTAGTCATTATCTCATAGAATCCTAAAGAAACTAAATGGTCAGCTATTGTGTTTGTTAGTTTGTTCTTAACACTACTTTTTTCAAGTTTGACAGATTGATTTATTTTAGTTGATGATTTAATATTATTATATCCGTAAATTCGTAATATTTCTTCAACAACATCAGCTTCTCTTTTTACGTCATTTCTGTAAGATGGGATTAATAATCCAAGTTTAGATTCTGTTATACTGTTAATTTTAATATCCAGGGAACTTATTATATTTTTAACAATTTCTTTTTCGATGTGTTGTCCAATGGTTTTTTGGATTTTATTAAAACCTAATATAACCTGAGTATCTTCTATTGTTTTTGGATATAGATCAATAATATCACTTGATATTAATGCTTCTTTACAAATATCTTTTAATAGTAAAGCTGCTCTTTTTAGGGCATATTTTGTTATTGAGGGATCAACCCCTCTTTCAAATCTATATGATGAGTCTGTACTTAAATTATGATGTTTAGCACTTTTTCTAACACATATGGGATCAAAATATGCACTTTCTAAAAAAATAGTTGTTGTTGATTTTGAGATACCCGAGTGCATTCCTCCATAAATACCTGCAATACAAAGCGGTTGTTTAGCATCATATATCATGAGATCATTTTTGGTAACAAAATGTTCAGTTTCGTCAAGAGCGATGAATTTAGTTTCTTTTTTATTTCTTTTTACAATTATCGTGTTACCTTCAATCTTATCATAATCAAATGCGTGAAGCGGCTGACCTATATCATGCATAACAAAATTAGTAACATCAACCACATTATTAGTTGGTGTTATGCCTATTGATTTTAATCTATTTTGTAGCCACAATGGAGATTCGGCTATTGTAATATTTTCCATTACAATTCCACAATATCTCCTTACAATATTTTCATTTTCAATTGTTACTTTAATATTATTTGTTCTTTTATCAACAATAAAATTACTAACAGATGGAGTTTTTAACTTAATTTTATTTCCTTCATGAATTAGCTTACATCTAAGATCTCTAGCTACACCAAAATGACTCATTGCATCCGCTCTATTTGGTGTTAAGCCAATTTCAAATATCCAATCTGATTCTGTGTTAAAAATATCTTTAAGAAGAGTTCCTGCTTTGTGTTTGTTTTCAAGCACCATTATGCCTTCATCAAATTCACCTAAATTTAACTCATCTTTTCCACAAATCATCCCGTTACTTTCCTCACCTCTTATTTTACTTTTTTTAATTTTCAACTTTTTGTTGTTAGGGTAAAGAATTGTTCCACAGGTTGCAACAGCTACAGTTTGATTTATATCTACATTTGGAGCTCCACAAACAATTTGAATATTATTTTCTGAACCGATATCAACTGTAGTTACTTTTAGTCTATCGGCATTTGGATGTTTTTTTAATGAAATTATTTTACCAACAACAACACCCTCTAAACTACCAGGTATAGATTCATATTTTGATGTTCCTTCAACTTCAAGACCTAAGTCTGTTAATTTCTCAGCAACCAATTTATAGTTGTCTGTTATATCTAGATATTCTTTGAGCCAATTGTATGAAATTTTCATCAGAAATTTTAAGGATTATAAGCAAATATAATAATACTAACTATCTAATGAAATCAAAAACTTTTTTTTAATAACTAATTTTTGCAGATATTTAGAATATGATTAGATTAATTGTTTTTTTAGTTGTAGGATTTTCCGTTTTTAGTTGTAGTGGGAGTATTTCCAGTGAAAAAGAATTTATTGGTTATCTAAAAGCTAACGACTCTGTAAGCATTCCTTTTAATTTTATCATTAAAGATTCGGTTATTAAAATTACTAATTATAACGAGAATGTTTATCTTCAAATTAATTCAACTTTTGGAGATTCAATTAAGCTTACTTCTTATGTTTTTGAAGATTTTATTATGTTTAAAAATCATAATGATTCTTTAAGAGGTTTTTATTATAATAATAGTTTGTCAAGAAAAATTCCTTTTTCAGCAATGCTAGGTAGTAATAGATTTCCTACCCCTAAAGAAAAGGATTATAAAATATTTTCTGGAAACTGGCATGTCATTTTCAATAATGGTGATAATAATATTTTTAATGCTGAAATGATAGTTAATCAATTAAATAATGAGATTAATGGAACTGTTCGAACAGAAACAGGTGATTATGGTTTTATGGAAGGTGTAGTTAGGGGAAAGAGGTTTAGTATGTCAAATTTCAATGGATATAGAGGTTATTTGATGGATGGATATATAAATAATGATACAATAAATGGTTATTTGTATAGGGGTAATTATGATGCAATTTCCTTTAAAGCTTATAAAGATGATAATTTTGAATTATCTGATCCATATGGACTTACAAAATTAAAAGAGGGATATGATGAGTTTATATTTAGTTTTGAAAACATCGAGGGTAATTTAGTTTCTAATAATGATAAAAAATTTAAGAATAAAATAGTTTTGATTCAGTTGATGGGGTCTTGGTGTCCAAATTGTCTAGATGAGTCTAGATATTTATCTAAATTAATCAGTGATTATGATGACATCACACTAGTTTCAATAGCATTTGAGTATGCAAAGAGTAAAGATCAAGCCATAAAAAATTTAAAAAATTTAAAAGACAGATTAAATATTAATTATGATATTCTACTTGCACAGTTTGGTACAAGTAATAAATTAACTGCAGCCAGCAAACTTGAATCTCTAGATACCTTAATCTCATACCCGACTTTAATTGTTATTGATAAAAAAAATAAAGTTAAACTTATACATACAGGTTTTAATGGCCCTGCAACTGGGGTTAAATTTGATGAATTTAAGCTAGGTTTTGAGGGTTTTCTATCATCTTTAAGAACTCAATAGCTTAACTGATATATTCCCAAATATTTTTTTTATTTATTATTAATTTTAAGTAGTTGTTAATTATTTTATTGTTTACATTAATTAAATCAGGATCTTTTTCTAAAATTTTCATCACAAGTAATCTAATTTTATGAATTAATTGAGAGTCAGCTACTAAATTCGTTATTCTTAAAGGCATTTCTCCACTTTGTTGAGTTCCTATTATATTCCCTGGCCCTCTTAACTCTAAGTCTTTTTCTGCAATAATAAATCCATCGTTAGTGGAAACCATAGTTTTCATCCTTATTTTACTCTCTTTAGTTCTCTTGTCACCGGTTATTAAAAAACAATAGCTATTATGTGATCCTCTTCCAACTCTTCCTCTAAGTTGATGCAGCTGGGATAGACCAAATCTTTCGGCACTTTCTATTATCATTACGGTTGCATTAGGGATATCTACACCAACTTCTATGACGGTTGTTGAAACCAAAATTTGAGTTTTATTTTCTATAAACCTTTTCATCTCATAATCTTTATCTTCATTTTTCATTTTTCCATGTACAATTGATATTTGATAATCTGGCATAGGAAAATCTCTTGAAAAACTTTCATATCCATCTATCAGGTCTTTAAAATCAAGTTTTTCGCTTTCTTTTATTAAAGGGTAAACAACATAAATTTGTCTACCCTTGCTAATTTGTAGCTTTACAAAATCTATTAACTTAAGTCTATCTTTATTTGTTTGATGTATAGTGTTAATATGTTTTCTGCCTGGAGGAAGCTCGTTAATAATAGACATATCTAAATCTCCATAAACTGACATTGCGAGTGTTCTTGGAATAGGTGTAGCTGTCATTATTAGTATGTGTGGTGGTAAATTATTTTTATGCCAAAGTTTGCTTCTTTGAGCAACTCCGAATTTATGTTGCTCATCAATAATAGCAATTCCTAAATTTTTAAAAACAATACCGTCATAAATAATTGCGTGGGTTCCGATTAATAAATCGATATCTCCTTCAATTAAACTCAATTTTAATTCTTTTTTATATTTAGTTTTACTTGAGCCTGTTAACACTTTCATGTTGATATTCAGTAACTTACATATCTCATTAAATTTATTGTAATGTTGGTATGACAAAATTTCAGTTGGAGTCATAATACATGCTTGAAATCCATTTCCAATAGCTATGAGTGCAGACATAAAAGCAACTATTGTCTTACCAGAACCAACATCACCTTGAAGTAACCTATTCATTTGAGCACCACTACCCAAATCTTTCCGTATTTCTTTTAAAACACTTTTTTGAGCACTCGTTAATTTAAATGTTAAATGATTTTTAAAAAAATCTTCAAATTTATCTCCAATTACATTAAATGTATACCCTTTTATTTTTTCTTTTCTACTTATATTTCTTTTGATTAATCTAATTTGTAAATAAAAAATTTCTTCAAATTTCAATCTATATATAGCTTTTTTTAATTCCGTAATACTTCTAGGCTTATGAATAATAATTAAAGATTCTCTTCTTTTTAAGAGTTTAAATTTTTTGATTATATATTCTGGTAAGTTTTCTTCAATTTTATTATTAACTGAAATCAATAATTCTTCGATTAAACTACATATTACCTTATTATTAATACCTCTTTTATTTAGTAATTCGGTTGAAGGATATACAGCATTTAACTTTGTTCTTTGTTGTAGCTTTAAGTCATCATAAAGTTCTAATTCCGGATGAGCAATTGAATATTTACCTTTAAAAATATTTATTTTACCAAATGCTATATACTTTGTATTTAATTTAATTGAATCGATAAGCCATTTGCTAGATTTAAACCAAATTAATTCGATTGTACCTGTACTATCAAAAAACTTAGCAACAATTCTTTTTTTGTTACCTATTCCAATTTCTTTCAAATCTGAAATACTTCCAATAATCTGAACTTCAGTTTTAAGAGATCTTATTTCTGATATTTTGTGATAAGATGTTTTATCAATATACTTAAAAGGGAATTGAAATAATAAATCTCTAAATGTCAAAATTTTCAATTCACTTTTTATAAGTTTAGCCCGATTAGGCCCCACACCTTTTAAAAATTCAATTGAAGTATTTAAAATATCATTTTTCATCAGATTAAATTTAATATTTTTTTAAATAAGAAAAGATTAAAATTTGTTTATAAATATGTTAATTTTAGACTTTAAATATGTTTAAAACATTTAATTTAATTCCAAATAATCTAAATTGGATAATTTTCTTAAAAATCTAAATAAATCCCAACTTGAATCGACACTTCATAAAGATGGTCCTATGATTATTATAGCTGGAGCTGGTTCTGGAAAAACCAGAGTTTTAACATACAAAATTTCATATTTAATGACTGAAGGTATAGATCCTTTTAATATTCTTGCCCTTACTTTTACCAATAAGGCAGCTAGAGAAATGAAAGATAGGGTAGGTCAAATAGTTGGTGAAGAAGCAAGAAACTTATGGATGGGAACTTTTCATTCTGTTTTTGCAAGGATTTTAAGAATTGAAGCACACAAAATAGGGTTTACATCCAATTTTACAATATATGATACTGATGATTCCCAAAAACTTATTAGTAGAATTGTTAAAGAGTTAAATTTAGATAAAGATAATTATAAATATAAATTGATGTTTTCTAGAATTTCATCAATGAAAAATAATTTTATTTCTGCTGAAAACTATTTTAATAATGAAGAAATGTTACTGGCTGATAAAATATCAAATAGACCTAGTTTTAATCAAATTTACAGTGAATACGTTAACAGATGTTTTAAAGCCGGAGCTATGGATTTCGATGATTTATTATTAAAAACAAATGAATTATTGACTAAATACCCTGAAACATTAGCTAAGTATCAAAATATATTTAAATACATATTAGTTGATGAATATCAAGACACAAATCACTCACAATATCTGATAATTAAGGCACTTTCTGATAAATTTCAAAACATATGTGTAGTTGGAGATGATGCACAGAGTATTTATAGCTTTAGAGGTGCAAATATTAATAATATTTTAAATTTTCAGCGAGATTTTCCTGATTCAAAAATTTTTAGATTAGAGCAAAATTATAGATCAACTAAGAATATTGTTAATGCTGCTAATAGTTTAATCGAAAATAATCAGAAAAGACTTAAAAAAAATGTATGGACAGAAAATGAATCTGGTCAAAAAATAAGTGTTAATAAACTATTAACCGATGGAGAAGAGGGGAGGTTTGTTGCGAGTTCGATTTATGAATCAAAAATGCAAAATCAATTAATAAATAGTGATTTTGCTATTTTATATAGAACCAATGCACAGTCTAGATCTTTTGAAGATGCTTTAAGAAAGAAAAATATTCCATATAGAGTATATGGTGGATTATCTTTTTATCAAAGAAAGGAAATTAAAGATGTTATAGCTTATTTGAGACTTTTGGTTAATGATAATGATGAACAGGCCTTTAAAAGGATAATTAATTTTCCTATCAGGGGGATAGGTCAAACAACTCTTAACAAGATTTCAATTGAATCAAAAAAGAATAATGTTTCTGACTATAATTTTATCAAAAATTTTTTAAAGTCGACAAAAATTTTAAATAGTTCTACAAAAAATAAATTATCTGATTTTCTTGTTATGATAGAGAGTTTAAAATTAAAAATCAATTCTTTTAATATTTTTGAGATTACGAAGGAGGTTTTAAGACAATCGGGTTTATATAACTTATATAAAAATGACGAATCTTTAGAGGGTGTTAATAGAATTCAAAATATTGAAGAATTATTAAATGGTATTAAAGACTTTGTTGATAATGATGAAGTTAATGACAAAAGTGTTTCGTCTTTTTTACAAAATATTGCATTAGCTACTGATCAAGATAATAATGAAAACGATAGCAATAAGGTCTCGTTAATGACTATCCATCTAGCTAAAGGGCTAGAATTCCCATATGTATATATAGTTGGATTGGAAGAAAATTTATTTCCTAGTGCAATGAATTTAAATTCTAGGAATGAGCTTGAGGAGGAAAGAAGACTTTTTTATGTGGCATTAACCAGGGCAGAAAAAAAAGTTTTTCTTTCTTATGTTTTATCAAGATATCGTTGGGGTAAGCTTGTTGATTCAGAAAAAAGTAGATTTATCAATGAAATAAATAAAGAATTTATTCAAAATAATATTAATCAAAAGTTTAATAATATTTTACATTTGGAAAAGTCTAGTTTTAATAAAGTTGGTATAAGATATAAAAAACCCGAAAATAGACCTCCCAAAAATTTTGTTAAAATTAAAAGATACTCTGGAAATTCAAATCTTTTCGGTCACAAATTATGCATCGGAAATATCGTTTTACATGAAAGATTTGGAAAGGGAGAAGTAAAATCTATTGAGGGTAATGGTGAAAATCGTAAAGCTGAAATAATATTTGAAAAGTTTGGAAGTAAAAAGCTACTTTTGAGATTTTCTAAACTTAAAATTATTTCATAAAAAAACCCGCTTTAAGCGGGTTTTAATAAGAAGTATACTTGTTATTTAGAAAGGCTTTTCATCTCTTGCTCAATCATATCATAAAATTGATCAATTTTAGGCATAATAATAATCCTAGTTCTTCTATTTATTGATCTATTTTCAGGTGTATCATTTTCAACCAACGGGTTAAAATAGCTTCTTCCAGCTGCAATTAATCTACTTGAACTTACATCTAATTCTTGAAGAACTCTAACAATTGAAGTAGCTCTTTTTACACTCAAATCCCAGTTATCTAATAAAACACCATTTCCATTGTAGGATACATTATCTGTATGTCCTTCAACCATGCACTCAAAATCTGGTTTTCCGTTAACAACCGTTGCAACTTTACCTAAAATTTCTTTTGCACGTTCAGAAACGATATAACTTCCGCTTTCAAATAGGAGTTTGTCAGATAGAGAAATAAAGACAACCGCTTTATCAACATTTACTTCTATATCTGGGTCGTTAATTCCGATTTCTTTTTTAAGACTAGTTACTAGAGCAAAAGTCACACTATCTTTTCTGTTTAAAGCATCTTGAATTCTATTTATTTTTAAATCTTTTTCCTTGATACTTTCTAAGGTTTTTTCAAGGTTTTCAGCCCCTTTAGCAGTTAACTCTAAGTAATCTTGACTTTGATTAAATAGTTGGCTGTTTTGTTTTTTTAAATCTGCAATTTGATTTAGGTAAGCACTTACTAATGCTTCTGCAGTAGTTTTATCTTCTAAACAAGTATTTAATTTAACTGTAGCAGTGTTAAGTAAATCCTGTGTCTTTTTATGTCTATTTTCTAAAGAAGTGTATTCTTTTTTAGAAACACAAGAAGACATAATAATTAAACTTAAACATAATAAAAGTGTTTTTTTCATTTTGGAATATTTAGTGTTTTAAAATATTTATAAAATTAGCAAAAAGAAATTTTAATTTACAGAGATTTTATCTTTTTAATTTTAAATAATATAACATAATTGATTTGATCTCATAATGTTTGATTTCTCTTTTATTTTTTTTTCTGTATTCTAATAACAGGTTAATATGTGTACATAACGAAAAGTAAGCTCTAAATATTGCTAAAAAGTGTTTAAATCCTTTATTGATTAGAATATATACAGATATAAATAGGTCAATAAAAAATTTTTCTAAAAGAAGAATAAAAATATTATTTTTTGAATTTTTCACAAGCATAAATAATTTATTTCTAAAATTTAAATATGTTTTGTAGGGGTTATCTTTTTTCAGGGTTCCAGCATTTACATGATAAATTATTGATTCATGATTAAATTTTATAGAATATCCATTATTTTTAATTCTCCAACATAAATCAATTTCCTCCATGTGCGCCCAAAATAATTCATCAAATCCACTCATTTCTTTGAATAATTTATTTCTTATAAAAAAACATGCTCCACATGCCCAAAATATCTCACTGCTTTTATCATATTGTGAATTGTCTTTTTCGATTTTATTATAAACTCTTCCTCTACAATATGGATATCCATATTTATCTAAGAATCCACCTGCAGCACCTGCATAATCAAAATAATCTCTTTTATAATAATTCATCATCTTAGGTTGAATTACTCCAGTTTTGCTTTCATTTTTAAATTGATTTAAAATACTCTTAGTCCAATCTTTAGTTACTTCAACATCATTATTAATTAAGCATAAAATTTCATCATCAATATCTTTCAGCCCCATATTATACCCTTTTGCAAATCCATAGTTTTTATCAAGCTTAATAATTTTAATATTAATATATTTCTTGGTGATAAATTCAACAGATTTATCTGACGAACAATTATCAATTATGTATATGTTAAAATTACTGGGTGTGAATCTAATCAAAGAGGGTAAAAATTTATTTAATAAATTTTTACCATTCCAATTTAATATTACAATTCCTAATTTCATTTATAGACTGGTATATCTTTGAGAAAATTAATTTTTTTGTCAATTTTGTTGACTTCACAATAATAATTAATTATTCCGTTTGTTAACATTAGGTATTTTGCATTTATAACTTTATCGTACGTGATAATTTGATCAAAACTTTTTTGATCAATTATTATGTTAGGAGCTTTACATTCTACTAATAAATCAACATTTCCAAAAATATCATAAGCGATTATATCAAATCGTTTTGTTAAACCATTCAATTTAATTGTCTTTTCAATTGAAATTAAATGACTAAAATATTTTTTTTGATCAATTAAAAATTTTACACAGTTTTGCCTAACCCATTCTTCAGGCGTAAATTCAATATATTTTTTTCTTATTTCATCAAAAATAAATCTTTTTTCTTCGATTTTTTTTAATCTAAATTCATATTTTGGGAAAGTTAAATTAAACATTAATATTTATTTTGTGAGCAGTTTTTCTGAAATTAAACATGACATTAAATTAAAAAGTTTTTCTCCCGTATATCTTTTAATGGGTGAGGAAGAGTATTTTATTGACAATATAACCAATTTATTTATTCAAAATATATTAACCAAAGAAGAGAAGGAATTCAACCTGAATATTTTGTATGGTAAAGACACTACAATTGATCATATCATTTCAATATGTAAAAAATACCCTATTATGTCGTCATTTCAAATAGTACTAATAAAAGAGGCTCAGGATTTAAACAGATCAATGGATGAATTAATTTCTTACATAAAAAAACCATTAAATAGCACAATTTTAATTCTTAATTATAAACATAAGTCTATTGACAAAAGAAAATCTATATACAAGGAAATTTTAAAAATTGGAAAAGTTTTTGAATCCAAAAGATTATATGACAATCAAGTTCAAAATTGGATTTTTGAAAAATTTACAAATTCTGGATATATAATTGATAAAAAATCAGTAATTCTAATTAACGAACATTTAGGAACTAATTTAAGTAAAATAGACAATGAAATAGAGAAATTATTATTGATAAAAAAAGGTAATAAAAATATAATTTCTGACGACATTGAAATGTATATAGGTATTTCAAAAGAATTTAACAATTTTGAATTGACAAAAGCTATTGGAGAAAAGAATTTTGATAAAGCTTTTCAAATTGCTCAATATTTTTGCGAAAATGCAAATTCAAACCCGTTAGTAGTTACAATTTCAGTAATTTTCAATTTCTTTAATAAACTTTTAATTTATCATGCCAATTCTAAAGCTAGTCAGAAAGAAATGTCAAAATTATTATCTGTAAACCCTTATTTTTTAGCAGAATATAGTACTGCGTCAATCAACTATAATTTAAAAGAAGTAGTGATGATAATTTCTTTGATCAGAGATTATGACTTATATTCAAAAGGGGTCAAAATAAAAAAAGCAAATTCAGATTTATTAAAGGAACTTATTACAAGAATTTTTAATTCAGTTTAAGGGTATTTTATTGGATTGACTTCATTCATTATCATGTATATTTTATTAAATATATCATCAACTGAAGGCTTTGAAAAATAATCACCATCAGTACCATAAGCAGTTCTGTGATCTTTTGCGGAAAGTGTATTAGGTTTACTATCCAACGAATTATATATATCCTGATCGCTAATAAGTCTATCTAATATATATGCACTAGCGCCTCCAGAAAAATCTTCATCAATAATTATTAATCTATTTGTTTTATTTACACTTAATTTTATTTCATGAGAAATATCAAATGGAATCAATGACTGGCAGTCAATAATTTCACAATCAATTTTAAGTTTCTCTAATTCCTCGGCAGCTTCTAAAACAAGCTTTAGTGTTGCTCCATAACTTACAACTGTAATATCAATACCTTCTCTAATTTTATCAATTTTTCCAACAGGTAATTTAAAGCTTCCAATATTTATAGGTTTATTTTCTTTATTTCTATAACCGTTTAAGCATTCCACAACTATAGCTGGCTGATCACCACATAATAATGTATTATAAAAACCTGCAGCAATTGTCATATTTCTAGGAACTAATAGATAAATTCCTCTTAATAAATTAATCATACCACCCATTGGAGATCCAGCATGCCACATTCCTTCTAATCTGTGGCCTCTTGTCCTAACTATTAGTGGAGCCTTTTGCTTTCCTCTGGTTCTGTAGTGAAGTGAAGCTAAGTCATCACTCATAATTTGTATTGCGTAAAGTAAATAATCCAAGTATTGGATTTCAGCAATTGGTTTTAGACCTCTAAGAGCTAGCCCAATTCCTTGTCCTATGATTGTTGCTTCTCTTATGCCAGTATCAAAAACTCTATATTCACCATATTTCTCTTGTAAGCCTTCTAAACCTTGATTTACACCACCAATTTTGCCAGCATCTTCGCCAAAAATGATAACATTTTCATATTTTTCAAGAATTTTATCAAAATTATCTCTTAAAATAATTCTTCCATCAACATAATCTTCGTTTATATCATAAACTGGGCTAACAGTTTTTATATTTTTTGGATTGTATGTTGACTCACTATAAAGGTGTGAGCTGTAGTCATATTGTGTTTTTTCTTTTAATTTATATAACCAATCAGCTAGAATATTTGAACTTGAATTTTTAATAATTTGCAATTCTCTAATAATTTTATTTACAGAACTAAAAAGATCTTTTTTAGAAGGCTCCTTTATTTCATTTAGAGAATTTAAAATACTACTTATGTTTTGATTTTTAAAATCAATGTTTTTTTCTAATAATTCGTTAAAATTTTTAATGTTTCCGATTATTTCCTTTAAAGAATTAGATTTTGCGTTACTTCTTGCTTTTCTTACTTCGTCTTTACTTTCAATTTCTATTTTTTCTAATTCATTTTCATTTATTAACTTGTTTTCAAGAATCCATTCCCTCATTTTAAGAATACAATCATATTCTTTTTCCCATTTAAGTCTATCTTTTGATTTATATCTTTCATGAGATCCTGAAGTAGAATGTCCTAAGGGTTGTGTTAATTCATTGACATGAATAATCACGGGAATGTGATTTTTTCTACAGATTTCTTCTGCTTTTTGATATGTTTTCATTAATTCAACATAATCCCATCCCTTGACCTTAAACATTTCAAATCCATTACTGTTTTTATCTTTTTGAAATCCTTTTAAAACCTCTGAAATATCCCCTTTTGTGGTTTGATATTCTGATGAAACTGAAATACCATAATTATCATCCCATATACTAATAATCATAGGTATTTGCATAACACCTGCGGCATTAATACTTTCAAAAAAAAGCCCCTCACTTGTTGAAGCATCCCCAATTGTACCCCATGCAATTTCATTTCCGTTTTTAGAAAATTTATCGGAGTTAGAAATTTTTACATTTTTATATATTTTTGACGCTTGAGCTAAACCAATAAGTCTTGGCATTTGACTTCCAGTAGGAGATAGGTCAGCACTTGAGTTATATTGTTTTGTTAGGTCTTTCCACTCATATTTTTCATCTAAACTGTGAGTTGAAAATGAACTTCCCATTTGTCTCCCAGCACTCATTGGATCATGATCTAAGTCAGTATGAGCATAAAGCCCAGCAAAAAATTGTGTTGGAGTAACCTCATTTAAAGAAAACATAAAAGTTTGATCTCTATAATAACCAGATCTGAAATCACCTTTTCTAAAAAACTTTGCCATAGCTATTTGAGGTAATTCTTTTCCATCACCAAATATCCCAAAGCTAGCCTTACCTGTTAAAACTTCTCTTCTTCCAATAATACTACATTCCCTGCTTGTGTATGCTAACCTATAGTCATTAAGTATCTCGTCTTTAAATTCTTCGAACGATATAGACTTTTTATTGTTATTTAATTTCATAGAAATCAAGGATAGCAGGATGCAAATTTACTCAAACATGCATGCATATGCAATATAATTACATGAAATTGGTTAAATTTTGAAGATTATAACCTGAAAAAAACTCTAAAAATTTGGACTGAAATTATAGTTATTATGGAACTTTTCAAGGATTTGCATTACTTCTTCCTTAGTATCAGCAATTTGGAATAAATCAAGATCATTTTCACTGATATTATTATTTTCTGATAACAATGTTTTTTTCATCCAATCAATTAATCCGTTCCAGAATTTGCTCCCTACTAAAATAATGGGAAATTTTTCAGCCTTATATGTCTGAATTAGTGTAATAGCTTCAAAAAGTTCGTCTAAAGTTCCAAAACCTCCAGGCATTACAATAAAACCTTGAGCATATTTCACAAACATAACTTTTCTGACAAAAAAGTAATCAAAGTTTAGCTGTTTATCTTTATCAATATATTTGTTGTTTGTGTCTTCGAAAGGTAGATTTATGCAAAGACCAACAGACTTTCCTTTGACTCTGCTCGCACCTTTATTTGCAGCTTCCATTATACCTGGTCCACCACCTGAAATTATTCCGTAGCCACGTTCAACAATAGCTTTAGAAATATCTTCTGTAAGCTTGTAATATTTGTGATCAGATTTTGTTCTAGCTGATCCAAAAATAGAAATACAAGGACCAATTGCACTCAACTTTTCATACCCTTCAACAAATTCACCCATGATCTTGAAAATTGACCAAGAATCATTTGTTTTTGTTTCATTCCATTTTTTATTCCTTCTTTCGCTCATAATTTTTTAATCTAATTTAGTTCTTTTTTTAGAAAACTAGCTGTGGAACTTTTATTGCATTCTAGAAAATCATTTATATTTCCTTTAAACAAAATATTTCCTCCGTTTTTACCTCCTTCTGGTCCTAAATCAACAATATAATCAGCCCTTTTAATTACATCCATGTTGTGTTCTATAATAATTACAGTATTTCCTTTCGAGATTAATGTTTCTATAACTGACAAAAGAATTCTAATATCTTCAAAATGTAATCCAGTAGTAGGTTCATCCAATACATATAACGTGTTTCCTGTATCCCTTTTACTAAGTTCAGTTGCAAGTTTTATTCTTTGGGCTTCGCCACCTGAAAGTGTAGTGCTTTGTTGTCCTAACGTTAAATAACCTAAACCAACATCTTTTATAGTTTTTAATTTACGATATATTTTCGGAATATGCTCAAAAAACCCTGTTGCCTCGTTTATACTCATTTCAAGTACATCATTAATAGATTTCCCTTTATATTTTATTTCCAAAGTTTCTCTGTTGAATCTTTTTGACATGCAAACTTTACATTCGATAAAAACATCAGGAAGAAAATTCATTTCAAGTACTTTTAAACCTGCTCCCTTACATTCTTCACATCTTCCACCAGCGACATTGAAGCTAAATCTTCCTGCTTTATAACCTCTAATAATTGACTCATTTAATTTAGAAAACATATTTCTTATTTCTGAAAAGACTCCAGAGTAGGTGGCAGGATTACTTCTTGGAGTTCTGCCTATGGGTGATTGATTAATATTTACAATTTTATCAATTGATTCAAGCCCGCTTATACTCTTGTATCTATGAATATTCTTTTCAGCCTTATATATTTGATTGTGAATAATTGGATATAATGTTTCGTTAATTAGTGTTGATTTGCCACTTCCAGAAACACCAGTCACTACAGTTAACGTATTTAAAGCAATTTTTAAATCCACATTTTTTAAATTATTACCATTACATCCCTTTAACTCAATAAACTTTCCGTTACCAGCTCTAATTTTTTCAGGCTTGTTAATTTTTAACTTATTGTTAATGTAGTCAGCTGTCAAAGTCTTACTTTTTAAAAGTTCTTTTTTTGTTCCTGAAAAAATAACTTTTCCGCCCTTTTTCCCAGCAAATGGTCCAATATCAATAATATGATCTGAATTTAGTATCATATCTCTATCATGCTCAACAACGATAATTGAATTTCCAATATTTTTTAAATTAATTAAGGAATTTATTAGTCTTTTATTGTCAGATTGATGTAGTCCAATACTTGGTTCATCAAGTATGTATAAAACCCCCGTTAACTGTGATCCAATTTGTGATGCAAGTCGAATTCTTTGGCTTTCACCACCAGATAAGGATTTGGATGTTCTATTCAATGTTAAATAACTTAAACCAACATCCTCTAAAAATGCTAATCTTTCATTTATTTCTTTAATAATTTCATTTGAAATAATTAATTGTTTTTTATTTAGGTTTTTTGGGAGCTCAATAAACCATTTTTGTAGTTCTTTAATTTCTAAATTTACAATGTCATTGATGTTTTTTTTATTAATTTTAAAGTTCAATGATTCTTTTTTTAATCTTGAGCCATTACAACTATCGCATTTTACATCTTTAAAGAAATTACTTGCCCATCGTTTTAATCGTGTTGATTCATTGTTTTTATATTGCTCTATTATAAAGTTGCATATTCCTTCAAAACTGATTGAATAATCTATATTTACTCCAATTGATTTGTTCTCAACGATCAATTTATCTTTTAACCCATATAAAACTGCATTCATTCCCTTTTTTGAAATATTTTTGATTGGGTCATTTAAAGAAAAATTTAATTTTTCAGAAATTAGTTTAATCTGTTTGTATATCCACGATTTTTTATTATTGATTAATTCAATTCCTCCGTTATTAATCGAAATGTTTACGTCTGGAATTAATTTTTTTAAATCAACTTCTTTGGTGTATCCAATCCCTTTACATTTTTTGCAAGCACCTCTTGGTGAATTAAATGAGAAATTATTTGGCTCTGGTAATTCATATGATATTCCAGATTCTTCACACATCAAATTCAAGCTAAAATATCTTGCGTCATTTGTATCATTGTCAATTATTAAAATAGAATCATTACCGTGAAAAAAACATGTTTCTACGCTGTCTTTGAGTCTTTTTTTTGAAAAGTTATTTTTTTTCATAGATAATTTATCAACAATAATTTCAATATCATGATTTTTATATCTCTCTAAGCTTGTATTATTATTTATATCACGGATTTTTCCGTCAATTCTACACTGGGTAAATCCTTTTTTTATAATTTGTTGAAATAAATCCTGATAATTACCCTTTCTGGATTTAACAACAGGCGCAAGTAAAATAATTTTCTTATCGTTGTAAATTGATTCAATAAGTTCTAAAATTTGTTTAGTTGTATAACTAACCATTTTTTTATTGGTAATGTAGCTGTAAGCTTCTGAACATCTCGAGTATAATAATCTTAGAAAATCATAAATTTCAGTTGTTGTACCAACAGTTGATCTGGGAGACTTATTTACAGTCTTTTGTTCAATTGCAATCACAGGTGATAGACCTTCAATTTTATCGACATTAGGCCTTTCAAGTTTTGAAAGAAATTGTCTTGCATATGCAGAAAAAGTTTCAATATATCTTCTTTGACCTTCAGCATAAAGTGTGTCAAAAGCTAATGAAGACTTTCCACTCCCTGAAAGTCCTGTAATAACAACTAATTTATTTCTTGGAATTTTAAGATTTATATCTTTTAAATTATTGGATTTTGCACCATAAATTGATATTACTTCTCCACTCATAATTTTCTAATATCCAATCGCAGTATCATCACCTCTTTTATCCGCCCCTCCTTCAAGTTTATTCTGAGATTTAATTAATATTCCGTCAACTCTTCCAATTGATCCCTTATCACTCAATTTGTAGCCGAATTCTAATAATTCATTTTTGATTTTCGGATTAAATCTACTAGACTCTATTCTTATTGAATCTGGCATCCATTGATGATGAAATCTAGGTGAGTTTACTGCTTCATTCATACTCATTTTAAACTCATGGACATTAAGTATTGTCTGAAGAACAGATGTAATAATAGTCGAACCTCCAGGTGTACCTAAGGTCATATAAAGTTTTCCTTTTTTTTCAACTATGGTAGGAGACATTGAACTTAACATTCTTTTTTCAGGTTCAATTTTGTTAGCCTCTCCACCAATTAAACCATACATATTTGGAAAACCTGGTTTACTTGAAAAATCATCCATTTCATTATTTAAGAAAAAACCTAGTTCCTCACAATAAAGTTTAGATCCAAATGATCCGTTTAAAGTAGTTGTAACAGCAACTGCATTTCCAAACTGATCTACTATTGAATAATGAGTAGTTTCTTCACTTTCGTTAATATTGATGTTTCCGTGTGAAAGAGAATTTGAGACTGTAATTTTTTCAAATGAAAAATCTTGCATTCTTTTTAGTAAGTATTCTTGATTTAAAATTTCATTTAATGGAATTCTTATAAAATCAGTGTCACCCAAAAAATGACTTCTGTCTGCAAATGATCTTTTTTCAGCTTCTACCAATAATTTGATATAGTTAACCGAATTGTGCCCATATGATTCTAAATCATATGGTTCAATCATTTTAAAGATTTGGTTTAAGCATATTCCTCCACTTGATGGCGGAGACATTGAAATTATCTTTAAATCATCGTATTTAAAAACTATAGGTTCTCTCCACTTTGGCTTATATTTCTCTAAATCTTCCAATGAGATTATGCCACCGTTTTTTTGAATAAAACTCACAAGCTTTTTAGCTGTTTCACCTCTATAAAACTCATCCTTACCGTTTAACATTATTTTATTAAGGGTTGATGCTAAATTTGAATATTTTATGGTATCATTGATTTTAAATTCTTTATTAAATAAAATTTCATCTCTGTTAACAAGTTTAAAATATTTTTGATTTTCTTTTATTCTTTCGCTTTGATTCCTTGTTACAATAACCCCTTTATTAGCTAGTTCAATAACGGGTTTAATTATTTCTTCAATAGGTAAACTTCCAAATTTTTCATGAACTTCAAAAACCCCTGCTATTGTTCCAGGAACACCAACAGAAAGTGCCCCCATTACACTTAATCCTTCGATGATTTCATTATTCTCATCAAGATACATTGTTTCATATGATTTTAAAGGTGCTTTTTCTCTGTAATCTAATGCGCCAATTGATCCGTCAAATTTTCTGTATACCATAAATCCACCGCCTCCAATGTTTCCCGCAGAGGGGTATGAAACAGCTAATGCTAATTCTGTTCCAACCATTGCATCAAATGCGTTGCCCCCTTTTTTTAATATGTTTATTCCGATTTGGCTAGCTTCTTTTCTGGCAGAAACAACCATTGCATTTTCTGAAACTACCCCTTCGATTATAATATTATTACAAGAAGAAAAGAATAATAATGTAATAATGATTTTTGTTATTGCTTTCAATGTTAATATTTTATCCCAATTTACAAATTCAAATTATTTTACTGTAGTATTAATAAAAGTATATTTGCATATAGACAATTTTAATGCCACTTATAAAATCAATATCGGGAATTAGGGGAACCATAGGAGATAGGGAAGGTGAGGATCTTACAAAAAAGGATATAATTCTTTATACAATGTCCTTTGCACTTTTGCTCAAATATGAAAAAAGAGTTTTTTCAAATAAAATTGTTGTTGGTAGAGATGCAAGGATTTCTGGCTTGATGATTCAAGACTTAGTTATGGATACACTAACAAAAATGGGTTTTGATGTAGTTTGTTTAGGCCTTTCTACAACTCCAACAGTTGAAATTGCTGTTCCTATTGAAAACGCTGATGCTGGAATTATTATAACTGCTAGTCATAATCCAAAAGAATGGAACGCTTTAAAATTATTAAATAATAAAGGTGAATTTATTAGTGCAGATGATGGTAAAAAATTAATTTCTATTTCAGCTTCAAATCCAAAAATTGATTCAAAAATTAATCTAGGCATGGTTAAGTATGATAACACATATATTGATAAACATGTTGAAATGATTTTAAATTTGTCAAGTGTTGATGTCAAAGCAATAAAAAATAGAAAATTTAAAATTGTCGTTGATGCTGTTAATTCAACTGGAGGAATAGCAGTTCCAAAATTGCTTGAAAAATTAAATGTCGATATCATAAAATTATATTGTGACCCCACTGGAGATTTTCCACATAATCCTGAACCTTTGAAAGAGAATCTATGTGATTTATCTAGACTAGTGGTTGAGAAAAATGCAGATTTGGGAATAGTTGTTGACCCAGATGTTGATCGACTAGCATTTGTTTCTGAAAATGGTGAAGTATTTGGAGAAGAGTATACAATTGTAGCTTGTGCAGACTATTACTTAAAACTTAATCCAGGTAATACAGTTAGCAATTTAAGTTCATCTAGAGCTTTAAAAGATATTTCAGAATGCAGCGGATGTGAACATATATTTAGTCCTGTTGGTGAGGTTAATGTTGTTAAATTAATGAGAGAAAAAAATGCTGTTATTGGAGGTGAAGGTAATGGAGGTGTTATTCTGCCTGATTTACACTATGGCAGAGACGCCTTAGTTGGAATTGCTTTGTTTTTAAGTCATTTAGCTAATCTTAATATTTCATGTTCCAAATTAAGGTCTAAATATCCAAGCTATTTTATGAGTAAGGATAAGATTATGCTTTCTAAAAATGTGAATGTTGATAAAATAATAAATGAAATTTCAGTAAAGTATTTTGATGAAAAAATTAACAATGAGGACGGTTTAAAAATTGATTTTGAAAATTCTTGGGTCCAGTTACGAAAAAGTAACACAGAACCAATAATTAGGGTATATTCCGAAGCAAAATCTCAAAAGGAAGCCAACATGCTGTCTTCTAAATTTATTGACGAAATTAATATGATTAAATAGGGTTCTTTTGTCTGTGCTTAAATCTCTTATGAGTCCAAGTGTAGTATTCAGGTTTTTTTCTAACCTGTTTTTCAACTAGTTTGATATATTCTTCTGTTATTTGATAGTTTTTAAAATCGTTAGGTTTTTTTGTTATTAATGAAAATGATGCTTCATAAAATCCTCTCTTAATTTTTTGCACATCCATAAAAACTAACGCCATATTATATTTTTTTGCAATAACTTCCGCTCCAACATGAATTGGGACATAATTATTTAAAAAGTTGCTCCAGTATACTGCTTTGCTTTTTTTAGGAGATTGATCAGATGCAAATCCGTAAAAATTTAATCCCTCCAACTTTGACAACCTACTTATTTCCCTATATGTATCTTTGGTTTTGATCATGTTTGCACCATATTGACTTCTTCTAGATTTTGTTAACTTATCAAAATATTTATTGGAAAGTTGTTTGTAAACTGCATTAATATTAAAATTTGTAATATTTCCTACTCCAAAAACCCATTCCCAACTGCAGTAATGACTACACATAACAATAACATCTTGATTGTTATTATATATTTTTTCTAGCACTTCAGGGTTTTTAAAAATGAACCTTCTCTTCAACTCATCCTCTTCAATATTGGTTGATTTAAAGGTTTCTAAAAATATATCAGTTAAGTTTCTAAAGTTCTCTTTTTCTATTCTTTTCCTTTCTTTAATGGATTTATTAGGGAATGCTAATTCTAGATTTTTTCTAACCACCTTTTTTCTATATGAAAAGATATAATATATAGGATAGTAAAGAAGGTTAGAGACTATATAAATAGATGAAAAATTTAGCTTGGAAATTAGCCATATAAATGGGTATGTAATGATATATACCAGTCTATCCATTAAATAAATTTGATACAAATATATGTTATATTTGACACGATTTAGTTAATTTTTGTGAACTCTATAGCTATTCTTATTATTATTCTAAATATTTACTTCTCTTACAAGGGGTTTAATAATATTAATTTTTTTAATAAATATAAATTCAACCCTTCATATATAAAAAGAGGCGAGTGGATAAGATATCTTTCATCAGGGTTCTTACATGTTGACACTACTCACTTAATTGTTAATATGTTTACTTTTTATTTTTTTGCTGATTCAGTCATTTATAGGGTTGGGGGAATGAATTTTTTGATTATTTATTTTGCAAGTTTAGTTTTTGGAAATATATTAACTTATAGCTTAAATCAAAACAAATTAAATTATAATGCTGTTGGTGCAAGTGGGGCTGTTATGGGTATAGTATATGCATCTATATTACTTAATCCAAGTATGAAGCTATTACTTTTTATAATTCCAATGCCAGGTTATCTTTTTGGAATTGGCTATTTGTTTTATTCAATTTATTCAATGAACCAACGTAATGATAATATTGGACACGAAGCACATTTAGGAGGGGCAATTGCTGGTTTCTTTGCTACTTTACTTATTTCACCAAGTGTATTGATTAATAATATGTTCACTGTAGTAGTGCTATTAATACCAATTGTATATTTTTACATTAAAACTAATAGAAATTGGTAGATAATGACAACATAATTGCATTGGCTTCACCATCTGGTATAGGAGCAATTTCTCTTATTAGAATTTCTGGGCCAGAAAGTATTCAAATTGTTGATAATATTTTTCGAGGTATTGAAAAATTGAGCTTAAAGAATCAACAATCTAGTAAGGTTCAACTTGGATATATTTACGATAAACAAAATACAATTGATAAAGTACTAGTTACGGTTTTTCGTAACCCTAAATCTTATACAGGTGAGGATTTAGTTGAAATATCTTGTCATGGTAGTTTATTTATTCAGCAATCAATAATTCAATTATTATTATCTAAAAATTGTAGAATTGCTAATGCAGGTGAATTCACGATGCGTTCTTTTTTAAACGGTAAAATGGATTTAAGCCAAGCTGAGTCAGTTGCTGATTTAATTTCTAGTAATTCTGAAGCTTCTCATAAATTAGCAATGAATCAAATGAGAGGTGGGTTTAAAAATGATATTAATGATCTTCGATCTGAATTAGTCAATTTTGCATCTCTTATTGAATTAGAACTTGATTTTTCACAAGAAGATGTAGAATTTGCTAACATGAATGAATTAATTGCTTTGTTGGACAGGATATCTTCAAGTCTTAAAACTTTAATTGATTCATTTAAAACAGGAAATGTAATTAAAAATGGTATTCCTGTAGTTATTGTAGGAGAACCTAATTCTGGTAAATCAACCCTTTTGAATTCTTTATTAAATGAAGAAAGGGCAATTGTGAGCTCTATTCCAGGAACAACAAGGGACACAGTTGAAGATCAAATAAATTTAACCGGTGTAATATGTAGATTTATAGATACTGCCGGAATAAGATCTACAAAAGATGAAATTGAAAGTATAGGAATTAAAAGAACTTTTAAAAAAATAAAGGAGGCTGAAATAATTATTTATATGATTGATTATTCTCAATTAAATTCATCAAATATTGATTATTACATTGATTATCTTAATGGCATAAATGATAAGTTTCCTGATAAGAAATTAATCCTTGTTCTAAATAAAGAGGATGAGAAATCAAGCGTAGAAATAAAAAAGTTAATTGGATTTAAACCAATTTCTATCAGTGCAAAAAACAAGATTAATATTTCAAGTTTAATTGAAGAAATTGTAAAACATATTAACAGTTTAACAAGTCAAATAGATAATTCTACAATATCTAATTCAAGACATTACGATCTATTAAATAAGACCCTTGAGGAAGTTCACAAGGTTAAATTAGCTATCAATGATCAAGTTTCAGCTGATTTATTAGCAGTAGATATTAAACAGTCTATTTACTATTTAGGTGAATTAACAGGCGAAATTTCTAATGATGAAATACTAGGTAATATATTCTCTAAGTTCTGTATTGGAAAGTAAATACCATACAGTTTATATACAGTTTATCTAACTAACATATTGTAATTCAGTAATTTAACCACATTTTATATACATTATACT
>NZUH01000001.1 GCA_002697255.1 Flavobacteriaceae bacterium | reverse complement strand
ATAGAGAAACTAAGAGACCAGGGGAAAAATTTGCTCAACATGAGATTCAAGGTGTACCTGTTAGAATCACAATTGGACCAAAAGATCTGGAAAAAAATTCTTTAGAGATATTCAGAAGGGATACATTTGAAAAGCAAATTATTCAAATTAATGATTCTGTTGAATATGTTTTGCAACTACTTGATCAAATTCAGGATAATCTATTTGAAAAAGCTTTGAGTTTTAGGGATGAAAATATTACTGAGGTTGATAATTTTGACGACTTTAAAAACATTTTAGAAACTAAGGGTGGGTTTATATCAGCTCATTGGGATGGGACTGATGAAACCGAGAACAAAATAAAGGAGTTGACAAAAGCTACAATAAGATGTATTCCTGAAGGAGTAAAAAGTACAGGAAAATGTATCTTTTCAGGAAAGCCGTCAGAGCAAAGAGTTCTCTTTGCTAAAGCATATTAGCAAATCACTTACATTTTTTCTTCAAGAAGTTGTATCATTTAAAAATAGTTGTATTTTTGCACGCGCAACTATTGTTAAACAATAATTGGCCCGTTCGTCTATCGGCTAGGACGCCAGGTTTTCATCCTGGTAAGAGGGGTTCGATTCCCCTACGGGCTACAAAAAAAATAATTATGGCAAATCATAAATCAGCTATCAAAAGAATTAGAAGTAGCGAAACAAAAAAAGTTAGTAATAAATATCAACATAAATCTACTAGAACAGCAATGAAGAAGTTTCTAGAGATTAATAAAAAGAAAGATGCTGAAAAGGAGTTACCGGTTCTCATATCTATGATTGATAAGCTAGCAAAAAAGAATATTATTCATAATAATAAAGCTTCAAATTTAAAAGCAAATATGAGTAAGCACTTGAACGGTTTAAAAAAATAAGCTGTTTAGTTTAATGTTTTTAACATAAATGATTTAGCAAATTTAAATGCTTCTTCTCTTGCTTTAGGATTTCCTCCAAAGCTAACGCCTCTCTTTACACAAAATAAAAACCCTATTTTTTGCATTATTGGTGATGACATCGGTAGTGATAAATAATTCATTAAAACGTCACCCTTTTCGGTTAGTTTAAACATACAATTTTCAAAACTGTATCCATTTTTATTAAATTTTATCGGCTCCTTACTGTCAAATGAATGGTGTGAATCTGGGTATATGGTTAAATTTATATTTCCGTTTTTTGATATTTTATTTACAAAATAATTACATGGTTGAGCAGGTGTCCAATTGTCAAATTCTCCGATTAAAATATGAATTGGAGAATCAGTAAAATCTGTATTTTCTGGGTCAAAAAAACACGGAGGGTAAAAAGCTAAATGTGACGCAAACTTCAAATTATTATTAATGGCTTTTTTTATTGGCATCCATCCAGAAAATAACGCAACTGCTCCGCCTAAACTCCATCCTGTAATTGATACTTTATTTTTATCTATTTTAGGATGATTAGCCAATACTTCTAAAGCCCTGTATGCGTCTAAAATAATAGCAGCAGTAGTGACCTCATCTTGCGAACCAACTGTAGATTTTATATTTCTGCTTTTAAAGCTATTTAATTCAAATGTTGCAAAACCATTTTTACGATACATTTCCAAATATTCATAGTGATGTGATCTCCAACCCAAACTACCAGCAACTCCTATAATCAAAGGAAATTTTTTATTTGGTTGTAACGAATCAATAGGTATTGTTAATTGCCCAAAGACTTCTTGTTCAGGTTGACTTTCTAAATTATTAATGATGTCGCTTAGTGCAAATGGATTAGCACTTTTGAATATAATTTTCTCTTTTTTTTGTGCACAAATATTATGTAAAGTAAAACAGACAAGAATTATAAAAAATCGCACACGATGAATATTTAATTAATAATTATCATCCATTCATTGAAATAAGAAACTCTTCATTATTTAGAGTTTGCTTAAATCTATCGTTGATAAACTCCATAGCTTCAACTGGGTTCATATCTGCAAGATATTTTCTCATAACCCACATTCTCTTAACTGTTTGCTCATCTAATAATAAATCATCTCTTCTTGTGCTAGATGATGTTAAATCAATTGCAGGGAAAATTCTTCTATTAGCAATTTTTCTGTCTAGTTGGAGCTCCATATTACCAGTACCTTTAAATTCTTCAAAGATAACTTCGTCCATTTTTGAACCTGTTTCTGTTAGTGCTGTAGCTATTATAGAAAGAGAACCACCATTTTCAATATTTCTAGCGGCACCAAAAAACCTTTTTGGTTTATGAAGAGCATTTGCATCAACTCCACCACTTAATATTTTACCAGATGCTGGTTGTACAGTATTGTATGCTCTAGCAAGTCTTGTTATCGAATCAAGAAGAATAACAACATCATAACCACATTCAACTAATCTTTTTGCTTTTTCAAGAACAATATTTGCAATTCTTACGTGCTCATGTGCTTCTTTGTCAAACGTAGAAGCTATAACTTCTCCATTGACATTTCTTTGCATGTCAGTTACTTCTTCAGGCCTTTCATCAATCAAGAGGATAAGTTGATAGACTTCAGGGTGATTAGCTGAAATAGCATTAGCAACATCTTTTAAAAGCATTGTTTTTCCAGTTTTGGGCTGTGAAACTATCATTCCCCTTTGTCCTTTACCTAAAGGGGAAAATAAATCTATTATTCTTGTAGAAATTGTATTATTTTTATCTGCAAGATTAAATTTTTCATTTGGAAAAAGAGGAGTTAAATGTTCAAAAGAAACACGGTCTCTGACTATTTTTGGGTCTAAGCCGTTAATTTTATTAACTTGAATCAATGGGAAGTATTTTTCACCTTCTTTAGGCGGTCTTACATTTCCTAACACTGTGTCTCCTTTTTTTAAGCCAAATAGTCTTATTTGTGATTGAGAAACATAAATATCATCCGGAGATGAAAGGTAATGATAGTCTGAAGATCTTAAAAACCCATAGCCATCTTGCATAACATCTAAAACCCCTTCACTTTCGATAATTGCGTCAAATTCGTAATCAGGTTCTTTGTATCTATTTCTTGTGTCTCTATTTCCGTTAGGCTCAGATTTTACTTTTCTCTTTTGTACATCCTTTTTTGGAACACTATGCTTATTTTCTGGTTTGTTATTCGGAATATTAGAAGATTTTTTTTCAAATTTATTCACCTTTTGGGGCTTAATATTTGATTTAAAATTGGGTTTAACCTTGTCTACCGATTCAACGGGCTTTTTAGTATCTGGATTTGATGCCTGATGATCTAGAATTTTATAAACTAAATCTAGTTTTTTTAAGGTTTTAAATTTTGAAATTTTTAAATTTTCTGCTATTTCCTGTAACTCTGAAAGTTTTTTTGTCTTTAGTATAGATATTTCAAACATTGTATGTTGTTAATTAATTTATGAGATTTTTTTGTTCTCTATGAACAGTTATTTATAATAGGAATATAAAATTTGAAGTTTTGAATTAACGAAATTGTTGTTAAATCTGGTACAAGTATACAACATTATTTTAAAATCCGCCTAATTTTTTTATAATTCTAGTAAATTTGTTAAATAATTCTAAAATATGCTACAAAGAATACAATCTCTTTATCTGTTATTTGCTTCTATTTTTTTCTTTATCTATTGGTTTTTTGGATTAGAATGGTACAAAAACGGATTTAAAATAATTGAAGAAAATATTTCATCTGCTTTTATCATAAATTCCCCTTCAATTGAACTATTATTAAATGTTACATCAAATTTACCTTTGATAATTGTATTAATTAGTTGTTTATCCATTTTTTTATATAAATCAAGAATTAGACAGATTTTACTTTGTAAAATTTCTTTATATTTAAGTATATACATGTGTCTTTTCACAATATTTTATTTTTATTTTACACTTACGGAATTGATCGATTTAATGCCATCTAAGTTGCTTGAATTTCTACTATATGCTGCAATATTAAATCCATTTATTTGTACTTTTCTTATTTATCAAGCAATTAATTCTATAAAAAAAGATATAGAATTAATTAATTCGTTAGAAAGAATTAGATAATTATCTGTCAAATTCTATTATTTCTATATTCTCGATTGTTTTTTTATTTATTTCAAATCTTACCATGGTTCTTTTTTTATGAAACCCATGTCTACCAATGGCTCCAGGATTAATATGCAGAAGTTCATTTTTTTTATCATAAATGATTTTTAATATGTGAGAATGACCAAATATTAAAAGATCAATATTTTTTGTTTTTAACAAGTCATTTACCCTTTTTTTATATCGACTTGGATAACCTCCAATATGAGTTATCCAAACCTTCATTTTTTCACAAATGAATATACAATCTTTGGTTAACTCATTTCTAATTTCATTATTATCTATATTTCCGTAGACACCTCTTAAGGGTTTTAATTTCTTAATTTGATCAATGATTTTTATGTCTCCAACATCACCTGCATGCCATACTTCATCAGCTAATTGGCAATATTTTAATATTTTTTTGTCAATGTAACCATGAGTGTCAGAAATAAGAAGAATTTTTTTCAAATCTATTTTAAATAATTAATAAGTCTATATTTGTTAAACAAATTTACAAATAGCATTGAGATATTTTATTGAACTTTCATATAATGGAAAAACTTTTCACGGATGGCAAAGTCAATTAAATGCAAAGAGTGTACAGGAGACAGTCGAAAATTCTCTTCAAATTCTATTAAAAGATAAAAATTTAAAAATTATTGGGGCTGGTAGGACTGATACAGGAGTCCATGCAATACAGATGTTTGCACACTTTGATCATAAAGAACTAATAGATATAGATGATTTAGTTTTTAAGATTAATTCATTTATCAATAAAAATATTGTTGTAAAAGGAATTATGATGGCTTCAGATAACGCTCATGCCAGGTTTGATGCACTTTCTAGAGAATATAAATACTTCATCACTCAGACTAAAGATGTTTATAATTTTCACACCAAATATTTTTTTTCTAAAAAATTAAATTTTGTTGAGATTAATAAAGCAATTGATATATTGAAACAAACAAAAAATTTTAAATCATTTTGCAAAACCAAAACAGATGTTAATAATTATAATTGTGAAATTTTTCATTTTGAATGTAATGTTAATGGTTCAGATATAATTTTTACTATAAGAGCAAATAGATTTTTAAGAAATATGGTAAGGTCAATAATTGGTACAATTTTAGATATAGGTATTGGTAAGATTTCGGTCAAAATTTTGCCTGAAATAATCGAAAAATCTAACAGAATTTTTGCTGGTCCATCAGTACCTGCTCATGGTTTATTTTTATCTAATATTGAATACCCAGAAAAGATTTTCTTAAATGAATAAGAATTCGAAGATATATAATATAGGTTTATTTAAAAGACTATTAACATATGTAAAGTCTTACAGAAATATTTTTGTTTTTTCTATTTTTTCTGTTTTTGGCTTGTCAATTTTTAGTGCCATCAGACCAGTTGTGTTAGAAAAAATTGTAGATGAAAATATTACTAAATATAGCTCTGAATATTTCATTGAATATATTTTAATAATGCTTTTACTACTTGTAATGGAAGTAGTATGTAATTATTTATTCATTTTTAACGCTGGTACTCTAGGCCAGTTTGTTGTCAGAGATATTAGGGTTACATTATTTAATCATATTCAAGGATTTAAAATGAAATATTACGATAAATCTTCTGTTGGAATTTTGATCACAAGAACAGTAACTGATATGGAAAGAATTGCAGATATTTTTGGGCAAGGTCTTTTTTTAATTGTAAGTGATATTTTAAAAATGCTACTTGTTTCTATTGTAATGATTTCAATGAATTGGGAATTAAGTTTAATAGTATTTATTTCACTTCCTTTTATCTTATTAGCTACTAAAATTTTCCAAAAATATATGAAATCTGCTTTTGATCAAGTAAGAAATGAAGTTGCAAATTTAAATTCATTTGTGCAGGAAAGAGTAACCGGTATTAATATTTTACAGCTGTTTGCAAGAGAAGAAATCGAGTTTAAAAAATTTAAAAAAATTAATCACAGACACAAAAATGCTTGGTTAAAAACAGTATGGTATAACTCAATATTTTTTCCAGTCGCTGAAATTTTTTCTTCGTTAACCTTAGGATTAGTAGTTTGGTATGGGGGAATGAATACAGTTTTAGATAATTCGGCATCATTGGGTGAACTAACTGCATTTATAATGATGATCCCCATGTTATTTAGGCCACTAAATCAAATAGCAAATAAATTTAACACTTTACTAATGGGTATGGTAGCTGCTGAAAGAGTTTTTAAGATTTTAGATACTGAATCAAAAATAAATGATAATGGTCTAAAAAAAGCAGATAATATCAAAGGTGAAATAATATATGAAAATGTTAGTTTTTCATACATTAAAGAAGATAAACTAATTGAAAATTTTAATCTAAAAATAAAATCAGGATCTACTAATGCTATTGTAGGGGCAACTGGATCGGGAAAGTCAACAATAATTAAGTTATTAAATAGATTCTATAATATAGATAAAGGGAAAATTTATATTGATGATATTAATATTTCTGAATATTCAATCTCATCACTAAGAAAGAATATTGGCTTTGTTTCTCAAGATGTTCATTTATTCACTGATTCAATTTTGAATAATATAACTTTAAAAAATAATGACATCCCATTTATCAGAGTTAAAAATGCAGCAAAGAAAATTAAAATAGATAGTTTTATAAGCTCTCTTCCTGGAGGCTATAATTATAATGTAAAAGAAAGAGGTGTAAGTCTTTCAACTGGACAAAGACAATTAATTTCTTTTTTAAGAGTATATATTAAAAACCCTCAAATATTAGTACTTGATGAGGCTACTTCGTCAGTTGATACAGATTCAGAATTGTTGTTACAAAATGCAATTGAACAAATCACTAAAAATAGAACATCAATCATAATTGCTCACAGATTGAGTACTATTATGAAAGCTGATAATATTGTCGTTATGGATAAAGGAAAAATTGTTGAGTCTGGGAAACATAGTGAATTGATAATTAAAAAAAATGGATATTATAAAAAACTATATAATTCTCAATTAAATAAGGAAACTAATTTAGTAATAGGTTAAGACAAGTCTTTTTTAATTAATTTTGAAAGGTTTTCAATTGTGTTAAATTCTATAAATTTACCATTTTTTACATATGATATTTTTCCATTTTCTTCTGAAACAACAATGGCAACAGCATCTGTTTTTTCAGTTATACTAACTGCTGCTCTATGCCTTAAACCGTATTTTACAGATATTTTTACTTGATTGTTAATTGGCAAAACAACTCTTGTTGCTCTAATAATATTATCTGATATAATGATAGCTCCATCATGTAAAGGGCTATTTTTAAAAAAAATACTTTCTAAAATAGGCTGAGTTACCATTATGTTCATTTCATCACCAGAATCTTCTAAGAAATTCAAATTATTATTTCTTTCGATCACTATTAAAGCTCCTGTATTTGAGTCGCTCATATTTTTACAGGCTAAAATTATTGATGAAATATTGGTAGTGTTTTTTTTAATTTTTTGATTTTTAAAGAATTTTATTCTTTCTAAAAAAGATCCCTTTTTTGAGAGGTTAGTTGAGCCAACCATAAGTAAAAATTTTCTGATTTCTGGCTGAAAAACAACTATAAGTGCTATAATACCTACACTCATAAAACCTCCGATAATACCATTTAATAATTTCATTTCAATTAGTAAAGTGATTTGCCAAATGATATATATAAGGATAATACCTATAAAAATATTAATTGCTACTGTACCTTTCAATAGTTTATATGCGTAATACATGAGGCTAGCAACAAAAATGATGTCAAGTACATCGATAATTGAAAAATTTAGTATTTCTTTGATAAAGTCCATTAATTAATACAAATATATGATATAAAAATTTTAAGATTTTAAAGCTCTTACTAATTTAACACATTCATAAGCTTCTTTAACATCATGAGTCCTAATTATTTTTGCGCCACCTAGTAAAGATATCGTATGTAAAACTGTTGAGCCATTTAAGGCTTCTTCAGGGTCTATGTTTAGTGTCTTATATATCATCGATTTTCTAGAAATACCAATTAATATTGGTTTTTCAAGTTTTTTATAAAAATTTAAATTATTTAAAATATCAAAATTTTGTTTGGTTGTTTTTGAAAAACCAAATCCTGGGTCAATAATAATATCTTTTATTCCAAAACTTTCTGCTAATGAAATTTTTTCAATAAAATAATGATTTATTTCTTTTAAAATCTCTTCATAATTAGTTTTTTCCATCATATTAGTTGGGTTACCTATCATATGCATAATTATGTAAGGAACTTTTAGTTTAGAAACAGTTTCATACATTTTTGAATCAAGTGTTCCACCAGAAATATCATTGATAATATCTGCCCCACTTTCTACTGATAATTCCGCAACTTTACTTCTAAATGTATCAATTGAAATTAAAATTTCAGGGTATTTTTCCTTGATTAATTTAATAATTGGTAGTACTCGGTCTAATTCATTATTAACACTTACATTATTAGCACCAGGTCGAGAGCTGTAGCCTCCTATATCAATGATACTCGCTCCATCAGAAATCATTTTTTTAACCTGATCAAGAACTTTTTTTTTTGAGTTATAGAATCCACCGTCATAAAAAGAGTCAGGGGTCACATTTAAAATTCCCATTATTATCGGACTGGATAAATCCAACAGATTCCCTTTAATATTTATTGTCATTTCAGGATATTTAAAAATTTAAAGATGTTTGTTTGATCATTAAAGATATTTAATCGAAATTTACGTAAAATTATTACTATTTGTGCAAAAAACGTTAACGCAATATGATAATGTAACTGCTAAGTGTAAATCTCTTTTTGAAAAGAAATTACATGACTATGGAAGCGCTTGGAGAATTTTAAGACTTTCCTCTTTAACCGATCAGATTTTTATAAAGGCCCAAAGGATTAGAGGGTTACAGCAAAACTCTGTTCAAATGATTCAGGAGGGTCAATCTGATGAATTTATTGGAATAGTCAATTACTCAATTATGGCTTTAATTCAAATTGAGAAAGGAATTTCTGAAACAGCTGATCTAATCCCTGAGGAATGTATGGAGATTTATGATTTGATGATGAATAAGACAAGAGATTTGATGACGAATAAAAATCATGATTATGGAGAGGCATGGAGAGAAATGAGAGTTAGTTCTCTAACAGACTTGATTTTGCAAAAATTACTTCGTGTAAAGCAAATTGAAGATAATCACGGTAATACACTTGTAAGTGAAGGTATTGACGCTAATTACACAGATATTATTAATTACGCAGTTTTTGCTTTAATTCATTTAAAAGTTTAATGAAATATATTATTATAATTTTCAGGTATTTTGTAGGATTCTTATTTATTTTTTCAGGTTTAATCAAGTTAAATGATCCTATTGGTTTTTCTTTTAAGTTAGAAGAATATTTTGGGCCTACCGTTTTTGATATAGATTTTTTAATTCCATTTGTTCTTCCAATGGCAATTTTCATTGTTATTTTTGAAGTGGTATTAGGTGTTTTTTTGATTTTAGGTTTTAAAAAGCATTTTACTTTGTGGAGTTTATTATTGATGATTGTGTTTTTCACCTTTTTAACATGGTATTCTGCCTATTATAATAAGGTTACTGACTGTGGGTGTTTTGGTGATGCAATAAAACTTACCCCATGGGAATCATTTATAAAAGATATAATTCTTCTGATTATGATTTCTTTTTTATTTTTAAAGAAGAATTTATTACAACCTCTTTTTAATTCTACTGTTGAAAAGTATGTAATAGGATTTTCAATAATTTTTTGTGTATTAATTACTTACCAGGTACTAAATCACCTACCGATTTTAGATTTTAGAGCATATAAGATTGGTGATAATATCATCAAAAACATGACAATACCTGATGATGCACCAAAAGATAAAATTGAGTATAAATGGAAATTTATGGATGGTAATGAAACAAAAATAATTACAACTAACGGAGATTATCCAGATGTTTTATGGGATTTTATCGATGTAGAAACTAAATTAATAGAAAAGGGTTATGAGCCGTTAATTTATGATTTTTCAATAGAGTTTAATAATAATGATCTAACTAAAGAAATTTTAAATGAAGAAAAATTAGTTATTTATGTCTCATATGATATTCAAAAATTCTCAAAAGGTGCTATTAAAGATTTAATTTATTCTGCTAATAAAGCAAAAGACAGAGGATATAAAGTTATTGGATTGACAGCATCTTCTAAAGAGGAAAGAAATAATTTTTTAAAAAATAATAAACTTTTTTTTGAGTTTTATACTTGTGATGAAACAGCTTTGAAAACAATTGTGAGATCTAACCCGGGTGCAATCATTTTAAATGAAGGTACCGTTACCGATAAGAAACATTACAAAGATTTTTTAGACTTAAATTTCAAATAATTGATTAAATATATTCTAGATAAATTTTTTTACTCTCTCTTAACTTTATTTGGTGTAGTTACGGTAATTTTTTTTCTCTTTAATGTTTTGCCTGGAGATCCTGCTCAAATGATGCTGGGCCAAAATGAAAATTTAGAACAATTAAAAATTGTAAAAAAAAAATATGGATTTGATAAGCCTATTTTTTCTCAATATTGTTTGTATCTAAATGATTTATCTCCCGTCTCTATTCACTCCGTTAATCAAAACGAATATTCATTTTTTGATAAAAAAAAATACACAGGAATTCAATTATTTAAAACTTATAATGTCACTATAAATTTAAAGTTTCCTTATCTGAGAACATCATTTGTCAGACAAGGAAAAAAGGTTTCTACAATAATTTCTAATACCCTCCCGAATACAATTGTGTTGGCAATTTCTTCTATATTAATTGCAATCATACTTGGTATTATTTTTGGGGTTTTTTCAGCTCTAAATAAAAATTCATTTATTGATATTATAATTCAATTTTTTAGTACAGTTGGTATGAGTTTACCATCTTTTTTTAGCGCTATAATTTTTGCATGGATATTTGGCTTCGTCCTTAAAGATTATACAGGACTGGAAATGACTGGTAGTTTATTTGAATTGGATGATTATGGTGAATCTTATATTTTGGAATTAAAAAATTTAGTTTTGCCATCAATTGTTTTAGGAATTCGACCTTTGGCTGTAATCACCCAATTAATCAGAAACGAATTGTTGAATACATTAAAACAAGATTATGTTAGAACTGCTAGATCAAAGGGGTTATCGGAATTTTATGTAATTAAGAATCATGCTTTAAAGAATTCTTTAAATCCAGTTGTCACAGTAATTTCAGGTTGGTTTGCATCACTACTTGCTGGCGCTGTTTTTGTTGAATTTATTTTTGGCTGGAATGGAATTGGAAAAGAGATTGTAAATGCTTTAAATTTACTAGACTTACCCGTTTTAATGGGTTCAGTATTGATAATTACAATTATGTTCATATTAATAAATATATTAGTGGATATTATCTATGTAAAACTAGATCCAAGGATCAAAATAAAATAAAATGAAAAGAAAAAAAATTGTTGCTGGAAATTGGAAAATGAATATGAATATGAAAGAGTCAAATGACTTTGTTTCCAAACTATCTAAAGTTTCTTTTGACAATGTCGATGTTAAATTAGCTCCAAGTTTTACCAATTTATATCATATTAATTCAATGTTGGATTCTTCAAAAATTGAGGTAATATCTCAAAATATGCATTATGAGCAGAGAGGAGCATATACTGGTGAAATTTCAGCTGAAATGTTACTAAGCATAAATATAAAAACATCTATAATAGGTCACAGTGAAAGAAGGAAATTATTTAAAGAATCAAATAAAATTTTATCTAAAAAAGTTAGTTCAGCGATTAAAAACTCAATGAATATTGTTTTTTGTGTTGGCGAAGAATTGGTTGATAGAAAAAACAACAATTATTTTGATGTAATAAAAACCCAAATTTCTGAAGGTATCTTTCATCTTAAGTCAAATGAATTTAAAAATATTATACTTGCCTATGAACCTGTTTGGGCTATCGGAACAGGAATAACTGCAAACCTGCATCAAATACAAGAAATGCATGAATTTATCAGGGACTTGATTAATAAAAATTTCGGCTCCGATATTTCAAATAAATTAAAAATACTGTATGGAGGAAGTATTAAGCCAAATAATGCTAAAGAAATATTTTTTCTTAAAGATGTTGACGGTGGTTTGATTGGTGGGGCTTCCTTAATTTTTTCAGATTTTATTAGTATAGTTAAATCTGCAAATGAACAATAAGTATATTTCTATAAACTTTAATATTTCTCCAATATATCCCGGTACAGAAATTTTAATCGCTGAAATGAGCCAGTTAAAATTTGAAATGTTTGAAGAAAATGATTTAGGCCTTATTGCCTACATTAAACTTGAAGACTTTAAAATAAAATTATTAGATGAAATTAGTTTGCTAAAATCAACAGAATTTAAAATTTCTTATTCTATAAATTTAATTGAAGATAAAAATTGGAATAAAGAATGGGAAAATAATTTTGACCCTGTTGAAATTAATGATGAATGTGTAATTAGGGCACCTTTTCATAAAGCTTTTCATAAAAAATATGAAGTAGTTATTATGCCTCAAATGAGTTTTGGAACAGGTCATCATGAAACAACCCAATTAATTATTGAATATATTTTAGAATCAAATTTAAAAAAATTAACAGTTAGTGATATTGGTTGCGGTACTGCTATTTTATCAATTTTATGTGAAAAAAAAGGAGCTTTAAAAGTTGATGCTATTGATATTGATAAAAGATGTTATGATAATTCAATTGAAAATTTAAAAAGAAATAAATGTGAAAAAGTTTTTGTTCAAAATTCATCTTCTGAATGTTTGACTAACAATAAATATGATTTAATACTTTGTAATATAAATTTAAATCATTTGGTAGATAATTTTAAAAACTTTACAACTATTTCTAAGTCAAATACAGTTTTAATAATTAGCGGATTTTATAAAGAAGATCTAGATTTTGTAAATATAAAATTAAAAAACTTAAACTTTTATTTTAAAGATTTTAAGGAGAAAAATAATTGGGTAAGTGCCAGATACACTTACAGAAAAATTATTGATTAGAATTGTAACAGCTATTATTTAAATTACAATTTAAAATTCCATTAAAACCATCGGTAATATTAACCAAATTTTCTAATCCAAGTTTCATTAAGATTGAAATAGCGATTATAGATCTGTATCCTCCAGCACAGTGGATATATAATTTATCATCAAATCTCATTTCATCCGCAAATTTATTTAACAAACCTAATGGTGCATTTACAGCTCCTTCAATATGCTTAATATTATATTCTGACTTTTTTCTAACATCTAAGATGTTTATTTTATTAACCTTAAGTATATCAATAAATTTTTTAGATTTTAAGGTCTCAATTTTGCTTATTGGGTTTCCAAGCTTTTTCCACCTTGAAATACTACAGTTTAAATATCCTATACAATTATCAAATCCAACTCTTGAAAGTCTTGTAATGGCTTCTATTTCTCTCTTTTTTGGAGCTACCAAAAGAATTTTTTGGTTTGTATTTTCAATTACAGTTCCAACCCATGGGGCAAAGCTACCATTTAAGCCTATAAATATTGAATTAGCAATGTGACCTTGAATAAAATCTCTTTGATCCCTGACATCTAAAATAATTATTTCTGGATCTAAAATTAGATTTTTAAAATCTTCTACCTCAATCGCTTTATTTCCTTGGCTTATAACATCGTCAAATGAATTGTAACCTAATTTATTCATCATTGCATTTTCTTTGAAATATTTTGGAGCTTTTGGCATTCCTTCTAATACTTCAGAAATAAACTCTTTTTTTGACATGTCTTCTCTAAGAGCATAATTTGTTTTTTTTTGTACTCCTAGAGTACTAAAAGTTTCTTTGCTTAAATTTTTCCCACATGATGATCCTGCGCCATGTGCAGGATATATGATTATTTTGTCTTCAAGAGTTAATATTTTATTTCTCAGCGAATCAAAAAGATTTCCCGCCAAGTCTTCACTGCTTAAATTGGATGTAGTAGTCAAATCAGGGCGACCAACATCCCCAATGAATAGTGTATCTCCTGTGAATAACGCATGATTTTCACCATTTTCATCAATTAAAAGGAAACAAGTTGATTCTGGAGTATGTCCGGGTGTATGGATTGTTTTTATTATAATTTTTCCGACAGAAAATAATTCTGAATCTTTAGCATTGTAAACTGGGTAGTTAGTAATTGCACCAGGTCCGTAAACAATTTTTGCACCTGTTTTTCTTGCAAGATCAATGTGTCCTGAAACAAAATCTGCATGAAAATGAGTTTCAAATATATATTTGATTATTACATTATCTTTTTTAGCCTTGTCTATGTATTGTTGAGTTTCACGTAAAGGATCAATTACTATTGCTTCATTCTCAGATGTTATGTAGTAAGTACCTTGAGATAGGCAACCTGTGTATATTTGTTCTATTCTCATAATCTATGTAAAATTATAAAATAATTAACATAATTAATGCACCAATTGCAATTCCTTCAATATATGAAAGCCATAACGCGTTAAAAGTTGATAATTTTGATAATTTCAGCATTGAGTCAATTCTATCACTGTAGGGTTTGGTTAACAAATATGTAATACTAATAAATAAAAAAAATATTGAAACTATTTTCATAATGTAAATTTACAAATCTTTAAATTATTAAAGATTTAATATCTTTATACAAAATTTTTTATGTTTTCAATTGATTTTGATAGTGACTTGATAGTAGATGTGAAATTAGTGGACATTGACTTATTAAAACCTCACGAGAAGATAATTGAAAAAAAGAAAACTTCTTTGGCTAAGTTTATTAAATCTTATGATAATTATTATATTATATCATCAATTGTGTGTTGTTACAAAAGTATGCTTATTATTGACGGACATCACAGATATTTTGCGTTAAAGGATTTGGGTTTCAAAAAAGCACCAGTAACGCTGGTAGATTATTCAAAAAAATCTATCAGAACTGGTACAAAAAACCCCCTTCCAAAAGAACATATAATTGAAATTGGCATTAGTGATAATTTGATGGAGCCAAAAAGTACTGAGCACAGAGTTTTTTGCTCTAAATCAAATGAGTGGCAACCTATTATTCTATTATCTTCAATGTTTAAAATTAAAACAAATGAAATTAAAATTTAAAAAATGATATTATCAACTACAGAATCTATCCCAAATAAAGAAATTAAAGAAATTTTGGGTATTGCAAGAGGCTCAACCGTAAGAACAAGAAATATAGTTAGGGATCTTATTGCTGCGCTTAAAAATGTTGTAGGCGGAGAGATTGAAGAATATACCAAACTCCAGGCTTATGCCAGAGAACAAGCAATGGAGAGAATGATTACAGATGCCAATAAAATTGGTGCTGATGCAATATTGAATATAAGGTTTACGACATCAGTAATTACACAAGGAGCATCAGAAATATTAGCTTACGGAACTGCAGTTTCTCTTAAATAGATTTATATGATAGATATTGTATTTTGTATTGTTATAGTAATTTTGTTAATCTGGCTGATTTTTAACAGGTTCAGCCAAAAAAATAATGAAAGATTTGATAAACGAAAAAATTAATTAAATGGAAACTTATAAATGTAATAAATGTGGAATGGCTGTTAATGCTACCTGTGCAAAATGTAATGTCCCGTTAAAAAATGATCACTTAGATTTAGATGACGGTTCCGTAGTTCAAATTTCAATATGTACTATATGTCACGGAAAGATAAAATCTCCACAATGTTGCGGAGAAGACATGTTTTGTCAACTGTAATAATTTAATTTTAATTTTTTGAAATATAAATTTTTATATATTTTTTTTATCACCCAGATAATTTTCTCCCAACAATTTAGAAATATTACTGATATTTCAAATTTAACAGGTTACTCTGGTAATAATGGTGTTTCGGTTGCTGATTATGATTTAGACGGCGATTTAGATGTTTTTATTGTAACTGCACGCTCTGAAAACAATGAATCAAATTGGAGTGTATTATTAGAAAATACTAATAATGGTAATTTTATTGATGTTACAGAAAATTCTGGTATTAATCAGAATTTAAACCATGATATTGATTTGATTAATTATGATATTGATGGTGAGTTTAGTTTTGACACTATTGAGCATGGTGATAGATTATCAGCCTCCTGGGCAGATTTTAATAATGACGGTTATCCTGATTTATTTTTAGGGAATGCTGTTCAAAGTGAACTTTATAAAAATAATGGTAACGGAACATTTTCAAACATAACAGAATCTGCAGGTTTACAAACATATTGTGAAAAATGTTATATAACTGGTGCATTATGGTTTGATTATGATTTAGACGGATTTCTTGATTTATTTTTATCTGATTATAATCAGATTTCTCCAAATAAATTATATAAAAATCTCGGAAATGAGTCTTTTGAAGAGATTGATTTAACGATTTACATTGAAAATGCTAATAGTTTTTCAGCTTTGCCAATATACGCCAATGAAGATATGTATCCAGATATATATATAGCTAATGATTTTGATCAATTTAACCAGCTTTTGATTAATCAGCAAGGAAATGGTTTTATTGAAATGGCATATGAATATGCTGTTGAAGATCCTTTTGACGGGATGGGGTTAACCACATGTGATTTTAATAATGATTTAAATTTAGATTTTTTTGTAACAAATATTAAACAAAATAGTTTGTACGCAAAAGATGCTTTTAATACTAGTCTACCATACACAAATTTATCTGATCAGGTAAATTTATATGATACAGATTGGGCATGGGGAGTTATTTTTTCAGATTTTAATCATGATGGTTTTGAGGATTTTTATGTAGCCAATGGGTTCTTTAATCCAGAGGATGATAGATTTTTTATTAATGACTCTGGAAATACTTTTACCTATGGAAATTTTTCAGGAAATCCACCATTAATGTCCAAGAGTAGATCTGTAAATTCGTTTGATTACGATAATGATGGTGATTTGGATTTAATTGTTACAGATTTTAATTTAAATGTTAATCTATGGGAAAACAAGTCTGTAGACTCATATTATTCTGAAACTATTTCAGGATCATGGGTTAAATTTAATTTACAGGGTACGATTTCTAATAGTGACGGTTTAGGATCAATAATTAGCGTAAATTTTGAAGACGGTACTAGTCAGATAAGACATTATACAGGCTCAGGATATCAAAATCAATCAGTTCAAGCTATTCATTTTGGAGGATCTGTAAATAACAATATTTCTAGCGTTACTATAAATTGGCCAAGTAGTGGGGAGGAGACATATTACGATATTGAAACAAATTCAACATATAAAATAATTGAGGGCCAAGGTATTCAAGTTATTGATAATAATACATCTATAAAAATTGAAGGATGTACAGATATAAATTCCTGTAACTATAATTCTGAAGCTACTCTAAATGATGGTTCTTGTAATTATATTGATTCTCAGGAAATTTACGGTCAAAATATTGTTCAACCATTAGAAACTCACACTTATTCGTATACCGATGATTCTATTATTTCTTTTATGTGGGAAGTTGAAAATGGTTCAATTATTTCAGAAAATGGTTTATCTGAAGTTGAAGTTTTATGGGATATTTCTGAGGTTGGTAAATTATCTTTGGTTGCTACTAACGATGAGTGTTCAACAGATTTAATCGAATTTGATGTATCCATTCAACTTCCTTTAATTTATGATGATTATAGTTTTTCTGTAGCAAGACTTTGGAATGAAGTTTTACTTTATTCTATAAGAAATGATTTAGCAAGACCGACTGTTCATGCAAGAAATTTATTTCATATCAGCGCTGCAATGTATGACGCTTGGGCTATTGTTAACGAAAAAGGTTCTACTTATTTAATAGGTAATAATGTGAATGGCTTTAATTCAAATTTTACTTCATTTTCGAGTAATGATTCAGAAAACGTTAATAATATTAATTCTATAAGCTATGCTGCATACAGATTGATATTACACAGATTTTCAGAATCACCAGGAAATGATAAAATAGTTCAAAAATGTAATAATTTAATGAATATGCTTGGTTTAGACATAAATTATTTTGAATCTGACCAAAGTGATTTAAATTCATCTGATTTAGGAAATTATATAGCTCAGAAATACATTGAATATGGGCTTATTGACGGATCTAACGAGCAATTAGATTATACCAATCAATATTATCAAGCCGTTAACGAACCACTAGCCCCAATTTTCCCTGGTAATTCAAGTTTATTTGACCCCAATAGATGGCAACCGTTATCGCTCGATATTTTTGTAGACCAGAGTGGAAATATTTTATCAGAAACTACTCCAGATTTTTTGGGTGCTGAATGGGGAAATGTATGGCCTTTTGGGTTGAGGGATGAAGATATCACTACATATGAGCGTGATGGTAACGCATATAATGTATACCATGATCCAGGTAGTCCTCCAAAAATTGACGGAAATAGTGATACAAATGAATTATTTATTGAAGCTTTTTCTATGGTTTCTATATGGGGATCTCATCTTACTCCTGAAGATAATATAATATGGGATATTTCACCTAATTCATTAGGAAATGTAGATGACAATACATACCCAACAGATTTCTATAATTTTACTAATTTTTATAATTATTATGATGGAGGAGATACAAGTAATGGATATATAAATAATCCAATCACTGGTGATTCATATGATGTTCAAAATGTTAAAAGAGGTGACTATACCAGAGTCTTAGCAGAGTATTGGGCTGATGGACCTGATTCAGAAACACCACCTGGTCATTGGTTTGTTTTACTAAATTCAATTAATGATAATTCTATGTTAGAAAAAAAATTTAAAGGTCAAGGAGAAGAATTATCTGACCTAGAATGGGATGTAAAATCGTATTTTATTTTAGGTGGTGTAATGCACGATGTTGCGGTTTCGGTTTGGGGTATAAAAGGATGGTATGATTATATTAGACCAATTTCAGCAATAAGATATTTTTCAGAGTTAGGGCAAAGTTCAGATCCAACTTTGGGTAACTATAACGAAAATGGTTTTATTTTAATTGATGGCTTAATTGAAATTGTGGAATTAGGTGACCCCTTGGCAGGAGATGAAAATGAACATGTTGGTAAAATAAAATTGTATACTTGGATGGGTCATAATTATATAGAAAATACTGAGTCTGATTTTGCTGGAGTTAATTGGATTTTAGCAGAAAATTGGTGGCCTTATCAAAGACCTACGTTCGTTACACCTAATTTTGCAGGATATGTTTCTGGTCATTCAACATATTCTAGAGCTGCTGCAGAGATGCTTGAGAACTTTACAGGAAGCCCTTATTTTCCTGGTGGATTTGAAGTATTTAAGGCTAAACAAAAAGATTTTTTGGTATTCGAAGATGGTCCTAGTCAGAATATTGAGCTACAATGGGTTTCATATAAGGATGCTGCTGACCAGTGTAGCTTATCAAGAATTTGGGGAGGAATACACCCTTATATTGATGATATTCCAGGAAGATTGATTGGTAAAATTATCGGAAATGAAAGTTTTGAATTTGGATCTCAATATTTTGAAAATAATCTTTCTGATACTGATATATTAAAATCAAATTTAAGACTTGTTTCAAACCCTGTAAGTATTGGTGATAATATTAGAATTATAAATTCATATGGATTAGAAAAATTTCACCTTTATAGTATAACAGGTCAAAGAATTCCAATTTTAATTAGTTTTTTAAACGGAATAACAAGGATATCAACAAATAATCTTGTTCCAGGAATTTATATTTTAAAGTCTGATAAAAAAAGTTTTAAAGTTATAATAAGATAATAATTCAGATTTTTAAACTTAATTTTCGCAGTATTGCTCTGTTATTTCTTCAAGCATAACCTCAGATTGAACCGTTATAATAATAATATCACCTTGGTTATCTTCAAATTCCATTGTAATAGGAAAAACCAGTTCGAACTCATCATCACATTCCATAGAATTACAATTATTTGAATACCATTCTTCCATTAGTGATAAGATTTCATCTTCACTATTCCCCGTAAATTGATCTCCGTTTGGAGCTTCAATGGTTACTGGATATACTATTTCTCCGCACGTATCAATCTCATCATCATTATCGTCATCATCAACACAATACTCATCAATATAATCTGATAATTCTTCTTCAGAATAAATTGTAATATTCTGCGTTTGATCGTTTGTTTCAGAATAGTATTCAACTGTCAATGGAAAGACTATTTCAAATCCTCCGCATTCATCATTATTACATTCATTATCAATATACCATTGTTCAACATACTCATTTAATACATATTCACTATCAACAGAAAGTATCTCACCATCAGGATTTGTCATTGAGATAGGATAAACTAGATCAAAGCAATCAATTTGATACCAGTAATTTTCATAATCTCCATCTTCACTATCGTTTTCGTTATTATCAGGACACATACCAAAATACATTTCAAGTTCTTCATAGCTTCCAACTTCAATTACTTCTGGCAGCTCATTCCCATTTTCGTTCTCATAATAGAAAATAATATTTATAGGGAAATTGATTTCTGGTTGACTGTCAAATTCGTCACTAGCCTCGTAATATGCTTCAAGTAATTCATCCTCACTTCCGATGGAAATCTGAGAATCATCAGGCATATTTACCGAAATTGGAAATTCTATGTCGAAACACATAGTATTTTCCCATTCTTCAAACACATCATAATCACCATCATAATCACCATCGTATTGATCATCAAAAAGTAGCTCTCCATTCTGATCAAAGTAGATATAAATCATACTTAAAAGAGATATTAAACTTCTAGACTCTCTTTTAATTTTAACTTCATATCCTAGGTCTTCAGCATGAAATATTAATTCAGTAGTAATATTATTTTCTAATGTATTAATATAATTTTGGGAAACTTCAGGAAGCTCTTCAAAAGTAATTTCTAATTTATCTTCATGATTTTTAATCAATTCAATATGGTCTTCTACGGAAAGGTTATTAATTGAATTATTTATTTCAGTGTCAGAGCATGAAATAATTGATATCATAAATAAAAATAGAATTAAATTTTTTCTCATAATTTTTTAGATTAAATAATAAATTAAATTCACTGCGTGCATAGATTTATATAACCAAATATATGTAAAAAATCTTTATTTATATTACTTTTTATATTTAATAAAAATTACAACTCAGTTTCTGTTAATTGTCGTATTTTTACTCGAATTGATAAAAATAAAAAAAATGAAAAAATCGGTATTTATTATAATATTTTTAATCTCTATTAATTTAGGGTTTTCACAAACTAATGATGAGAACTACAAGAGTCTATTAACCGAATTTTTAAATGTGCAAGGTGGCTTAAAAACATTTGATTCTACATTTGTTCAAATGTATAAAATGTTCGGAGTTAAATTGGATGAAGAAAAATTTGATGAATTTAAGCAAGAGATGATAACAAGTTTTATCAGCAAAATGGTTCCTGTTTATAAAAACCATTATTCTGAAAGTGATTTAAGAGAAGCTATTTTAATGTATAAGACACCTATCGGAAGAAAAATTGCAGAAAAGACACCATTAATCACCCAGGAATCTTTGCCAATTTCTATGCAGTGGGGTATGGAAATTAGTGAAAAAATTCAAGAGATGATTATTGAATAATTTTTAATTTATCGTATGTTGGTTTAGTTCTATATTTTTCTCTCTCAAAATGCAAAAATAATAGAGAATATTACTTATTTCTTTTTATTTATACCTATATAAATTTGTGTAATACCACCAAGAAGGGCAGTTACAGCAAATGGAAGAATTAACCACTTTGATTGAGATAGATATTCTAAAAGAATAGCTACTCCTAACGAATATGTACCAATCACAAAACTATGTTTCTTGAAAAAATCTATCATAATATTTAGTTTTTAAGTTATATCCTAAGTTACTAAATCATAGGCATATCTTCTTCTTTTAAATCCTCAACTTCTAATCCTCTTAGGTAGGTTAAACTAACTTTTAAACTTTAATATGTACCATACTTTTTGTATTGTTTTTTCATTCGATTCATTGTTTTCAAATAACCTTTTTCAATGATTTTCATACTTTTTTTGGTAACACACCCCCAACGATATAACATAGCTCCCCAACCAACTGGTATATATTTGGGTTTACCATCATTATGAAAATGGGGTGAATTCCAATATTTAACATTCATAGAAAAAATAAGATAAGAATCATAAAGATCATCACACGCAGATTTATTTTTACCAATTTTTTTATATGCTTGAGCTCTGTAATACATTGTGTTATGTTTAACTAAAGGATCAATATTATAAGTATTTATTACCTCAGTAAATAAATTTATAGCATTATTGTAATTACCAGATAAATAGTAATTATTAGCAGTTTTAACTTTTTTTGAAATTTCCGTAGATGAACCTTCAGGGTAAGTATAATTATATAAATCGTAGTATCCTTGCCCAAAAGAGTTAAAACAAACAAGTAAAGTAAGTGTAAATAAGATATTTTTCATATTGTTTAATTTATCTACAAGTTAGTGAAAAAGTTGGTTAGGGTTTATCGTGTGTTGGTTTAGATCTATATTTTTCTCTCTCAAAATGCAAAATAATATACCCATCTCGTTATATATGTAACAAAGGGAAAAACCCTTTTACATTCTCTATGTATATAAGTTAAAAAGATGCAGTCGTTTCGTTTGAAGCAAAGCTACCGAAGAGGTATCTGGATATGATGAGTAGGCAAGTTGGGAAGCACAGTACCAATCAAGAATTACTAAGAGAATATTTAAAACAAATAAGCAAACTTTAATTCAAGAAGTGCATCTATACATAAAAGCTAAAGGGAGTCCAACCAGTACTATTATAACATATATAGATGTACCAGATTTACTTTTTTCAGCCAGTTCCGTTAAAGAGGGGACAAGCCAGAAAAGTAGCCAAAAAACAAATGCCATAATTAAAAAATATAAAAGGATATTTAACATTAGTCAAATATAAATAATAATAATATAAGTCAGCTTTGATCCATTGTTGCTTTAGCAACATGGACAAAAGCGTTAACCAAATAAATAATATGAATATGAAAAAGAAAAAAGAATTTATAGCAATGCCAATCTATTTCCAAGAACAGAGTTTTAGAGAAGCTGAGAAACGTGCAGAAAACAAATTAAACCTAATAAGTCAAGCATTAGAATGGTGCAGTCACCACATTAATACTGACAAGTTAAATAGAGAGAATTTTCTGTTCGATTTTGTAGCAGAGTTTAATAAGCAGTTACTTGCTCAAAAAGGTGATATTGTAAAAGCGAAAGTTGGAGTTGACAAGATTCACTTTCTTCTTGAAATTCATATTTCTAATTTAAAAGAGATACAAAAGCAATTTGACGACATTAAGATTGATGTTGATGTTCACGGAGATGATTATGTATGTAAGGTTGATAGAGATAGCT
>NZUH01000005.1 GCA_002697255.1 Flavobacteriaceae bacterium | reverse complement strand
TACTTAAACTTAAATCAAATAAACCAAAACCATCTGTGTTGTCATCACAAATCTCTAAAGAAGAAGATTCTGTATTTATCTGTGGAACATCATTTACAACAATTAAAAGTTCTACATAGCTAAAGCAATCTGTAGTGATGGTAGTATCTTCAACACGAACATATATAGTCTGCTGATATGCTACAATATTATTATAATCTCCAACAATGGCATTTAGATTATTTTCTGCATCAGCTTGTGTCTCGTGATAGCTAATAATTAGGTTTGGTAAACCGTTAGCAATAGATGCATCAGAGTCTGTTAAGTTAAATACTCCAAAACCATCTGCATCTGCATCACAATATTCTAAATCAGGAGGATTACTTACAGGAGGTGGGATTTGTACAAATAGCTCAAGTGTAGTATCTGAGTAACAGCCAGTTACTTCAGTCATATCATCTTCTATTCTTACATACAATATTTGTGGATTTTCAGTATTTGTATAAGCTTCAGTATTTTCTATAGCGTTTATACCTGCGTTCATTTCTTCTTCAGTTTCATGATATGTAACTACATTCTCGACAATACCAGCCATTATTCCTTCCGTTTTAACAGAAATATCTATAACCGTGATTCCGTCAATATCATCATCATCACAAACAATCAGTGGAGTAGGTGCCACAAAAACAGGTTTTGGTTCAACAGTCAGAGTAAAGTTTATATTAGAGATAAAACAACCTGTTATAAAAGGATCACTGTTATCCACTTCTACACGTGCATAAATTGTTTCTTCTTCATTTACCGTGTAGGGGCTTTCTAGAGCATTAAATCCTGTATCTGCATCCAGCTGAGAACTATGATAAGTTACTATATATAAATTAGGATCTTGTAATCCTAATACTTGATTATCATAATCTGTAAGATTTATATCTATTACACCAGGTGTGTCAGTACATAAAATTTCGTCAGGAACTTCATTGTATTGTGGTACTGGTAGTACTTCCAATAGCATAGAATTAATTCCAAAACAATCATTATCTCTTTCCACCCTAAGATATACTGTCTGTGCGTTAGGCACCTCACTTGTATATTCGTTGGGTAGTTGATTCAACTCCAATAAGGCATCTTGTTCGCTAGCATAGTATGCGATAGATAATTGACTAGCATCTGTTATATCGTTGTCTGGGTTAGCTACAATTAACGATAATACATATTCGTCAGCGTCACTTAATGTAAATAATCCTAATCCGTTATAATCATTGCCATTTCCTTCACTATTATCACAAACAATTAACCCTGCATCTTCAGGTATAGGGTTGAAAATAGTTTCTAAATAGAAGAAAGAAGTGGTATAACATGTTGTATTTATATTTTCTACTCTACAATAGATATTTTGTAAAGGTGTTAAGTTTACATATGCTGTAGGATCTTCAATAGCGTTTACTCCTGCGTCTAAATCTTCTTGAGATAAATGGAAGGTAAGTACGTAATTATTAGGGTCATCTCCTATAACAAGATTTTCAGCAGCTTCTTCCAGGTTATAAATAGAGATACCATCTTGTACATCATCAATATCACATTGAACTAAATCAGTGTTTTCAATAACATTTGGTAAAGGGTTTACTGTGATATTAAACGAGCCAAAACTAAGACAACCTGTTACATTTTGCTCTAATCTAATATAGATTGTCTCACTAGCAGAACTGGTATTAGAATAGTTTGTCAATGCCGCAGTAGAAAGAGCATTAATATTATCTTGAGAATCGCTAAATGATGTAAAATAAGATAAGCTAACATCTTGCCCGTTAATTATTTCATTGTCTTTGGTAGTTATGTCAAATACTTCTGTTAGATCTCCTGGGTTTGTATAATCACACTGTTCATAATCATTAACTTCTATAACTCCAGGTATATTCACTACTATTCCCTGAACAGTAGTTGAATAACATCCAGTTACATTATCCTCTAAACGCACAATAAGTTCTTGTGTATTAGGGTTCGTATTTTCATACTCAACAGGAAGCACATTTGTAGCGTTATCGGCGTCTTGTTGGGTTTCATAATAAGTAATACTAATTCCTGTTTGACCGTTTAAAATAGTAGTATCTAAAGAGCTTAAATCCATTGTGGTTATTCCATCATAATTAGCGTCACATAATTCAAGAACAGGAGGGGTAATTATTTCAGGAATAGGATTAACTATAAGCTGTAGTGTAGTTGTTGTAGAACATCCGGTTTCATTATCTTCTAATCTGATATAAATGGTTTGAGTATCCGGGTTAGTATTTGTGTAAATATTAACAATATCATTTTCGTTATTCTCAGCGTCATCAATAGACTCATGATAAGAGACAATAACACCTGTTTGACCATTTAAGACTTCATCAGTTTTTTGAGATAAATCAAAATATGAAACAATACCATCATAATCATCATCACACTCTTCTAAAGGAGTAGGAATAATAACTTCGGGGGGATTTATTGTTTCTAATAAGAAAGTACTAACGGAAAAACATGTCGGGTTTGAATCTGGTACAATCCTGACAAAAATAGATTGAGAAAATGGTATAGTATTATCATATGATGTTGGATTTAAAATACTGTTAATATCATTAATAGCATCTTCTTCCGATTCATAATAGGTTATTGTAAATTCATCTGAAGTTAATTGATCTGTAATATTATTATTTTGTTCATTTAAATCAAAAATACCATCTCCATCAATATCAAAATTATCACAAGAATTTAAAATTGGTAGGTTATCAACTTCTTGGGGAATAAAGAATTCGATTAAAATCTCATCTGTTGTTGTACAATTTTCAGAGATAATCACATCTACAGAGTATATTCCGGCTTCTGAAACATTAAGTGTAGAAGAATTCTCATCATTAATTATAGCTCCATCTTTATACCAGTTAAATATTGTTTCTTCTAAACTATCGTCAATTTGTGTATCTAATGTTATTTCATTGCCGATACATTCTTCGTCTCCAGATCCGATCAATATATCATCACCTAGATTTACCCCTAGATCAAAACTGCCAGCTTCAAGGAATACTGCAGAATCAAGTTGAGTATCTGAGGCATCTGCAACGGCTAACTTAATATGATAAGTTTCTCCAATATTTACATCTGCTTCTGCTACAAAAGGAACTGTTCTTCCGTCATAACCAATATCTGGGTCACCAATACTTGTGTAACCGTGAAAATATTCAGGGTTAGCTGCAACACAATCACTATTATCAGGATGAATATTAGTAATTGCTATTGGGATATCAGTATCAGGTAAAACTGCTAAATTTGTTGTCTCACCAGTTGCAATCTCCGTAAGCAAAAAAGCAAATACATCGGAATAATTACATTCAAAACTACCCATATCATATTCTTCTGATGCCATTATAAATCTAAAGCTTAATTTATTTGAAATAGGTACAAAATCAAATTCAATAACAGATGCATTATTTGTGTTATCATCAATTAATGTATCTAAATCAGAATCACCAGGCCAATCAAAGTCACCTGATGAAGCCCCCCCAATTGACTCATTTGGACCGGTAGCTAAAAGAGCATTTCCTGAAGATAAAATAATACCTTCGCTAAACGGAAATCCTCCACTTGGTTCTAAAAAATGGCCAATACCGTTAACATCTCCAAAATCATTTCCACTACTCCAAGTTACATTTGAAACGTTTGCACATAAATTATTAATTAAAACATCGGTTACCAATTCTTCTACTGAGTAGCATTCTTGGTCAACAGTAACATTAGGGCTAATAATTTCAGGGAATCCAGGTGTAATATTAGCCTGTATTTCAATTCTACTGTAAGTATCACATTCTCCATTTTCGAACGGCGATACCCAGTATGAATAATTTCCTGCTTCCAATTCTCCAGGTTCAAAAGAAGTTCCAAAATAAATTGATTCACCACCTGTTTCAGATTCAAACCAATAAACTGAACCATCTCCAGATTCTGAAGTAGCATTCATTAATATTAGAGCACAATCAACTCCAGAAAAGGGTTCTATAACTATTGACGGTACTGCAGACAGACTTGTACTAGATGAAAGATTTAATACAGGATCCCCTGGCATTCCTCCATATTCAACTACATATCCTTTTGGCTGATATGGACCACTACTTGCTCCATTATTAGTTAGATCATTCCAAGAACCGACTAATCCGATACTATTATCAGTGATATGAGCGTAATCTTCGTCCCCTGCCTGATTGGGTTCATAAGGATCATTATTCCAGTTACTATACATTCCGTTTACCGGGCTGCCACCTAATTCTAGACCCAACCCAACCCAAAAGGGAAGACCAGTTCCTCCATTTTCAAGGCCCTCAGGGCCTGTAACCCAATTCCAATTTCCTTCAATTCCTTGATCACTTGCACCAATCCAACCAGCTCCACCAGTTTGTTCAGCTGAAATTTGATTCTCTTCGTCAGAAAGAATTGTGACTAAATATCCTTGTAATCCATAATAATTTGAGTTTGCAGCAGCCTGTTCAGCTTGAATCCATGTAATTCCAGCTTGTTCAAAATATACATAGTAATGACCAGTTGAAGGAAGATAATTTGCATTTCCAATTGTAAACGAGAATGATTTATCTGACGGATTAGGATTATTAGAAAAAAAAACTACTTCGTATACTGCAGTTATTATATCTGCAATCGGAATATCATTTCCTGTCAAACTAGATATTTCAAGTTTACCGTCAGCTACATTCCAAGAAATATTTAAATCAGGGTCAGACCCGTTATAAATTAGCTGGTCTTCACCAGGAACATATCCTTCAGAAATTTGAATATATAATGCATCCAGTGTTGTGCTATCAGGATCTTCAATATTAAAATTTGTTACAATATTTTGCTCTGTTTGGGGGCAATAAATACCTTCGCCTTCTGAAAATATAGTTGGAGGTAAATTATTTTGGGAAATACTATTAACAGAAATTATAAAAATCAAAAAATAAAATAATTTGACAAAATTTTTTTTCATATAAAAATTACATTTTGATAATAGTAAGAATTGTATAAAAATATAATATATAGAACTTTATACAAAGTGTTAATAGATATATATTTTTGATTAATTATTAGATATTAAAGCTGATTATTAATCAATATTTTTTACAATTTCTCTAGATAATTCAGCGAAAAAAGGTATGCCAATTTCTTTATAGTCATATAGGTTGTCATTATATATTTTATTACTATTTACGTTAATTGTTGCGGTCAGAATGACTGAATAATATTTCAAATTTATTAATGCAGTTTCGGTTAGATGACCATATGCACTTCCTGTTTTATTATAAATGGAAATTATATTGTTTTTCAAAATATTTTTACCATCCCCATATATGAATCTTTTTACATAATTATCAGGGTAAATTTTTGGATCTAGGCCTATGTCTCTAGGAAGTTTTGACATGCTTTCTTTTAAAAAAACTAGTTGTTTTTTAGAGATATTGAAAGTTTTACTTTTATCAAAATTTTTAGGAAAAAATAAAATTTTTATCATTTCATGTAAATCAGAGATTGATATATAATTTTTTCTAGAAAAATCCATTGGTTCATTTATTAAGACACCATTTTTTACATGTGCTTTTCCTTTTTTTAATTTTTTTAATTTTAAGTTTCTAGGTTTTAAATTTTTATTTTGTAGTGTAATTATAGAATCTTCTAAAAAAAAATTAATTTTCTTTGATATTAAGTTTTCAGAATTAGCTGTTGACAGTCTGTGGAATATCCTTGCTCTTTTGAACCCTTTTGCTTTTAACTTTAAATTTATATAATCCTGACCTAAAAACTCAAATAACCTGTTACTGGATTGATTACTACTTATAACAAATATTTTTTCAATTTCTTCCCTAATAGTCGTTGTCAACGTGTCATCTTTAATTTTGAAAGAAGTATTTAAATTAATTTCATCTATTTCATTTATTTTTTCAATACTAAACAAAGCTATTGGTAGTTTTACAGTGCTTGCTGGATAAAAATATTTTTTTGAATTTACTCTAAAGCTGTAATCCTTAAAATTATTACTTGAATCAATTATTGTTAACTTAATTTGTAATTCAAATTCATTAATATTTTTTTTAATTTTTTCAATCTTTTTATCTTTTGAATTTAGGGCAATTTTAATCGGGTTTTTAGTTGATATACAGCTAAAACTAAATAATATTATTATTATTAAAATAAAATTTTTCATTAATCATAAAAGTATTAATAAATTTTTGATAAATAATCATAATTTAATTTCATGAGTTAGATTTAAAACTGATATGTTTATTACATTTGTTTAGCTAAATATTTAATATGAATTTACACGAATTTCAAGCAAAGGAAATTTTAAATGGATTTGGAGTCAGAATTCAGAGAGGTTATGTAGTATCAACAGCCAATGATGCAGTTGAAAAAGCTAAAGATCTAAACAGAGAAACGGGGACTAATTTTTTTGTTATAAAAGCTCAAGTTCATGCTGGTGGTAGGGGTAAAGGTGGTGGAGTAAAACTTGCGAAATCTATTGAAGATGTTTATGAAATTTCTCAAAAAATCATTGGTATGAACTTAATAACTCCCCAAACCTCAGCAAAAGGAAAAAAAGTTCATCAAGTTTTGGTTGCAGAAGATGTTTATTATCCTGGTAATAGTGAGGTAGAAGAATATTATATATCTGTTCTACTGAATAGAACTACTTCTAAAAATATGATAATGTATTCAACTGAAGGAGGTATGGATATCGAAACTGTAGCGGAAAACACACCTGATTTAATTCACACTTTAGATGTTTGTCCTATTGAAGGCTTGACCGATTTAAATGCTCAAGAGATTGCTTTAAATCTTAAATTAAACGGAAACGCAAAAAATGAAATGATAGATTTTGTTAAAGCACTCTATAAAGCTTACGATAAATCAGATTCTTCCCTTTTTGAAATTAATCCTGTTATCAAAACTAGTGATGATAAGATATTAGCAGTTGATGCAAAGGTGTCCATTGATGACAATGCATTATTCAGACACCCTGATTATGCAGAGATGAGAGATGTTAGGGAAGAAAATCCAATTGAAGTTGAAGCAAAAGAAGTAGGATTAAATTATGTTGATCTCGAAGGAAATGTCGGATGCATGGTTAACGGTGCAGGTCTAGCAATGGCTACAATGGATTTAATTAAGCAAGCAGGAGGTGAGCCTGCAAACTTTTTAGATGTTGGAGGAACCGCCGACAGCGAAAGAGTAGAAACCGCTTTTAGAATTATAATGAAAGATCCTGATGTTAAGGCTATTCTTATCAATATTTTCGGAGGAATTGTCAGATGTGATCGCGTTGCAAACGGAATTGTTGATGCTTGTAAAAACATGAAGGATGAAATTTCTGTTCCGATAATTGTTAGATTGGAAGGAACAAATTCAAAAATAGCTAAAGATATTATTGATTCATCTGGGTTAAATTTCCACAGTGCAGTTGAATTTAAAGAAGCTGCAGATAAAGTTCAAAAAGTATTAGAGACTGCTTGATTTGAGTTCTTTCATTTTTTTAATTTGATCTCTGTAAATAGCCGCAGATTGAAAATCCAATTCCTTAGCCGATTTTTCCATTTCTTTTCTTAACTCTCTAATTTTTTTATCAAACTCTTTAGACTTTTTAGGTATTTTAAAATCAATTATGGTATTATCTTTGATTTCAGTTTTATTTATTAATAATTTCTGTGTTAATGGATTCTCAATTCTTTTTACAACAGGTTTTGGAATGATGCTGTTTATTTTGTTGTATTCTGCTTGTTTCGATCGTCTATAATTTGTCTCTTCAATTGTTTTGTTTATGCTTTTTGTCATTTTATCAGCATATAAAATTGCAATACCATTTATGTGCCTAGCTGCTCTACCCACAGTTTGGGTTAATGATCTATGAGACCTTAAGAATCCTTCTTTGTCAGCATCAAGTATCGCAACCAAAGAAACCTCTGGTAAATCGAGTCCTTCCCTAAGTAAATTTACCCCAATCAAAACATCAAATTTATCTTCTCTCAGTCCTTGCATGATCTCAACTCTCTCGATTGTATCAACATCTGAATGAATATATTTTGACCTTATTTCAATCTTGGTAAGAAAGCTTGTTAATTCTTCTGCCATTTTTTTGGTAAGTGTCGTGACAAGTATTTTCTCTTTAAGGTTAACCCTTTCTTGAATTTCATCAATCAAATCATCAATCTGATTCTTTAAGGGTTTGATAATTATTTTTGGATCTAAAAGACCTGTAGGTCTTATTATTTGCTCGACAATAATTCCTTCGCACATACGCAGTTCATAATCTGCAGGAGTTGCACTAACATATATAATATTATTTTGAAGCAGCTCAAATTCCTCAAATTTTAACGGACGATTATCCATAGCAGCTGGCAGTCTAAATCCATACTCAACAAGATTTTCTTTTCTGCTTCTATCCCCGCCATACATTGCTCTAACTTGAGGAAGAGTTGCATGACTCTCGTCTATAATTGTCAAATAATCGTCTGGAAAATAGTCTAAAAGACAAAATGGTCTAGTTCCTGGTTTTCTACCATCAAAATATCTTGAATAGTTTTCAATCCCAGAGCAATATCCAAGTTCTTTAATCATTTCCATGTCAAACTCCGTTCTTTCTTTGATTCTGTTTGCTTCAAGTGTATTTCCAATTTCCATGAAATACTCATATTGTTTTAATAGATCATCCTGAATTAGTTTTATGACATCGTGAATTTTATCGGGTGAACTAACAAATATATTAGCTGGGTATATTGTTATTGTTTCCTCTTTGTTAAAAATTTCATTTGTATAAGGATCAAACTTTTCAATTTCTTCTATCTCCTCACCGAAAAAATGAATTTTGTATGCAAAATCTGTGTGAGCTGGAAAAACATCTATCGTGTCACCTATTACTCTAAACTTTCCCTGCTTGAATTCATCACTTATGGATCTAGAATATAAGCTTTGGACCAGTTTATTTAGCAGCGAGGTTCTTGTAATGTTAGAATTGTCCTTAATCTCAATCGTATTATTTTTAAATTCTTGAGGATTTCCCAT
>NZUH01000007.1 GCA_002697255.1 Flavobacteriaceae bacterium | reverse complement strand
AGAAGAAATGAACGCAGGTATAAACGCTATAGAAAATACTGAAGCTTATACAAATACTGAAAATCCACAAATATTGTATGTAAGAATAGAAGATGATATGACTGAAGTAACTGGCTGTTACTCAGATACTACACTTGAGCTATTTGTACAAATCCCACCTCCTGTAAGTAATCCTCCTGATTTAGAATATTGTGATGCAGATGCAGATGGTTTTGGAGTATTTAACTTAACAGACTCTGATGCATCTATTGCTAACGGTTTACCAAACCTAATTATTAGCTATCACGAGACACAAGCTGATGCAGAAAATAATCTAAATGCCATTGTTGGAGATTATAATAATATTGTAGCATATCAGCAGACTATATATGTTCGTGTTGAAGATACTACCATCACTACAGATTGCTTTAGCTATGTAGAACTTTTAATTGTTGTAAATGATGTTCCACAGATAAATACGGAATCTTCTTCTTTAGAGATTTGTGATGACAACACAGATGGTTTTGGTTTATTTGATTTAAGTTTAAGTAATGAGGAAGTTTTAAATGGTTTAAATCCTTCTGAGTTCAATATTACCTATTATGAAACTCCAGAGAACGCAGAGAATGCAGAGAATCCAATTATTACTCCATTCGCTTACACCAATATCACACCATTCAATCAGGTTGTTTGGGTTCGTGTTGAGAATAATACAACCGATTGTTATAACACAAGCAGTATAGAGTTAACTGTAAACGAATTACCTGTACTTACACAGCCCACTCCACTTAATCTTTGCGATTATAACAATACAGGAGATGAAGTAGAAGAATTTACACTAGAAGATAGTGTTGAACAGGTATTACAAGGTCAAACAGGTATTAATATTACTTTTTATGAAACGCAAGAAGACGCAAATAATGATACAAATCCAATCGTTAGTCCTTACACCAATACAAGCAATGCACAAACAATATATTTAAGAGGAGAAAATGAAATTACAGGTTGTTATTCTACTATTACTTTAGATCTAAGAGTAAATCCTATTCCAAGTCCGGTATCTCCTGAACCTATCGAAGAATGTGATGAAGATAATGATGGATTTACATTTTTTATCGTAGAACAAAATGAAATAGATATTATTAACGGAGAGTTAGATATTGCACTTTCCTACTATGAAACAATGACTAATGCAGAAAATGCTGTGGACCCTATCGATAGTCCTTATTACAATATTGTTGGCGATAGTCAAATTATATTTGTTAGAGCAGAAAATATCATTACAGGTTGCTTCACTATTGTTGAACAAGAATTAACAACACTTCCTTCGCCAGAATTACCACTAATCATAGAAGATATTGTTGTTTGTGATGATGACTATGACGAAACTACAGTCTTTGATTTAACACAAAGAGATGAAGATATTTTAGGAGATCAAAATACTTCTGATTTTGCTTTAAGTTATCATGAGACACTAATAGATGCTGAGACAGGAGATAACCCTATTGTCAATACAACTAGTTATCAAAACTTATCTAATCCACAAACTATTTATGTAAGATTAGAAGATCTTAATAACAGTTGTGTTAGCATAGGAGAATTTAATCTTATTGTTACACTTCCTCCGGTTATTGTACAACCTACAGCATTAGAAGAATGTGATGATGAAATTGCAGATGAAACTACAGAATTTGATTTAACAATTAAAGACGATGAGATAACCGCAGGTAATTTAGGATGGGAAGTTATTTATTATGAAACTGAACAGGATGCTTTAGACGGAGTAAATGCTATTGAAAACCCTGAAGCTTATACAAATACTTCTGTATTAGGAAATGCTGCTAATCCACAGACATTATATGTGTCTGTTACAAACGAATCAGGATGTATTGCTTATACTACTCTTACCATAAGAGTACTTCCTAATCCAACACCTAGTACAGACCCTTCAGATATTGAACTATGTGATTATGATAAGCCTGGTGATCAGACAGAAATTTTTGATATTACCGTTAACGAAGCATACATCATTAATGGTGAACCCGGGGTGAGCGTAGCTTATTACGAGTCTTTGGAGGATGCTGTAACGCAAACAAACCCTATTATAGATCCTACCAATTATAGTAATATAGAACCCGGACAACAAACTATTTATGTAAGGGTAACCAATGACAGTACAGGATGCTTCACCATTGTGACTTTTGACCTAATAGTAAATCCTTTACCAGACATATCCGCTGTGCCTGATGTAATTGCCTGTGAAATAAATACAGATGATTTTTATGATTTTGATTTAGAAAATGTAACTAGTGAACTTTTAGGATCTCAAGACCCTGCTAATTTTACGGTTACTTATCATGAAACACAAGAAGATGCAGATAACGGAGAAAATGCATTGATTAGTCCTTATACAAATCTTACAAATCCACAACAACTGTTTGTAAATATAACCAATGACTTGACGGGATGTAATATCACAGGAGCTGGATTTAATATAGAGGTACAAGAAGGAGCAATAGCAAATGGCGATGGAGTACCTGCAGGACTTACAATATGTGATAATCCAGAAGAAGCTAATGATGGTTTTGATCAATTTAACTTAACCGATTTAGACGAACAAATCTTAGATGGGCAAGATCCTACTAATTTTACAGTAACATACTATAATACTTTAGAAGATGCTCGAGACGGTATTAATGCTCTACCTATAATTTTTGAAAACACCTCTAATCCTCAAATAATTTATGCAAGAGTAGATAATGATACCGCTCCAGAATATCAATGTTATGATACCGCAGAAGTAACCCTATTGGTCAATTTACTTCCTGAATTTACACTGGAAGAAAGCTATTTAGCATGTGTAGATGTAAATGGAACAGAATTAATAGAAGAAACAGTGATGGAGATAAATCTCCCAGCTAGTCAATACACTTTTGAATGGATAGACCCAACAGGATCATTAGCTGCCACCACAGCAACACATACTCCACTTATGGGAGGAACATACATAGCTGTAGCTACAGATATAATAACGGGATGTAGAAGAGAAGTTACTACAGAAGTAATACCTAGCTCACCGGCTATCGTAGAAGCCGTAGTTACTACACTTGCCTTTGCAGAAGAGCATGTGATCGAAGCAAACGCTGTTGGAAGTGGTGATTACGAATATCGTTTAGATGATGGACCGTGGCAACTAGATGGTACATTTATAGACGTTAGTCCAGGTGAACACATAGTAACTGTTAGAGATTTAAATGGTTGTGGTATAGGAACTAAATCAGTGCTTGTTATCGACTATCCAAGATTCTTTACTCCAAATGGAGACGGGTATAATGACACATGGCAGATTATAGGTATAAATACAAGACCTCTTTCAACAATATATATCTTTGATAGATACGGAAAGCTGCTTAAGCAATTAAGCCCACTGGGAAGTGGATGGGATGGTACTTTTAACGGTAAACCGCTACCTGCAACTGATTATTGGTTTACAGTGAAATACGAAGAACCAGGAACAGAAATTATTAAAACTTTTAGAGCGCACTTTAGCCTGAAAAGATAAATNACATNTTTAAAGTTTTGTNAAAGACCAATATTCTATTTAATAATTATATATTTTTGTAAAAAAATGAGTTTTGAATAAAAGTATCTTATTTTTCCTATGTATTATATCNAATATAATANTATCTCAAAATGAAAAAAAAGAATTATTTGTAAAATATACTCATGATGAAATANNTGTAGATGGAATTCTTGATGANCCTGACTGGAATCAANCAANGGNANCATCAAATTTTTANGANCACTTTCCTGATCACGGNTCAAAATCAAAAAATCAAGCAGTAATTAANGTAATGAATGATGANAGNTTTATTTATATAGGGATTAANGTTTTTGGTTCTATGGAAAATTTAAAAACTGATTCCTTCAGAAGAGACTTTCAAGCTGGAAACTCAGATAATATCACAATGATTTTTGATACTTTCAATGATGGAAATAATGCATTTGTCATAGGCAGCAATCATATAGGAATTCAAAGAGATATGTTATTATTTAACGGCGGTAATGGAATGGGAGATTGGGATATGACCTGGGATGTAAAGTGGCTTTCAGAATCTAAAGTTTATAATGATTACTACATAACTGAATGGAAAATTCCCCTTTCAGCTTTTAAATATAGAGAAGGAGAAACTAAATGGGGTGTAAATTCCTACATGAGAAACACCGATAATAATTCATGGAATTCATGGAATAAAGTTCCAGAAAATTTAATGTTTTTTAATCTGGCATTTACAGGAACTATGTATTTTGAAAAACCACTTGGAAAATCAAAACCTAAAAAATCTATTATTCCTTATATTAACTCAATCGCATACAATGATTATCAAAATTTAGAAAAGGGAAGTGACTTTGATTTTGGAGGTGATGCAAAATTTATAATTGATAATTCTATTACACTAGATTTAACCGTCAATCCTGATTTTTCTCAAGTTGAAGTAGATCAACAAGTAACAAACCTTACAAGATTTGAAATAACTTTACCTGAAAAAAGACAATTTTTTATAGAAAATAGTGACCTTTTTTCAGGTTTTGGAAACGGAAGAGAAGCTAGACCATTTTTTTCTAGAAGAATCGGAATTGCTAAAGATAAAAACGGAAATAATATTGAAAATAAAATTATAGCAGGATTTAGACTGAGTGGTAAAATAAATAATAATTTAAGGATTGGTTTATTAAATATGCAAACTAGTGATGATGTTGAGAATGAAATTTCAGCTTATAATAATTCGATTATTACTTTACAGCAAAAAGTGTTTGGAAGATCTAACATTAACCTTCTTTTAATTAACAGAGAAGCAACAGGGGAACATGATTATATTAATGAAAATGATGTTTATAATAGAATTTTAGGTTTTGATTACAATCTTAGATCAAAAAATAGTAAATGGGATGGTAAATATTATTTTCACAAATCTTTTTCTCCTGATAACGATGAAAATTCAACCTCGTACGGTTTAAGTACTTCATATGAATCAAGAAATTTTGGATTTAGAGCTGCTGGTTTATATATAGGAGATGACTTTAGATCAGATCTTGGCTACATAAGGAGAAATAATATAATTAAACTATACCCAGAAATAAGCTATACTATTTGGCCAGAAAAATCTAAATTTCTCAATCACAGATTTGAATTTACACCTGTTTTCATATTAAAACCAGAACTAAATAATAAAATTTCTGACTACTATATAATATCAAAATTAAACACATATGCATTAAATAGTGAAAGAATTGATTTAATGATGTGGAATAATTATACGTATTTGTTTGAGGATTTCGATCCTACCGGTACAAATACCGGCAATCCACTACCTGCAAACTCAGAATACTATTATACTAGTTTTGATATTTCTTTCAATTCTGATTATTCTAAAGATTTTACGTATAAAATTAATCCATCATACGGAAAATTTTATAACGGGACTAAGACATCCCTTGATATTAGATTAAGTCATAGAATAAGGCCAAAATTTACCAGCTCTTTGGAGATAAAATATGATAAGGTGAAATTACCAGAACCTTTCTCTTCTGCAAATATCCTTTTGATTGCACCCAGATTTGAAGTTACATTTTCAAAAAATGTTTATTGGGCAACACTTATGCAATTCAGTAATCAAAGTGAAAATTTAAGTTTAAATACTAGATTACAATGGAGATTTGCCCCTTTATCAGATCTGTTTTTGGTATATAATGATAATTACTATACAGAAAATAGATATAATAGTATCTTTATCCCCAGAGTTAAAAGTAGGTCAATCAATCTTAAATTAACATATTGGTTAGACATATAATGAAAAGGTTTATTATTATTTTTTATTTTATTTTGTTTTCGTGTTTAAATGAAAAAAATAACCTAATCATAGATGGAAATATAAGTGGTGTTAAAAATTCCTATATATATTTATCAATTGTAGAAAGTAATAAAATTGTTGATTCGTCAAAAGTAGTTAATGGTAAATTTACTTTAGAAACCTTCATTAATGAACCGTTAGAAATGTGTTTAATTTTAGATAAAAAAAATTCTGATGATAAGTTTAATTTTATTTCTGAACCAGCAAATATTTTATTTACTAGCTCAAAGAAAAAATTTGAATTTAATGGACAAATAAAAAATTCTTCTTTAAACTCTGAATTTGAGAAATTAAAAAGTCAAATAAATAAATACGAAGACAAAGATCTAGAAATGCTAGGAAAACAAATAGAAGCATCTATAGAAAAAAATGAAAAAAAATATGATTCCTTAAACAAAGAAAGAGTGAGGTTTACTCAAAAAAAAAATATTGTTTATTGTTAATTATTGTGTAAATAATAACATGAATAATCTATCTCCTTATTTAGCATATAAATACAAAGAAAACATCAATTATCACTACTTAGAAAATATATTTAGAAACCTTTCTGAAGAAATGAAAAAAACATATTATGGCAGTAGATTAATTTCTAATCCCTAAAATAATCATCTTTTAACCTGACTATATCTTCTTCGTTTGATGGATTATTTTTATCAGTATGAATCCATATTTCAGCTACAATTCCAATTTTTAATAATCCGATTAACCTATGCCTTTCTTGATTCTCAAATTGAATTAAATCCCCCTCTTTATAAACTTTTATTTCATTTTCAATGTCGTTCATAGATCTTACTACACCCACTTCATTTCTAAACACCTTCCAAATTTCTTTTCTTCTATGGTGATATTGCCAAGATAGTTTAGAGTTTGGATTTACAATTAAGATCTTAGGGCTTACCCTTCCATCTATTTTATCAATATGATCAGAGATAAATTCATTTACAAATTTCTCAGATTGTGACTCATTGATTAATAAAAATCCTCCCCAAGGCCTATTAAAATCATAACCTATGATATCATATCCTCTAGATTTAATTTCATTTTGAATTTCTAAAAAAATATTAGACATAGTTAACTATTTAGGTGGATATTTAACAAAATTTCTGGGTGTTTCATATAGTGTAACACAAATATCCAAATCTTTAGAAATCTTATCTCTTAATAAATTATAAATATATATGCATATATTCTCAGCAGAAGGAATCACATTTGAAAAATACTCTAAGTCTAAATTTAAGTTTTTGTGATCTAATTTCTCCTCAACCTCTTGTTTTATTATTTTCTTTAATTCTCCCATATCAATAACATAACCAGTTTCAGGGTTAATTTTGCCGGTAACACTAACTATAAGTTCATAATTATGACCATGATAATTAATGTTATTACATTTACCAAAAATTCTTTGATTCTTTTCATCAGACCAACTTTCGTTAAATAACCTATGTGCAGCATTGAAATGAGCTTTTCTACTTACTGTAATTTCCATTTTTTTAAACTTTCTGAATATTTATTAATTATTATCTTAAACCAAGCTGTGTAATTATCAGGGTTATTATTAATATCATGATATAAAGAATCAATAGAAACCCATTTCCATTGATCAACTTCTTTTTTATTTAAGTTTGGAATTCCATTATAAATACCTGTCAAAATATGATCAAATTCGTGTTCAATCAAACCGTTTGAAAATGAGACTTTATAAATAAAAGAATCAAAGTTTTGTAATTGAGTAGTAAAGCCCATTTCTTCATATAATCTCCGTTTTCCAGCAGTTATATTATCTTCATTATCTCTTTGATGGCTACAACAAGTATTAGACCATAAGCCTGGTGTATGATACTTGGTTCGTGCTCTTTTTTGAAGCATTATATCACCATTATTATTAAAAATTATTACGGAGAAAGCCCTGTGTAAAACACCCTTAATATGAGCTTCCATTTTTGGCATTAAGCCCAACTTATTATTATTTGAATCAACTAAAACTACATTCTCTTGTTGCATAAATCAAAAATAGCAATGGAAAACGAATAAACCTAATAAATTATGCTTCGCCTGTTGGTCCAAAATTCATTTGAAATTTCGGATTTTCATAAGCTTTAATTGGACCAAAATTATTTTCAAATCTATTGATATTATCATTTAATGCTTTTGCTAATTTTTTTGCATGTTGAGGAGTAATAATAATTCTAGATTTTACTTTATTTTTAGGAGTCCCAGGCATTACTGAAATAAAATCAATAACAAATTCTGAAACAGAATGATTTATAATAGCTAGATTTGAATAAACTCCTTCAGCAGTTTTTTCGTCTAATTCTATATTTATTTTCGTGTTTTTATCATTCTTCTTACTCATTGAAATTATCTTTAATTAATATTAATCTCTTCGTCTGTAGCTGAGCTATTGATTAATTTATCATAGCTATCCTTGGAACCAACAATTATATCATCATATCTTCTTAAACCAGTACCAGCAGGTATCTTATGTCCGACAATAACATTTTCCTTTAATCCTTCTAGATAATCAACTCTAGCATTCACAGCCGACTCATTCAATACTTTTGTTGTTTCTTGGAAAGAAGCAGCAGAAATAAAAGATTTAGTTTGAAGAGATGCCTTAGTAATTCCTTGAAGAATTGGAGTTGCAGTGGCAGGTCTTGCATCACGAGCGATTAATAAATTTTTATCTTCTCTTCTAAGAATGGAATTTTCATCTCTAAAATCTCTGGAAGAAATAATCTGACCAACTTTATATGATTCTGAATCGCCAGAATCTTCAATAATTTTCTTTCCATAAATACTATCATTCTCTGCAATAAAATCAGACTTATGTATTAATTGATCTTGAAGAAATATAGTGTCTCCTGAATCTTGAATTTTAACTTTTCTCATCATCTGCCTTACAACTACTTCAAAATGTTTGTCATTTATCTTTACTCCTTGTAATCTATAAACTTCTTGTACTTCATTTACAAGATATTGCTGTACCGCAGAGGGTCCTTTAATATTAAGAATATCATTAGGAGTTATTGATCCCTCAGACATTGGTGTCCCAGCCTTTACAAAATCATTTTCCTGAACAAGGATTTGATTAGATAATTTAATGAGATATTTTCTGATTTCACCAGTTTTAGCCTCAATAATAACTTCTCTATTACCTCTTTTAATTTTACCAAAAGACACAACTCCGTCAATTTCACTTACAATAGCTGGGTTAGAAGGGTTTCTTGCTTCAAACAATTCTGTAACCCTTGGTAAACCACCTGTAATATCACCTGTCTTTGCAGATTTTCGCGGAATTTTTACTAATATTTTTCCTAATTCAATTTTATCACCATCATTAACAACTAGGTGAGCACCGACAGGTAAATTATAAGAACGTATAATTTCATTTTTTGAATTTTTTACAAGTAATGTTGGAATTAATTTTTTATTTCTTGATTCTATAATTACTTTTTCTTGAAAACCAGTTTGTTCATCAATTTCAACTTCATATGTTAAACCTTGTTCAATATTTTCGTAACTAATTTTACCAGAAAAATCTGAAATTATTACACCGTTGTATGGATCCCATTCACAAATTAAAGTACCTTTTTTAATTTTTCTTTTATTTTTTACGTATATGAAAGAACCATAGGGTATATTATTATTACTAAGGGTTAATCCAGTATTAGAATCGGTAATTTTAATTTCTGAAGTTCTTGAAATAACGATTTCAACATCTTCACCTTCATTATTTTTACCTTTAACAGTTTTAAGATCTTCAATATCAATATTTCCGTCGAATTTAGAGACAACACTATTTTCCTCAGAAATATTACCAGCAATACCCCCAACATGGAAAGTCCTCAAAGTAAGCTGAGTACCGGGCTCACCAATTGATTGAGCTGCAACAACTCCAACTGCTTCACCCATTTGCACATCTTTTCCAGTAGCAAGATTTCTACCATAACATTTAGCGCAAATACCTTTTTTAGACTCACAAGTTAATGCAGACCTTACCTCAACTGTCTCAACAGATGAATTTTCAATGTCGGTAGCAATTAAATCTCCAATACCTTGACCAGACTTTACTAAAAGTTTCCCTGAAATTGGATCATATAAATCGTGAAGAGAGGTTCTTCCAACTATTCTTTCAGATAACTTTTCAACAATCTCTTCATTCTTTTTTAACGGAGAAACAGAAATACCTCTTAAGGTTCCGCAATCATCTTCATTAACAATAACATCTTGAGAAACATCTACAAGCCTTCTCGTTAAATATCCTGCATCAGCAGTTTTTAAAGCAGTATCTGCTAAACCTTTTCTTGCACCGTGAGTTGAAATAAAGTACTCTAATATAGAAAGTCCTTCTTTAAAATTTGAAAGAATAGGATTCTCAATAATTTCTCCACCACCAGCAGTAGATTTTTTTGGTTTAGCCATTAGACCTCTCATACCAGTAAGCTGTCTAATTTGTTCTTTAGAACCTCTTGCTCCTGAATCTAACATCATATATACAGAATTAAATCCTTGCTTATCTTCTCGAATTCTTTTCATTGAAAGTTCTGTTAATTCTGCGTTTGTAGAAGTCCAAATATCAATAACTTGGTTATATCTTTCATTATTAGTAATTAAACCCATGTTATAATTAGATTTGATTACATCAACCTGTTTATTAGCACTTTTAATCATATCAAATTTTTCATTTGGAATTATGATATCACCTAAACTAAAAGATAATCCTCCTTGAAATGCAAATTTGTAGCCTAAGTTTTTAATTTCATCTAAAAATTCAGCTGTTTCAGGAACACTGGTAAGCTTTAATATACGTCCAATTATATCTCTTAGAGATTTTTTGGTAAGAACTTCATTTATATATCCAGCTACTTCTGGAACTTTCTCGTTAAAAAGAACTCTTCCAACAGTTGATTCTAATATTTTATTTACAAGATTATTTTCTGAATCTAAATCTTTTGTTTTAACCTTGATCGTAGCGTTAAGGTCAACTTTATTCTCATTATAAGCAATTATAACTTCTTCAGGGGAATAAAAAGTTAAACCTTCACCTAACACTTTATCATTTTTATCAGAAAGCTTTTGCTTAGTCATATAATATAATCCTAGTACCATATCCTGGGATGGAACGGTTATAGGAGATCCATTTGCAGGATTTAAAATATTATGTGAAGCCAACATAAGCAGTTGTGATTCTAAAATAGCTTCAGGACCAAGAGGTAAATGAACTGCCATTTGGTCACCATCGAAATCAGCGTTAAAAGCAGTACATACAAGCGGATGTAATTGAATTGCTTTACCTTCAATAAGTTTTGGTTGAAATGCTTGAATACCTAATCTGTGAAGAGTAGGAGCCCTATTCAATAAAACAGGATGTCCCCTCAAAACATTTTCTAAAATATCCCAAACGACAGGATCTCTTCTGTCAATAATCTTTCTAGCTGACTTAACGGTCTTAACTATTCCTCTTTCCATAAGTTTTCTTATGATAAAAGGCTTATATAATTCAGCTGCCATGTTTTTTGGAAGCCCGCATTCAAAGAGTTTTAAATCTGGGCCAACAACAATTACTGATCTCGCAGAATAATCAACTCTTTTTCCTAGTAAATTTTGTCTAAATCTACCCTGCTTACCCTTTAAAGAATCCGATAATGATTTTAATGGTCTGTTAGATTCAGTTTTTACAGCAGAAGATTTTCTAGTGTTATCAAATAATGAATCTACAGATTCTTGTAACATTCTCTTTTCATTTCTTAAAATAACTTCTGGAGCTTTAATTTCAATTAATCTTTTAAGTCTATTATTTCTTATAATAACCCTTCTGTAAAGATCATTTAAATCAGAGGTTGCAAATCTACCCCCATCCAAAGGAACCAAGGGTCTCAACTCAGGTGGAATTACAGGTACAGCCTTAACAATCATCCATTCAGGTAAATTTTCTCTGTTATGATTACCTTCTCTAAAAGATTCTACAACCTGTAATCTCTTTAAAGCCTCTGTTTTTCTCTGTTTAGATGTCTCATTATTAGCTTTGTCTCTTAATTCATAAGAAAGTTCATCTAGTTTTATTCTGGATAAAAGTTCAATCAAGCAATCAGCTCCCATCTTTGCAATAAACTTTTCTGGGTCACTGTCATCTAAATACATGTTCTCTTGAGGTAAAGATTCAAGAACATTTAAATATTCTTCCTCTGTTAAAAAATCCATTTTTTTCAGAGGCTCACCTTCAATATTTTTAGCAGAACCTGCTTGAATAACAACATATCTTTCATAATAAATAATCATATCAAGCTTTTTGGAAGGTAAGCCTAAAAGATAACCTATCTTATTTGGTAGAGATCTAAAGTACCATATATGAGCTACGGGAACAACTAAGTTGATATGACCAATTCTATCTCTTCTTACTTTTTTCTCAGTAACCTCAACACCACATCTATCACAAACAATCCCTTTATATCTAATTCTCTTGTACTTTCCACAAGCACACTCATAATCTCTGACTGGGCCAAAAATTCGTTCACAAAACAAACCATCTCTTTCTGGCTTATGAGTTCTGTAATTAATTGTTTCTGGCTTTAAAACCTCACCCCTTGATTTTGATAATATAGATTCAGGAGAACCTAAACCAATGGAAATTTTATTAAATTTTATAGCGGTATTATCTTTATTTCTACGCATAATTTGAGTGTATGTAATATTTTAATTTATTCTTCTAATCTGATATCTAATCCTAATCCTTTTAATTCATGCATCAATACATTAAATGATTCAGGTAAACCAGGTGTTGGCATTGATTCACCTTTAACAATTGCTTCATATGTCTTTGCTCTTCCTGAAACATCATCAGATTTAACAGTCAGAATTTCTCTTAATGTACTTGACGCACCATAGGCTTCTAGTGCCCATACTTCCATTTCTCCAAATCTCTGACCACCAAATTGAGCTTTACCACCTAGTGGTTGTTGGGTAATTAACGAATAAGGTCCAATAGATCTTGAATGCATCTTATCATCTACCATATGACCTAATTTTAACATGTAAATTACACCAACAGTTGCTGCCTGATCGAATTTTTTACCAGTTCCACCATCATACAGGTATGTATGACCAAATCTAGGTAAACCAGCTTCATCTGTTATTGAATTAATTTCGTCTAGAGAAGCGCCGTCAAAAATAGGTGTTGAATATTTTTTATCAAGTTTTAAACCAGCCCAACCTAGAACAGTTTCATATATTTGACCAATATTCATCCTAGATGGAACTCCTAAAGGGTTTAGAACAATATCAACAGGCTTACCATTTTCTAAGAAAGGCATATCTTCTTCTCGAACAATTTTCGCAACGATTCCTTTATTACCATGTCTTCCTGCCATTTTATCACCTACCTTTAATTTTCTTTTCTTGGCAATGTAAACTTTGGCTAATTTTAAAATACCAGATGGTAACTCATCACCAACAGAAATGGTAAACTTTTCTCTTCTAAGAGATCCTTGAAGATCATTTTCCTTAATCTTATAATTATGGATTATCTGAGAGACCGTATCGTTAAGCAATTTGTCAGTAACCCATTTAGTTGAAACCAAGTGAGCAAAATCATCTGCAGAATTCAACATTTTTTGTGTGAATTTTTTTCCCTTTGGAAAAACTTCTTCACCCAAATCGTTAAAAACCCCTTGTGAAGTTTTACCATTTAAAACGCTGTACAGCTTTTCAACTAAAATATCTTTTAACTCAATGAATTTTGCATCATAAACTTCCTCTAAAGATTTAAGATTTTCTTTATCTTCAATTCTTTTTCTTTTGTCTTTAACAGATCTCGCAAATAACTTTTTGTCAATAACAACTCCATGTAAAGAAGGAGGTGCTTTTAAAGAAGCATCTTTAACATCACCTGCCTTGTCACCAAAAATTGCTCTTAAAAGCTTTTCTTCAGGCGTAGGATCACTTTCACCTTTTGGTGTGATTTTTCCTATTAAAATATCACCTGCGTTAATCTCTGCTCCAATTCTGATCATTCCATTTTCATCAAGATCTTTTGTTGCTTCTTCTGAAACATTAGGAATATCATTTGTTAATTCTTCGTTACCAAGTTTTGTGTCTCTCACCTCAATAGAATATTCGTCAATGTGAATAGAAGTAAAAACATCATCTTTAACAACTTTTTCGGATATTACAATAGCATCTTCAAAATTATATCCTTTCCATGGCATAAATGCTACTTGAACATTTCTCCCAAGTGCGAGCTCACCATTATTTGTAGCATAGCCTTCACATAACACTTGACCTTTTTCTACTTTATCACCCTTTGAAACGATTGATTTTAAATTTACACATGTACCTTGATTAGTCTTTTTAAATTTTGTCAATTTATATGTAACTATGTCAGAATCAAAGCTGGTTAGAACTTCGTTTTTATTTCTGTTGTATTTAATAACTATTTCGTTAGCATCAACATACTTAACAACTCCATTAGATTCAGCATTTATAAGAACTCTTGAGTCAGAAGCTACTTGTTTTTCTAATCCAGTTCCGACAATTGGCGACTGAGGCAATAATAATGGAACTGCTTGTCGCATCATATTTGAGCCCATCAAAGCTCTATTGGCGTCATCATGTTCCAAAAATGGAATTAATGATGCTGAAATTGATGCAATTTGATTAGGAGCAACATCAGTGTAATCAACATTATTTGGTTCCGTTAAAGGGAAGTCACCTTCTTGTCTAGCAATTACTTTATCATCTGTTATTTTTCCTAATTTATCAACTTTAATATTAGACTGAGCAATAAGTTTATTTTCTTCCTCTTCGGCACTTAAATATATTGGGGCTGATTTTAAATCAACTATTCCATCCTTAACTTTTCTGTAAGGAGTTTCAATGAATCCCATATTATTAATCTTAGCAAAAACACCAAGAGAAGAAATTAAACCAATATTTGGACCTTCTGGTGTTTCAATTGGACATAATCTTCCATAATGAGTATAATGTACATCTCTAACCTCAAATCCAGCGCGTTCTCTTGACAAACCACCTGGTCCAAGAGCCGATAATCTTCTTTTATGTGTAATTTCCGCAAGTGGATTAGTTTGATCCATAAATTGCGAAAGTTGGTTAGTGCCGAAGAAAGAATTAATTACAGATGATAAGGTTTTAGCATTTATCAAATCAATAGGAGTAAAAACTTCATTATCCCTGACATTCATTCTTTCTCTTATTGTCCTTGCCATTCTGGCAAGACCAACTCCAAATTGAGATGATAGTTGTTCTCCAACTGTTCTTACTCTTCTGTTGGATAAGTGATCTATATCGTCAATTTCTGCCTTTGAATTTATTAATTCGATAAGATACTTAATAATAGTGATTATATCTTCTGTAGTAAGAACTTGCTTATCCATTCCAATGTCCAAGCCTAGTTTTTTATTCATTCTATATCTTCCAACATCACCAAGATTATATCTCTGATCGCTGAAGAATAATTTATCGATTATTCCTCTAGCAGTTTCTTCATCTGGGGGCTCTGCATTTCTTAATTGTCTATAAATATGTTCAACAGCTTCTTTCTCAGAATTTGTAGGATCTTTTTGAAGGGTATTATGAATTATTGCATATTCACCCTGATTTGATATTTCCTTGTGAATTAAGACAGTTTTAACCCCACATTCAATAATTTCATTTACATTTTCTTTATCAATCTCTGTATCTCTATCAAGAACAATTTCGTTTCTTTCTATTGAGACCACTTCACCTGTATCTTCATCAACAAAGTCTTCATGCCATGTATTTAAAACACGTGCTGCTAATTTTCTTCCATAAAACTTTTTTAAGTTAGCCTTAGATACCTTAATCTCTTCAGCTAAATCAAAAATTTCTAAAATATCTTTATCTCTTTCATATCCAATAGCCCTAAACAATGTAGTAACAGGAAGTTTCTTTTTTCTGTCTATGTATGCATACATAACACTATTAATATCAGTTGCGAATTCAATCCATGATCCTTTAAAAGGTATTACTCGAGCAGAATACAGTTTTGTCCCATTAGCATGAAAAGATTGACCAAAAAATACCCCAGGTGACCTATGTAATTGTGAAACAACTACCCTTTCTGCGCCATTGATACAAAAAGTACCACTAGGGGTCATATAAGGAATTGTGCCTAAGTAAACATCTTGAACAATTGTTTCAAAATCTTCATGTTCAGGGTCAGTACAATACAATTTTAATCTTGCTTTTAAAGGAACACTGTATGTTAAGCCTCTTTCGATACATTCTTGAATTGCATATCTAGGCGGATCAACAAAATAATCAAGAAATTCTAAAACGAATTGATTCCTAGCATCAGTTATAGGAAAATTATCCTGAAATGTATTATATAATCCTTCCTCAGCACGTTCGTCTGATTTAGTTTCTAATTGAAAGAAGTCTTGAAAAGATTTTATTTGAATATCCAAAAAATCAGGATATTGACTAGCGTTTATTATCGAAGAAAAATTTATTCTTTCAGCTAATTTAGATGACATATAAGTTTGTATTTAAAAAATGAGTTATAAAAATCAGTTAAGTACACCAAAAGGCATAGTTATAAATTTACCTTTATAACTATGCCTCATTGTAGTTTAAATTGAACTTATTTAAGTTCAACCTCAGCTCCAGCTTCTTCTAAAGATTTTTTAAATCCTTCAGCTTCGTCTTTACTTACTGCTTCTTTGATTGTCTTTGGTGCTCCATCAACAAGTTCTTTAGCGTCTTTAAGACCTAGACCTGTTAGTTCTTTTACCAATTTAACAACCGCAAGTTTTGATCCACCTGCTGCTGTTAAAACAACATCAAATTCTGATTTTTCTTCTGCGGTATCTCCACCTGCACCACCCGATGCTGCAGGAGCTGCTACTGCGGCTGCTGCTGGCTCAATACCATATTCATTTTTTAAAATATCAGCCAATTCACTTACCTCCTTAACGGATAAGTTAACCAGCTGTTCTGCGAAAGTTTTTAAATCTGCCATTTTTCTGTTTTTATTTTTTACTTAATTATTATTTAATTGATAATGTTTGAAGTATTCCTGAAAGTTTACCGCCACTTGATGAAAGGGCAGAAATAACATTCTTAGCTGGAGATTGCAGTAACATAATAATATCTCCAACTAATTCTTCTTTAGACTTAATTGCAAATAATATTTCTAACTGATCATCACCAATATAAATATCTTCTTCAATCATTGCACCTTTTAAAATTGGTCTTTCAGACTTTTTCCTAAAATTCTTAATAACCTTTGCTGGTGCATTACTTACTTCAGCAATCATAACTGAAGTGTTACCTTTAAGCGAATCCCTTAGATCACCAAAATCTTTATCGGAATTTTCCATTGCTTTTTCAAGCAGAGTATTTTTAACCACTGATAACTTAACACCAGCTTTAAAACACATTCTTCTAAGATTCGATGTCTCAAGTGCATTTAATCCAGAAATATCCGTCAAATAAATATTTTTATTTGACTTTAATACATCATGAATTTCATTAATTGCTACTGATTTTTCTTCTCTTGTCATAATTACAAATTATATATTAGGGTCAATAGCTAAACTAGGGCTCATAGTAGAGGATATAAATATACTTTTAATATACGTACCCTTGGATGATGTCGGTTTCATTTTAATTAGTGTCTGAAGTAATTCATTAGCATTTCCTGCAATTTTATCAGGGGAAAAAGAGACTTTTCCGATAGGGGCATGAATAATACCTGCCTTATCTACTTTAAAATCAATTTTACCAGCTTTTACATCAGAGACTGCCTTACCTACATCCATGGTAACAGTACCAGTCTTAGGGTTGGGCATTAAACCTCTTGGACCTAAAATTCTACCCAAAGGTCCGAGTTTACCCATAACACTAGGCATAGTAACTATTACATCAACATCTGTCCACCCACCTTTAATTTTATCAATATATTCATCAAGTCCAACAAAATCAGCTCCAGCATTTTTAGCTTCATCTTCTTTATCTGGTGAAACTAATGCTAAAACTTTCATGTCTTTTCCAGTTCCATTTGGAAGAGAAACTACACCTCTTACCATTTCATTGGCTTTTTTAGGATCAACTCCTAATCTAACAGCCAAATCAACTGAGGCATCGAACTTAGTAGTGGTTATATCTTTTAACAATGAACAAGCTTCATCAATATTATAAAGCTTAGACTTGTCCACTTTTGCTTCCGATAATTTTCTATTCTTTGTTAATTTTCCCATTTTGATTAAATTATTCAGGCGCTTTACCTCCCTTAACATTAATACCCATTGATCTTGCGGTTCCTGCGACCATTTTCATAGCAGATTCAACAGTGAAGGCATTTAAATCTACCATTTTGTCTTCTGCTATTTTTTTCACCTGATCCCAAGATACCTTAGAAACCTTATTAATATTTGGCTCACCAGATCCCTTTTTAACCTTTGCTGCTTCCAAAAGCTGTACTGCAGCTGGAGGAGTTTTGATTACAAAATCAAATGATTTGTCTTTGTAAACTGTTATAACAACAGGTAAAATTTTTCCTGGTTTGTCCTGAGTTCTGGCGTTGAATTGCTTACAAAAATCCATAATATTAACTCCAGCAGCACCTAATGCGGGACCAACTGGGGGTGATGGATTTGCAGCACCTCCTCTAACCTGTAACTTTAGAACCTTATCTATTTCTTTAGCCATATTACCAATTTAAATTTCAATTGATTTTATTATTGGAAGCAATAAAATCAATGTTATTATGTAACATTTATAATTTTTCAACTTGCATATAACTAAGCTCAAGCGGAGTTTTTCTTCCGAAAATCTTAACCATAACTTCAAGTTTTCTCTTTTCTTCGTTTATTTTTTCAATAGTACCATCAAATCCATTAAAGGGACCATCGATTACTTTTACATTTTCTCCATGAATGAAAGGGATAATTATATCTGATTCTTCTTGTAACGAAAATTCGTCAACTTTTCCTAACATTCTATTAACCTCTGACTGTCTTAACGGAACTGGATCTCCTCCTTTAGTTTCTCCTAAAAAACCTATAACATTAGTTACAGATTTAATTACGTGAGGGACTTCACCAGAAAGATTAGCCTTGATCATTATATATCCTGGAAAATAAGTTTTGTCTTTTGTAACTTTTTTACCTTTTCTAATCTGAACTACCTTTTCGGATGGGACAAGTATCTCTTCAATAAAGCTATCCATGCCTAAGTGAGCAACTTCATTTTCAATGTATGTTTTTATTTTGTTTTCTTGACCGCTTACAGCCCTAACAACATACCATTTAAAAAGTGAATTTTTATCAGACATATACTTATTAATTAATGAGATTAAAAAATTCTTTAATAATCCTACTGAACACGGAATCCAATCCCCATATAATCAGTGAAAAAATAATCGAAAACACAGCAACTAAAACTGTTAAATTCAATCCTTCATTAAAACTAGGCCAACTTACGTGAGACCTTAGCTCTTCAAAAGATTCTTTTACATATTTAACAATTTCTGTCATATTATATTATTTTTTGCACGGGTTGAGAGACTCGAACTCCCGACACCTGGTTTTGGAGACCAGTGCTCTACCAACTGAGCTAAA
>NZUH01000032.1 GCA_002697255.1 Flavobacteriaceae bacterium | reverse complement strand
TGTCATTGTAGCTTCTTGGTCATATGTACATCGCAATTGTGATGACAAGTGTCACCCATTGGTCCATTTAAATTTTCAAAACCAAATATTTTATATAAATGGTGAGATGTTTTCAATGCAGAAGTTGACTCTAAATAACACACATCATACTTAACCTCCTTTGCAAAATCTAAACATAATTTTAAAAGATACTTTCCTAATCCTTTTCCTCTGAGTGATTTATGGAAATAAAACTTTTGTAGTTCACATATATTTTCATGGGTACCACTAAGCTGTTTAATTCCACAGCCTCCAAAAATACTTCCCTCCTTTTCAACAACATAATATATAGATCTTGGGTCTTGGTATGCTTCATACATACTTAAGGTGTCTTTGTCGGCATATGCTGTTCCAACTAATGGTAATCCTAACTCATAAAACACTCCCTTTATAACAGCACATACTTGATCGTTATCTTTATTCTCAATAACCCTAATATTATATCCATTATATTGAAGCATTTTATACTATTTTTGTATTGTGAATATACACGAAAAATATATTAGTAGATGCATCGAACTTGGTAAATTAGGAATAGGAAACACCTATCCAAATCCAAGTGTTGGGTGTTGCCTAGTGGTTGATGATAAAATAATTGGAGAGGGTTACACTTCTGTGGCCGGCGAAAACCATGCAGAAGTTAATGCAATAAATTCGGTTGAGGATAAATCACTTTTGAAACTTTCTACTATTTATGTGACACTGGAACCATGTTGTCATCACGGAAAAACACCTCCATGTGTTGACAAAATTATAGCTAATGGTATTAAAAAAGTGGTAATCGGCATTAAAGATCCTAACCCACTTGTTTGTGGACAAGGAATCGAAAAACTAAAGGAAAATGAAATTGAAGTAATATCTGGTGTTTTAAAAAAAGAATGTATTGAACATCATAAAAGATTCCTGTGCTATATTTTAAACAAAAGACCATATATAATTCTTAAGTGGGCTGAAACTGCTGACAGATTCATTGCTCCAAAACAAAAAAATATTGATGAGCCATATTGGATTTCTAATACAAAATCTAGACAATTAGTTCACAAATGGAGAAGTGAAGAGCAGGCTATTTTAATAGGAGCTAAAACCATTCGTGAAGATAATCCAAGATTAACAACCCGAGATTGGGAAGGAAAAAATTGTGATGTATATATATTGTCAAAAAAAAGTATTCGAAAAGATTATAAAGTTTTCAACCAAGACTCAAAAGTAACAATACTAAATGGTGATATAATAGATTTTGAAAATGATATTGTAAAACAAATGTGTGATAAATTTTATGATGATAAAATTGTTTCAATTATCATTGAAGGAGGCACAAAAACTTTATCAAATTTTTTAAATAGTAACACATGGGATGAGATGAGAATTTTTAAAACTCAAGAAAAATTAGGTGATGGAATTAAAAGTCCCGTAATAAAATCTAAGGCTATTAAAAATATAAAAATTGGTAATAATGAACTTGAAAATCACTTAAACAATGGGGTAACTTTCTCCAACATATAATCAGGACATCTTACAGGTCTTTTTGTTTTTTTATTTAAAAAAGCAAGTACAGTACTTCCCTTTACAACTATATCACTGTCCTTTTTTATAATGTAATTAAAGATTAATCTTGAAGTCGGAATTTTGTCTAGCTCAACGCTAACATCCAACTCATCGTCAAAATATGCAGGCTTTAAATATTGTACATTCAGTTTAGAAACTGGTAAAATAATTCCAGACTTTTCCATTTCACTATAAGAGAAACCAAGATTTGAAATCCATGAAATTCTAGCTTCTTCAAAATAATTTATATAACTTCCGTGGTGTACCAAACCCATTTGATCAGTTTCACAATAACGTACTTTTATTTTTAAAGAAAATTTTTTCATTATTCACAAAAAAAAGGGTTAAAAACTGATTATTTTTTAATTAATAAAACTTCGAAAAAAAAAAATTTAAAAAACAACCCTTTTTAATTTTTTTTTTAAAAAATTTGTTTACATATTTGTTGTTCAAGTTTTGGTAGACACGTGAATCCACGTTAAATCAAAAGTGGACTTAAATTCTGACAATTTAATTATTTAATAAATGAATATAAATGCTAATTCTGTGTGGACTGACTGTCTTAAGTTTATCAAAGACAATATTCAACCACAAGCTTATAAAACATGGTTTCAGCCTATTAAAGCTATAAAATTAGATGATAAAATTTTAAGTATTGAAGTCCCAAGTAAATTTTTTTATGAATGGCTAGAAGAACACTATGTAAAAATTCTTAAGGTTGCCTTACAAAAAACCTTAGGTGAAAACGCAAAGCTTGTTTATATCATAAAAATGGAAAATACTTTTGGAAATTCACAAGGGTTTACGGAAAAAATTCCAAGTTCAAATAGTTCGTCTATTTCTGCTCAAAATGCTACTACACCTATAAATAGATCTGTGCCTGAATTAAAAAATCCTTTTATTATTCCTGGTATTAAAAATGTTAAAGTTGAATCACAATTAAATCCTAATTACACCTTTGAAAACTTTTTAGAAGGTGATTCAAATAGGTTAGCTAGAAATGCAGGGATAGCTGTCGCTAATAAACCAGGCGGAACATCATTTAATCCATTTTTGATTTTTGGTGGTGTTGGATTAGGAAAAACACACTTAGCCAATGCAATCGGAATAAATATTAAAAAAACTTATCCTGAAAAAACAGTTCTTTATACTACAGCTGAAAAATTTACGCAACAGTATATTGATGCAGTAAAAAAGAATAACAGAAATGACTTTATATATTTCTATCAAATAATTGATGTCCTAATAATAGATGATATTCAATTTTTTTCAGGAAAACCTGGAACACAAGATGTATTTTTCCACATTTTTAATCATTTACACCAAAACGGTAAACAAGTAGTCTTAACCAGTGATAAGCCACCTGTAGAAATGCGTGATATAGAGTTAAGATTATTGTCTAGATTTAAATGGGGCTTATCTGCTGAACTTCAAAAACCAGATTTTGAAACCCGTGTTTCAATTTTAAAAAATAAATTATACCGTGATGGAATTGAAATGAATGAAGATGTCATCCATTATGTAGCTAAAAATATTAAAAGCAACGTTCGTGAATTAGAGGGAGCTATAATATCTTTAATAGCTCAAGCATCTTTTAATAGAAAAGAAATCAATGTTTCCTTGGCAAAAGATATTATAGAAAAATTTGTAAAAAATACCAAAAGAGAAGTATCAATCGATTATATACAGAAAATTGTATCAGATTATTTTCAAATGGACATACCTACTCTTCAGTCAAAAACAAGAAAAAGACATATCGTACAAGCTAGACAATTAGCTATGTTTTTTGCAAAAAAATATACCAAAGCATCTCTTGCTAGTATAGGGTCTCAAATTGGCAAAAGAGATCATGCAACAGTATTACATGCATGCAAAACGGTTGATAATCTTTCTTCAACAGATAAGCAATTTAGAAAATTTGTTGATGACCTTGGAAAAAAACTTTCCGTATAAATAATCTTCACCATTAAAGGAAAATTATATATAATACCAAGTCCAATTAGTGAAGGCAATCTCTTTCCTGAGATTAATAAGAATATCATCTACTCAATTGATAAGTTTATTGTTGAAAACATTAGAGTTTCGATGAGTTTTATAAAAAAAATATGTCCAAATAAAAATTTAAATTTTGAAAATTTTGAATTACTTAACGAAAAAGATCCAATTAACACTTCTCATCAGCTAAATCCCTGCTTAAAAGGAGAAAATATTGGTTTATTAACCGATGCTGGCTGTCCAAATATAGCTGATCCTGGTTCATTAATAGTTCTTCTAGCTCACGAAAATGACATAAATGTTATTCCACTAATCGGTCCATCATCAATATTTCTCGCAATTATGAGTTCAGGTTTAAATGGTAATAATTTTAGTTTTATCGGTTATCTCCCAATTAAATCAGGAGATAGAATAAAAAAAATAAAAAAAATTGAAATGATTTCACAAAAATTTAATCAATCACAAATTTTTATTGAAACTCCATACAGAAATGAAATTCTATTTAAAGAATTATTGAAAATCTTGAATAAAAACACATATTTGTGTGTGGCAAAAAATATTGGCTCATCTAAAGAACAGATCAAGACAAAAAAAATATCTTATTGGAAAAACGCAAATTCATTTATTACTAAAGACCCTATAATTTATATTATCCATACAAATGAAATTATTTTTTAATTCCCCTTTTAGATAATTCGTTTTGATATAATTTTGCATTTTTTTTGTGTTCAGAAAATGTTCTTGCAAAACTATGAAAACCAGGGCGCCTTGGATCTGCGGCAAAAAAATAATAATTGTGCTTTTCATAATTTAAAACTGCATCTATAGACTCAATAGAAGGCATAGATATCATACCTGGCGGTAGACCATAATACTTATATGTGTTGAATGGCGAATCAATTTTTAAATGTTTAAAAAGAACTCTTCTGATTATGGTATTCTTATAATCATCATGATTATATGCTGAAAAAATCACTGTTGGGTCAGCTTGCAACTTCCAATTATTGTAAAGTCTGTTCAAATATACACCTGCAATTCTTGGTAATTCTGAAGTTTCCCTTGACTCACGACTAACTATAGCAGCTAAGATCATAACTTCCTTTTTTGAAAGATTTAATTTTTTAATTTTTTCTTCTCTATCGCTCTTGTTCCAAAATTTTAAATATTCTTCAAACATTCGCTGATTAAATTGTTCTGCACTGGTATTCCAGAAAAAATTATAACTATTTGGAATAAACATTGATAATATATTTAAATTATCAAAACCTTTATCGATAAAATAATTTGTTTTAAAAGAATTTAAAATTGATATGCTATCAGCTTCTATTTGACTTGATATTTTACCTGCCAAATCATTTAAATTTTTAATATTATTAAAAATCACATTTACTGTTTTATTATTAGATCTCAAAGAATTTATAATATCATTATTACTCATTCCCTTAACCAAAGAGTATTTTCCAGGCTTTACATGAAATTTTTTCCTTTTTGCCAGTATATCAAAATCATTAACACTTAATAAATAAGGTTCGATTTGGACTAACAATTGATTTTGAGTTGACCCTGTTTTAATGAATAAATCAATAGATTTTTCATTAAATGATGTGTTAGATTTAAACATGACTTTATGAATGTAAAATGCAAATAAACTCATGAAAATCAATCCTGAAAAAACAACAAATATTAATATTCTTTTTATGTACATACAAATTGAGTTATAGATTTATTATTAAATTTCTTAGAAAAAGACTTTGAATTATGAATTAGTGAAATGAAATCCTTGATGTTGTCTTTTAAAAAAATGTTGAAAGGATTCCGATTAGATGTATTATTTTCAACATTTTGAAGCGGTGATAAATCTTTATCGTTTAATTTTTTCAAAGAAATCATAAGTTCTAATTCATATTATAATTACCGTAAAAAACTTGTCTTACATTGCCAGAAAGCCAAATATTATTAAAAAAAGAATCTGATTTTTCTATATATACACTTAAATCTCCACCTTTTGTGGAAATAAGGACTTCATTTTTAATATTGATAGAATTAATTTTTAAAAATAACGCAAGTGCTACAGCACCAGTGCCACATGAAAGTGTTTCATCTTCAACTCCTCTCTCATAAGTTCTTAGTATAATTTTATCATCTACTTTAGAAAAATAATTTATATTAATCCCATCTTCAAATTCGGTAAAATAATTTTTTATTATCCTGGATTGTTTGACTATATCTTTGCCGTCAATATTAAATTCATTTAATATTAAATGTGGTGAACCAGAATCAATAAAAGTAGCTTTATATTTATTGTTAAAAAATTTGATTTTTGATGAATCAATATCATTTATACTGACGCTTACATAATCGTTGATAATTTTTGATTTATGTATTCCATCATAGGCTTCAAATTTAGCTTCTTTTTCAATTATATCTAAAAATCTAGCAAAATGAGTAATACATCTAGACCCATTACCACAAAAACCAGATTGTGAACCGTCTGAATTATAATAAATCATTTTAAAATTTAGATATTCATGATCTTCTAAAAGAATCAGTCCGTCAGCTCCAATACCAGTTTTTCTATCACAAATTTTTCGAATAAAATTAGTGTTAGTCTTGTCAAATAATTGGTCACGATTATCTGCAATTATAAAATCATTTCCAGTGCCCTCATATTTGTAAAATTTTAAAGTCATATAAGACAAATATATGAATATTTAACTCACATTATATTGTTAAATATGAGTTAAAATAAACCGAATAAAATCTGTAATATATATTTTTGTAAAAATCTATTTTAATATGAAAAAAGTCATTTTATTTTTATTGGCATTAAGTGTGATTTTGATCTCAATAATTTCACTTAAAGAATATGTTTACTCAGATTTAGAAACAAAAGTTACAAAAATAATTAACAAAAATAATAATAACCATTTTTTAAAAACTTTTAAAAACACAAATGTAAATGAGTCTTCTATTTTAAATACAGAAATTCCTGATTTTGTGCAAGTTGCAAACAAATCAATAAATACCGTTGTTCATGTGAGAAATTCTTCAACAATTTCTAATCAGTTTAGTATCGAAGATTTTTTATTTGGTCAAACAAAAAAAAACCCTCAAATTGGCACTGGTTCTGGGGTCATAATTTCGTCTGACGGATATATTATAACCAATCATCACGTCATTGAAGATTCTGAAAAAATTCAAATTACAACAAATGATAACCAAACTTATAATGCAATTATTGTTGGTAGTGATAAACAAAACGATATAGCATTGCTTAAAATTAATTCAGAAAATAAGCTTCCATATGCAACTTTTGGTGATAGCGATTCTGCTCAAATTGGTGAGTGGGTTTTAGCTGTTGGAAATCCATTTAATCTAACTTCAACTGTTACTGCGGGAATAATTTCCGCTAAATCAAGAAGTTTAGATCCGACAGGAAGAACTACTCAATCTTACATACAAACTGATGCAGCCGTAAATCCAGGAAATTCAGGTGGAGCTTTAATAAATAGAAAAGGAGAGTTAATTGGGATAAATACCGCTATACAAACGCAAACAGGATCATATGTTGGATACTCATTTGCTGTACCTAGTAATATTGCAAAAAAAGTAATTGAAGATATCCTAGAATATGGAATGGTTCAATACGGTTTTTTAGGTGTTACAGGTACATCTCTAAATAGTTCTATGGCTAATGAATTAAATATTGAAGACACCGAAGGTTTTTATATTAACGGAATCGATAACGAATCTGGAGCCAAATTGGCAGGAATTAGTATAGGAGATATTATAAAAGATATTGATGGGATAAAAATTTCAAAATTTTCAGATTTAAAAGGCTATTTAAATACCAAAAGACCAGATGATATTGTAGTTATAAATATAAAAAGAGGAAACATTATTAAAAAAATTGATGTTAAATTAAATAAAAACGAGAGAATTAATTTTTATCTGATAGGGATTTTAAGAAATATGGGGGAAGATGACCTTAAAAAAAGAAATTTAAAACAAGGTGTAAAAATTTCTGAATTTAATAATAATTACACTTCATACTGGAAAGAATATGGTATTAATGAAGGTGATGTGATAAAGAAGATAAATGGCATTGAAATTAATTCAATTAAAGATATTGATGAGATTATAAAATCAAGAAATTACTACGATACTATATCTATTGAAATATTAAACAGTGAAAATCAACTAGAAAGGTTTAACTTTAGATAAAAATTTATGAGAATTGATATAATTTCTGCTGTACCTGAATTGTTATACGGTCCATTCAACACTTCAATAATTAAAAAAAGTATTGATAAAAATTTAGCTGAAATAGTAATTCATAATCTAAGAGATTATTCTGTTAATAATTATAAATCAATTGATAACTATCAATATGGTGGAGGCTCAGGTATGGTAATGTTGATTGAACCTATAGATAAATGCATATCTAAATTAAAAGCAAAAAGAAATTACGATGAAATTATTTATATGAGTCCTGACGGGGATAGTTTAAATCAATCTACTTTTAATAATTTATCATGCTATAAAAATATTATAATATTGTGTGGTCATTACAAAGGGGTTGATCAAAGAGTCAGAGACTTTATCATAACAAAAGAAATTTCTATTGGTGACTATGTGTTAACCGGAGGGGAATTACCAGCTGCTATTTTAACGGATGGTATTTTAAGATTAATTCCTGGGGTACTTGGTGATGAGACATCTGCATTAACAGATTCTTTTCAAGATAATTTATTATCACATCCAGTTTACACAAGACCGAAAGAATATAATTCTTGGAAAGTTCCTGAAATTCTTCTTAGTGGTGACACAAAAAAAATTGAAAAATGGAGAACTGAAAAGTCATTTAATTTAACAAAGAAAAAAAGACCTGATTTATTGTAAGTAAATATACACGTAATTTGTTTTTTATAATTATATTTGCACGCGTTTCTACTCAACCTCTTTGTTAAAGAAACTTACGTTGGTTAGAATTAAATCATAAAAAAATTAAAATGAGCTCACTAGTTAAGTTTGTAGAAGATCAATTACTACAAAATAATGAACTTCCTTCTTTCAGAGCAGGAGATACAATAACAGTTTATTACGAAATCAAGGAAGGTGATAAGAAAAGAACACAGTTTTTTAAAGGTGTTGTTTTACAAAGAAGAGGATCTGGTTCAACCGAAACTTTTACAATCAGAAAAATGTCTGGTTCTATCGGAGTTGAAAGAATTTTCCCAATTAACTCACCATTACTGCAAAAAATTGAGATTAATAAAAGAGGTAAAGTAAGAAGAGCTAGAATATTTTATTTCCGAAATCTTACCGGTAAAAAGGCAAAAATAAAGGAAAAGAGAAGTTAATTCATAGACATATTAACAATTGTTAATATGTCTAGTTTACAATTGGTTAACATCTTTTATTTTAAATTTCTTGGATAATTAAACTTTAGTTATATATTAGTTTCAGGATTTGTTTGTAGTGGATCCCAAAAGGATCAACAAACACTTTAAAGTGATTACAAATTCAAAGAATGTTCTTTAAAATAGATTACTTATAGAATTTCAGGGTAACCTAAAATTCGAAACCAGAGAGAAACTAAATTTTAAAATGTGTGCCTGCACAATTTTAGAATAAAAGACTCTCTCTCCCAAAGGCCTAGCCTGAAAGGAGTCTGAATGAGCCTAGCTCAGGAAGAGAAACACCAAGTAAGGGCGAATTGAGTAACCCAGAAACGTGCTGTCAAAGCGCAAGCAATGTCAGAACAGTAAGTAATTAGGAGTCAAAAGGGAAAATCTCTTAGGAGATGAGTAACAAAAAAGACTCCGACAATAGCGACGATGTTTGCCAGCTAACCTCTTTGAGTTTAGCAATTCAAATACGAAGGCATACATATTCGATATTCAGAAAGCCGTACCATGTAGCAATACATAAGTACGGCTTTCATTTTTTAATAACTATTCCCAGTTTATTCTTTTATTTTATTGCCATTTTCTATATTTGATTCACTAACAATTCAGAAGATATTAATGTCTAAGATTATATATACTAAAACAGATGAAGCACCAGCTCTTGCTACCGTTTCATTATTACCTATTATTCAGGCTTTTACAAAATCATCAGGAGTTAAATTTGAAACCAGAGACATCTCCCTCTCGTCCAGAATTCTTGCAACTTTCAATAACTACCTTGGAAGTAAAATAAAATATGAAAACGATCTTGAGTTTTTAAGTAAACTTGTTAAGGACCCTAAAGCTAATATTATAAAACTTCCAAATATAAGCGCTTCAGTTCCACAGTTAAAAAAAGCTATTCACGAATTGCAACTAAAAGGTTTTAAAATTCCTAATTACCCTGAAAAACCAGAGAATGAAAATCAATTAATCATAAAATCTATCTATGATAAAATAAAAGGAAGTGCCGTAAATCCTATATTAAGAGAAGGAAACTCAGATAGACGTGTTCCTGATGCAATAAAAAATTACATAAAGATTAATCCGCATAAGTTAGGTGTATGGACTTCTGGATCAAAGACTCATGTTTCATCAATGCAATCTGGTGATTTTAAAAATAATGAAACATCTCTTACTAGTAACAAATATGAATTGCTAAACATATATAATTATGATTCAGAAAATAAAAAAACAATTCTCAAAGAAAATATCACAATTCATCAAGGATCAATAATTGATTGTAGTTTTATGAATATTGATAAACTTCAAGAGTTTATTGAAAATGAAATTTCTGACTGCAAAACTAAAGACATACTTTTCTCATTACACCTTAAAGCCTCAATGATGAAAGTAAGTGATCCCATTATTTTTGGACATGTATTAAAGGTTTTTTTAAAAAAATTCTTAAAGAAAAACCATATAATCATAGATGAATTAAATATTAATTTAAATAGCGGATTATCCAATTTATATGAGAAAATAAATAGCCTTGACAAAAACATCAAAGAGAGATTAATTGAAGAACTGGAATATGAATTTAAAACTGGACCAGAAGTTGCTATGGTAAATTCTGAAAATAATATTTCAAATTTTCATATTCCCAGTGATGTAATTATTGACGCATCGATGCCAGCGATGATCAAAAGTTCTGGAAAAATGTGGAATAAAAAAGGAGATCTCAAAGACACAAAGGCTGTAATTCCTGATAGCAGCTATGCCTCTATATATCAAGCTACTATTGAATTTTGTAAAAAAAATGGTGAATTTGACCCCTCTACAATGGGAACTGTTCAAAATGTTGGATTAATGGCAAAAAAAGCTGAGGAATACGGATCCCATGATAAAACATTTGAAATAAAGGAGACAGGGAAAGTTTGTGTTGAGACTAAGGATGGTAAAACGCTATTTACTCACAATGTTTCTAAGGGAGATATTTGGAGAATGTGTATAGTAAGAAGTGAAGCTATTGTAGATTGGATAAAATTAGCTATTAACAGAGCAAAAAAAACTAAATACCCTACCGTATTTTGGCTTGATGAAAAAAGGGCACACGATAAGCAACTTATCAAAGTAGTAAAAAAAGAATTAAATAAAATTGACACTTCTTCATTAGACATACAAATATTATCCCCATACAAAGCTACCGTTTTCACCTTAGAAATGATTAAAAAAGGGAAAAGTGTCATCTCAGTTTCAGGAAATGTCCTAAGAGATTATTTAACTGATTTATTTCCGATCCTTGAACTAGGAACAAGTGCAAAGATGTTATCAATTGTACCCTTAATGAACGGAGGTAAATTATTTGAAACAGGCGCTGGTGGATCAGCACCAAAACACGTACAACAACTTAATAATGAAAATCATTTAAGGTGGGATTCTCTAGGTGAATTTCTAGCAATATCTGTGGCATTAGAAAATATTGGGGTCAAAAATAAAAATTCAAAAATTCTTTCAACATGTCTAACAAATGCAATTGAAAAACTACTCACAAATCAAAAATCTCCGTCTAGAAAAGTTGGTGAAATTGACAATAGAGGCAGTCATTTTTACTTAGCATTGTTCTGGTCAGAATTTTTATCAAATCAAAATGAAAATATTTTATTGAAAAAAGAATTTTCTTCCATATATAAAAACCTTTCAGAAAATGAAAAAATAATTATGGATGAGATTAATGAAAAACAGGGTGCTAAAGTTAATCTTGAAGGATATTACAAAACGGACGATCTAATCACAAATTCTATTATGAGGCCATCTCTGACCTTTAATGCAATTATTGATAATATTTAAATAGTAGATTATTAAAACAACCGAAAAAGATTCAAAATATTATAACCTAGAACTTAAATCTGTTCAGGAAATTCTTTTAGACATTAATTCAGAAGATTATACTGTTGCTAAATCTGTAAAAGAATCAATCCCTCAAATTTTGAAATTAGTCGAAAAGACCTCGGAATTAATGTCAAATAATGGAAGAATATTTTATATAGGATCAGGTACTAGTGGTAGACTTGGAATTGTTGACGCATCAGAATGTTTACCAACTTTTGGAATTGACGGCAAAATATACGGAATTATTGCAGGAGGTGACAAAGCAATTAGAAAATCACAAGAATATGCGGAAGACTCTAAAATCCAAGCTTGGGAAGACTTAAAGAAATACAAGTTATCAAAAAATGATATAGTTATAGGGGTCTCTGCATCTGGTTCTACACCATATGTAGTTTCTTGTATAGAAGAATGTAATAAAAATGGTATTTACACTGGCTGTATAACTTGTAATAAAAACTCCCCCTTAGCTAACCTTTGTTTATATCCAATAGAAGTTGTTGTTGGGCCAGAATATATCACTGGAAGCTCTAGGATGAAAGCTGGAACGGCGCAAAAAATGGTGTTAAATATGATTTCAACAACCGTTATGATTAAACTAGGTAGAGTTTTTGATAACAAAATGATCGACATGAAATTATCAAATAGCAAACTACATAAAAGAGCAGTAAGAATTTTAAAATCAATACTTAATATAGGAGGCGAAGAGGCTAAAAAACTTATCAAAGAAAATAATAATGTTAGATTGTCAATAGAAAAATTTAAATCACGTGAAAAAAAATAGAATTGCAAAAGGTTTTAAAATCTTAATATCATCTTTAATTCCAATTTTCATGGGTCCATTTATGATTCACCTAGGTCAACTTAAAAAAAATTATTTTCTTATTATTATAGGAGTTATTATTTGTCTGATAGCTATTGTTTTGATATTTACTTCATTATTTAGAATAATAAACGAACTATTTGAAAAATGATTCATAATTTTAACATTTAATTTGAAAAATGATTAAAGTAACACTTAAGGATGGGTCTGTAAGAGAGTTTAAAAAAGGAACTCCGGTTATTTCTATTGCTAAAAATATTAGCGAAGGATTAGCCAGAAATGTAATTTCCGCCAAATTTAACCATGAAATTGTTGAAACCAAATTAGCTTTACATAAAGATGGTAAATTAGAATTTTATACCTGGGATAATGATGAAGGTAAAAAAGCTTTTTGGCATTCATCATCACATGTTATGGCTCAAGTATTACAAGAGATGTATCCGGGAATTAAACTTACAATTGGACCTGCTATTAAGGAAGGTTTTTATTATGATGTCGATTTAGGGATTAATAAAATATCTGAATCAGATTTTGATAAAATTGAGACTAAAATGCTAGAAATATGCAGAGGGAAACATGATTTTAATATGAGGTCTGTGTCAAAAGAAGATGCATTAAGATTTTACAGGGAAGAGGGAAATATATTTAAAACAGAACTTATTAAGGAATTAAATGACGGAGAGATTACATTTTGTGATCATGATTCGTTTACAGATTTATGCAAGGGTGGACATATACCAAACACATCTTTAATCAAAGCTATTAAAATATTGAATATTTCTGGTGCTTTTTGGAGAGGTGACCAAAAAAACAAACAGTTAACTAGGGTTTATGGGATTTCTTTCCCAAAGCAAAAATTATTAAAAGAATACTTATATAACAAACAACAAGCTAGACTTCGTGATCATAGGAAAATTGGTAAAAATTTAAAATTATTTTCTTTTTCAAATAAAGTAGGCCAAGGATTGCCTTTGTGGCTTCCAAAAGGTGTTGAACTAAGAACAAGATTAGAAGAATTTTTAAAAAAAGCTCAAAAAAAAGCAGGATACCAAATGGTTATCACACCACATATTGGAAATAAAGAATTATATGTTACTTCAGGACATTATGAGAAATATGGAGAAGACAGTTTTCAACCAATCAAGAACTCCNAAAGAANATGAAGAGTTTTATTTAAAACCTATGAATTGTCCNCANCATTGNGAAATTTANAANTCTNANAAATTNAGNTANANAGACTTNCCNNTNAGNTATGCTGAATTTGGNACAGTATATAGNTATGAACAAAGNGGNGAANTACANGGNTTAACNAGNGNAAGAGGATTTACNCAAGATGATGCNCATATNTTTTGTACNGAGNATCANNTNGNTAGNGAATTNAAAANTGTNATNGANTTAACNCTNTATGTGTTTAANTCNCTTGNNTTAAATGATTNNAGTGTTCAAATTTCNGTNAGAGATCNNAANAATTTAAAAAAATATATTGGNNANGTGTNAANTATGGGANAAATCAGAAAATGCAATNATCANNGCNGTAAAAGATAAANNNCTNAANTANAANATTGNNNAAGGTGAAGCNGCNTTTTATGGNCCTAAATTNGATTTTATGGTNAATGATGCNTTNGGCAGACAATGGCANCTTGGNACNATNCAGGTNGATTATAANCTTCCTGAAAGATTTGATCTNACNTATNTNGANAAAGACAATANNTCTAAAAGACCNGTGATGATNCANNGNGCACCNTTTGGNAGTNTNGAAAGNTTNATNGCAATTCTTNCTNGAAAATACTNCNGGNAATTTACCATTATGGNTAACNCCNAATCAATTNATNATNCTTCCNTTAAGNGAAAAGCATGAAAAATACTGTAAAAATGTTTTAAATTTGTTAGAAAATGACGAAATTCGCGGCCTGATTGATAACAGAAGTGAAACAATTGGCAGAAAAATAAGAGATGCAGAAATAGATAAAATCCCTTATATGCTTGTCATTGGTGAAAAAGAATCAAACGATGGNTTAATATCTGTAAGAAGCCATGGTGGTAAAGATTATGGAGTAATGAAAGTTGAAGATTTTGTTAAAATCATTAAAGAAAAAATTAAAATATAAGTATAACTTAAATAATTAATCATAGCAATAAGAAGAACAGGNAGAGGTAGAAGACCTTGGAGAGTACAAAAAACTAATCCTCATAANATTAATGATGAAATTAATGTAGATGAGGTAAGATTAGTAGGTGATAATATTGAAATAGGAATTTATCCTTTACAGAAAGCCCTTTCTAGATCAAACGAATTAGAATTAGATCTGGTACAAATTTCACCAAATGCTGTTCCTCCTGTTTGTAAAATAATGGATTATAAAAAATTCCTTTATGAACAGAAAAAAAGAGAAAAGCAAATAAAATCTAAAACTACAAAAGTTGTGGTTAAGGAAATAAGATTTGGCCCTCAAACTGACGAACATGATTATGCTTTTAAAAAAAAACATGCTGAAAAATTTCTTAAGGATGGTGCGAAGTTAAAAGCTTTCGTCTTTTTTAAAGGAAGATCAATTATTTACAAAGACCAAGGTGAAATATTATTGTTAAAATTAGCTCAAGAACTAGAAGAATTTGGTAAGGTTGAACAACTACCAAAACTCGAAAGTAAAAAAATGATAATGATGATGTCTCCAAAAAAAACAAAATAATATGCCAAAAATGAAAACTAAATCCAGTGCAAAAAAAAGATTTAAAGTTACTGGAACNGGAAAAATTAAAAGAAAGCATGCTTTCAAAAATCATATTTTAACTAAAAAGTCAAAAAAAAGAAAGCTGGCTTTAACTCANTCAGGATTAGTTCATGACAGTGACATGAATAGTATAAAACAACAATTAAGATTAAAATAAGGGTTTATGCCCATAAATGTAGGTAAGAAGAGTAAAAGTTTACCACCTAATTTAAAAACTATTAATTATGCCAAGATCAGTAAATTCAGTTGCTAAGAGAGCAAGAAGAAAAAAAATATTAAAACAAGCCAAAGGATACTTNGGTAGAAGAAAAAATGTTTGGACAGTTGCAAAAAATGCAGTTGAAAAGGGACTTCAATATGCTTACAGAGACAGAAAAACTAAAAAAAGAAATTTCAGNTCTTTATGGATTATGAGAATTAATGCTGCCGCAAGACTAAATGGACTTACATACTCAGAATTTATTAATAAATTAAATTCTAAAAATATTGAAATAAACAGAAAAGTTTTGGCAGATTTAGCTATGAACAATCCTGAAGAATTTNAGAAACTTGTTGAAACAGTTAGATAAATTTAAAAAGGTAAGTTTGAATTGTCATCTGATTTATTATCAGATTCAAAATCATTTTTAAAAGTATCATCATTTGCAGCTGCATTCATTTTTGAATGGAATTCATATGGTGAATCATATTGATCAATATCTTCAAACTTTCCAAGAGTCGGAATAAACTTTAATCTTATATTTTCTAATCCTCCATTTCTATGTTTTGATACGATAAACTCCGCCTCTCCTTCTGTTGAGGAACGTTCATTATCATCCCAAGTATCGATTTTATAATATTCAGGTCTGTAAATAAATGAAACAATATCAGCATCTTGCTCAATAGCACCAGACTCTCTTAAATCAGAAAGAAGAGGTCTTTTAGANGTTCTGCCCTCAACCATTCTGGAAAGCTGAGAAATTGCAATTACTGGAATATTAAGTTCCTTTGCTAAAGCTTTTAAGTTTCTTGAAATAGTTGATATTTCTTGTTCTCTATTTCCTGTTTTAATATTCCCNCCTGTAGTCATAAGTTGTAAATAATCAACTACAATAATTTTAACGTCTTTTTGTGAAACTAATCTTCTTGCTTTTGCCCTTAAATCAAAAATTGAAAGTGAAGGTGTATCATCAATGTATAAAGGAGCATTTTCTAAATTTTTTACTCTGACATTCAATTGTTCCCATTCATGCTTTTCTAACTTACCTGTTCTTAGTTTATCTGAATTTAATCCAGTTTCAGANGAAATCATTCTAGTAATTAATTGAATTGATGACATTTCCAAAGAAAAAAAGGCTAAAGGAATCTTGTTATTGACAGCAATATTACTTGCCATTGATAAGGAAAGTGCAGTTTTNCCCATTCCNGGTCTGGCTGCAATTATAACTAAATCNCTTTGTTGCCATCCAGCNGTTAATTTATCGATTTTATTAAAACCAGAAGGGACACCACTTAATCCTTCTTTATTTGAGACTGCTTCAATCTTATTCTTTGCTTGAATCACTAGGCTTTGAGCAGTTTCGGANGATTTTTTAATATTTCCTTGTGTAACATCATAAAGTTTTGATTCTGCTGTGTCTAAAAGATCAAAAACATCCTTTGATTCATCGTATGAATCTGTAATTATTTCATTGGATATTTTAATCAGACTTCTCTGGATAAATTTTTGCAGAATAATCCGAGCGTGAAATTCTATATGGGCAGAAGAAGAAACCTTNTGAGTTAATGAAATTAAATAAAAGTCACCNCCTATCTTTTCATGTGTTTTATCTTTTTTAAGCTGATTTGAAACAGTTAATAAATCAATAGGCTCGCTTTTTTGAAATAATTTAAAAATTGCTTCAAAAATATTTTGATGAATTTCCTTATAAAAAGCATCAATTGTTAAAATATCAATTACTTCATCTACACCTTTTTTATCTATCATCATTGCTCCTAGGACTACCTCTTCTAATTCGATAGCTTGGGGTGGTAATTTTCCCTTTTCTAAATTAATTATTGAATTCTTATCTATGCTAAGTCCTTGAAATGATGCTGATTGTTTCATGAATACTAAAGTAACTAAAACCCGTTTACTAGCAATTATTATATTTTTTTAATAATTAACATCGATAATGTTAATAAGATTGATAAAAATGTTAATATTGATAGATTAAGATGAGAAAACACCCATATTTGAATATTTATCCATCCTTTTTAGGATAAGCTTTTCAGAGGATAGCTTAGAAAGTTCGTCATATGCTATTAGTATATTTAACTTAACAGCTTCAAAAGTTTTTAACTTATTTCTATGAGCACCACCTTCAGGTTCTCTTATAACTTTATCAACTAGATTCATTTTCTTCATATCCTTAGCAGTTAATTTTAGCGCAGACGCTGCAACTTCTTTATACTCCCAGCTTCTCCACAAAATAGAAGAGCATGATTCAGGAGATATTACAGAGTACCAAGTATTTTCAAGCATAAGTACAGTATCTCCAACACCTATACCAAGAGCACCTCCAGAAGCCCCTTCTCCAATTATAACTGTAATTATAGGAACTTTTAATCTAGTCATTTCTAAAATATTCCTTGCAATTGCTTCACCTTGACCTCTTTCTTCTGCCTCTAATCCAGGATAAGCTCCTGGAGTATCAACTAAAGTAACAACCGGAATATTATACTTTTCAGCCATTTTCATTAACCTTAAAGCTTTTCTGTAACCTTCCGGATTTGCCATTCCAAAATTTCTATATTGACGATCTTTAGTATTATGTCCTTTTTGTTGACCGATAAACATAAAAGACTGATCCCCAATTTTTCCTAATCCACCTATCATAGCTTTATCATCTTTAAAATTCCTATCACCATGTAATTCTAGAAAAGAATCATCTAATATATTATTTATATAGTCAAGTGTATACGGCCTATCAGGATGTCTTGAAATTTGCACTTTTTGCCATGGAGTTAAATTCCTATAAATATCCTTGATAGTTGATTTAAGTTTTAGTTTAATCTTATAACATGTTTCAGTAACATCCACATTAGATTTTTCTCCTAATTCAATACATTCAGCTAGTTGTGTGTCAAGAAGTTTTATTGGTTCTTCAAAATCTAGATAATTCATCAATTAATTTATTATGTAATAAATATAAAAAAGTTAAGTCTTATTAAGTCCGTTTAACTGTTTTTTTTACATACATGTTTATTAAAACTGAAGTAAGAATAAAAAACAACCCAATGTAGAATTGAAGGCTCATTTTCTCATTATCTCCAAAAAATAAAAGAGCTAATAATATCCCATATACAGGCTCTAAATTATATGTCAATACCACAGAATAAGGAGTTATATAATTTAATAAGTAAACGGAAGCTATAAAAGCATAAGCTGTACAAACTGAGCCCAATAAAAATATGTATATATAATTAAGTGAAAAGAAATTATCAATCGATAGTGAATTCATGTTCTCGGTTAGAAACAAATAAATTGATATAAATATAACTCCAGAAATAAACTCATAAAAAGAGATAGTAATTGCACTATTTTTTTTTATCATAATTCCGTTTAACACAGAAAAAATAGATGCAAATAAAGCTGACAGTAGGCCAAGAATAATCCCATTAACATAATTAAACTCTGACTTAAATATTAAGAAAACTCCGGCAATCACTAATAATCCTAGTACTATTTCGTAAAAAATAATTTTTCTTTTAAAAAATAGAGGTTCCAATAAAGATGTGAAAAAAGCCGCAGTTGAAAACATAGCTAATGTTACTGAGATATTAGATTGCTCAATGCCTTCAAAAAAAGTTATCCAGTGTAATGCTATAATCAGACCAAGAAAGGAATATTTTAAAAATTGATTAAAATCAATCTTTAAATTTTTTCTCTTAATTAAAATGAAAAAAATTGTAATTATAGAAGCTATTATCATACGATGCCAAACAATAGAAACTGACGAGTTTGTAATTAACTCGCCTAAAACTGCGGTAAATCCAGCAATAAATACCAAAAAATGTAGATGAATGAAATGTTTTAAATTATTTTTTTGCATTTCTAACAAGATAAATAGCTAATAATCCAAAGAAAATATTTGGCAACCAAACTGCTAATATCGGAGATAAATCAGATTGTTGAGCTAATACACCAAAAATTTTGTCAAAAAACACATATATCATTGCAATGCAAATTCCAAAAGCTAAATTCACACCGGTTCCACCTCTTCTTTTTTCAGCAGAAACTGAAAATCCAATTAAAGTTAAAATAAAGATAGAAAAAGGTATACTCCATTTCTTATATTTAACGACCATATACCTTTCAATATTAGTTGAGCCTCTACTTTTTTCAATGTTTATAAAACTAATTAATTCATTATAATTTAACGATTCGGCAACATAATTGAGAGGAGTTAAATCGTCAACATTAAAAGAAAATATTGTATCAAATGTTCTTCTATTCTGAATTATATCAATTGAATCTGTTATTATTCTTTTAGAATAATTATTCAACCTGTATTTTTTTAACTCAGGAATAAATCGAATACTGGTAGAGCTTATCTTAAAATTTAATCTCTCCCCTGTAAAATTTTCAAGCGTAAAATTTGTTCCAACATTATTTTTCTGATTGAATTGTGTTAAAAAAATATATTCATTTTCATTAATTTTTCTAAAAATATTTTTATTATTGATTGCCTTTCTGTTTCCTTTCAAATATTTGTACGAAAAATCATTATATTTTTTAGTGGATTCAGGCACTACATACATTCCAGTTAAAAGAGAAAAAATAGCAATAATTAAAGAACCTATCATGTATGGTCTAAGAATTCTTTTCAATGAAACACCTGAAGAGTATAATGCAATAATTTCAGAATTAGATGATAATTTTGAAGTAAACCAAGTAATTGCTAAAAATAAAAAAAGAGGAAGAAGGCTTGATGAAAAATAAATACTGAAATTGTAATAGTGATCTAAAATTTCTGAAAACGGAACATTCTTAGCCAGTAGTTTGTCAATATTATCAGCCAGATTCACAACAATAGCAATCGGCACAAATAATAATTGAATCAATATATAAGTATATAGAAACTTCTTAAGTATGTATTTATCAATTTTATTCAATTATAATCTATTAATTAATTTTTTCACCATAATATTTTTCCAATTTAAAAAATCTCCTTTAATTATATGCATTCTTGCCTGACTAAGTAATGAGCAATAAAATCCTAAATTGTGAATTGAAGCTATTTGCCTGCCCAACATTTCATTTACATTAAAGAGATGTTTTAGATAAGATTTTGAATAAGCGATATCAACCCATGTAGTTCCATTTTCATCAATAGAAGAAAAATCAAATTCCCATTTCTTATTTTTTATATTAATTATACCTTCAGAAGTAAACAACATTCCATTTCTCCCATTCCTTGTTGGCATAACACAATCAAACATATCAATACCTAAAGCAATATTTTCAAGTAAATTAGCAGGAGTTCCTACGCCCATTAAATATCTTGGCTTTTCATAAGGTAAAATATCACAGACTATTTCTACCGATTCATACATCTCATCGTGAGGTTCTCCAACGGATAAACCACCAATAGCATTTCCAAAGCAATTTTTAGATGAAATAAACTCTGCTGATTCTTTTCTTAAATCTGTGTATGTACTACCCTGTACAATAGGGAAAAAAATTTGATTATAACCGTATTTAGGAGGTGTTTCAGTAAATCTTTTTATGCATCTATCTAGCCATCTATGTGTCAAATGCATTGAATTTTTAGCATAAGAATAATCACACGGGTAAGGTGGGCATTCATCAAATGCCATAATTATATCTGCACCAATTGATCTTTGTATATCAATTGCATTTTCAGGAGAAAAGAAATGTTTACTACCGTCAATGTGACTTTTAAATTCTACGCCTTTTTCAGAAATTTTCCTTTTAGCAGATAAAGAATATACCTGATAACCACCTGAGTCTGTCAAAATATTTCTATCCCAATTTATAAATTTATGTAATCCTCCTGCTTTTTCGATAATTTCAATTCCAGGTCTTAGATACAAGTGATACGTATTGGCTAAAATAATATCAGATTTGATCTCATTTTTTAATTCTCTTTGGTGAATACCTTTTACAGTCCCCTGTGTACCTACCGGCATAAAAACAGGTGTTTGAAAAGTCCCATGATCTGTTTTTATTGTACATGCTCTAGCATTTGATAATTTATCAGAACATTCTATTTTAAAACTTGGCTTCATCTCATGGCAAATATAAATAAGAAAGACTCATTAATGATTTATGTTACTAAAAAAGTGTAATTGTTGATAAATGAAAGTGTAATTTTTTCAATAATGGATTTCATTAATTTAAATTGCAAAAAACTATACAACCATAATGCAAGAACTTGAAACTTTAAAAAATATTACCATTCAAACTAGAAGGGATATTCTAAGAATGGTTCACAAAGTGAATTCAGGACACCCAGGAGGATCTCTTGGATGTGCTGAATTTTTGGTTACTCTTTTTAATTCAGTAATGAAAAGAAATAAGAATTTTACAATGGATGGTATAAACGAAGATTTATTCTTTTTAAGTAACGGACATATTTCGCCAGTTTTTTACAGTGTTCTTGCTCGATGTGGATATTTTGAAGTAAATGAGCTTAACACATTTAGATTAATAAACTCAAGACTACAGGGTCATCCAACAACTCACGAGGGATTACCTGGTGTCAGAATTGCTTCTGGATCATTAGGTCAAGGACTCTCTGTTGCAATTGGTGCATCTCTAACCAAAAAATTAAATAATGATACTAATTTAATTTACTGTTTAATGGGTGACGGTGAATTACAGGAAGGTCAAAACTGGGAAGCAATAATGTATGCCGCAGCCAAAAATATAGATAATATAATCGCTACAATTGACTTAAACGGACAGCAAATTGATGGCTCAACCAATGACGTTATCAGCTTAGGTAGTATCAGAGATAAATTTGAATCCTTTGGATGGGAAGTTGTAGAGATAGCAAACGGAAATAATCTTATTGAAATAAAAAATGGATTAAAACTAGCAAAAGATAAAACCTTTAAAAGAAAACCTATTTGTATTCTTTTAAATACAATAATGGGTAATGGTGTGGATTTTATGATGCATACACACGAGTGGCATGGAAAAGCACCGAACGATGAGCAATTAGAAATAGCACTTGAACAAAATCCAGAAACTCTAGGAGATTATTAATATGAAAAACTACACATTTACAGAAAAAAAAGATACTAGAAGCGGTTTTGGTGATGGCCTTACTGAATTAGGATTAAAAAATGAAAATATTGTTGCTTTATGTGCAGATTTGACCGGATCACTTAAAATGAATGATTTTAAAAAAAATCATCCGGAAAGATTTTTTCAAATCGGCATTGCAGAAGCTAACATGATGGGGATAGCTGCTGGGTTAACCATTGGAGGAAAAATTCCTTTTACAGGAACTTTTGCGAATTTTTCAACTGGAAGGGTTTATGATCAGATAAGACAATCTGTTGCATATTCAGGAAAAAATGTAAAAATATGTGCCTCACATGCAGGAATTACTTTAGGTGAAGATGGAGCTACCCATCAAATTCTTGAAGATATTGGAATGATGAAAATGCTTCCGGGAATGACAGTAATTAATACTTGTGACTACAACCAAACCAAAGCAGCAACTATAGCTATAGCAGATTTCAAAGGACCAGTTTACCTTAGATTTGGAAGACCAAAAGTACCTGTTTTTACAGATAAAAATCAAAAATTTACAATCGGAAAAGGAGTCAAAATGACTGAAGGTAAAGATGTAACTATCATTGCTACTGGGCATTTGTTATGGGAAGCACTAGAAGCTTCAAAATCATTATTTGAGCAAGGAATTTCAGCAGAAGTTATAAATATTCATACGATAAAGCCTTTAGATAAGGAAATTATTCTAAAATCCGTTTTAAAAACTAGATGTATTGTTTCTGCAGAGGAGCATAATTATTTAGGCGGATTAGGTGAAAGCATTTCCAGATTATTATCAGTAAATAACCCCTTACCGCAAGAATTTGTTGCCACGCAAGATACTTTTGGGGAATCTGGAACTCCAGCTCAACTCATGCAAAAATACGGCCTAAATTCAGAAAAAATAATTCAAAAGGTTAAAGAAGTCATAAGAAGAAAATAAAATATTTAGTCGTCTCTTGAAGCAGTATCGTCGGGATCTAAATAGTTTGGAATACCATCACCATCAGTATCATCATTTGTTGGGTCTCCATCTCCTATATCATTTGTTGGATCTCCGTCTCCATCACGATCAACATCAAGATCAGTATCAGGTTCTAAGTCTTCGTCCACCGTTAAAGTACCATCATTATCATCATCACTATCAACAAAATCGGCAAATGTGTCATCATCAGAATTATCATCAGTTAAATCATAGTCTCCATCGATATCTTCTAGATGAGAAGGTACATTGTCAAAATCATGATCATTGACTTCAGACTGAAAAATCTTAAACTTAAATATCAAATTTGAATAGACCGGAACTGTACCTGCGGCAGCAGAATAGTAACCAAGACCTGAGGGTAAAAACATTATCCCGATACCAGGATTGTCATAAGATACTGTTCCATCAGTGTTGACAGAAAAATCTTCAGCGTTATTAAATTCAGGTAAAACTCTTCCCCAGCCAGCAATTGTTGAGGTTAGGTCAAAATCAACTGGAGTTGAAGAACTGTCAAAAACTGTATTATCCATTAAATCACCTTCGTAAGAAACTCTTACTTTATCTGAAAAATTTGGAGAATCTTCTGAACCACCCTGATTTAATTTCAGAATATAAAATTCGTATTCAACATCAAAATATGTTGTTGTTAATGTCTCAACAACATCGATTAATAAAGAGTTTTCGGAGGAATTAGGTAGCTCACCATCTTCAGGTAATTCATTAATTAATATATCATCTAATAAAATATTCTGATTATTCATTAACAAAGAAGTATTAATGTAGTGTGTTTGTAAATATCCTAATAACGAATCATTATCAATAACCTGCTGTTCAGTTCTATCTGCTTCTTCAATCTCAACTAAGCCATCATCACCATCATCACCACACGAAAGACCAATAATTAAAATTGTAAATAAAAAAATATATTTTTTAAAATTCATAGACTAACTTTAATTTGTGTAAAAATACAATTATATAAGATATATTTTGTTTATTTAACATTCTTTTATGGACAAAAAAAAAAATATTAGATAATTTCAAGATTAATAAAAAAATTAAGAGAATTTCTCTTCAAATTATAGAATGTAATATTGAAGAAAAAGAAATTGTTCTTGTAGGAATTAAAAAAAACGGTTATTTATTAGCGAAAAAAATTTTAGATGAGTTAAAAAAAAATACAGACTTTAGCTTTAAAATTTGCAGTTTAAAAATTAATAAAAAGCAACCCTTTGATAGTATTTCCTGCTCTTTAGAAATTTCAGATTATAAAAATAAATCCATTATTATTATAGATGATGTGCTTAACTCTGGCTCAACATTAATGTATGCAGTAAAGTATTTTTTAGATACTAAAATAACTCAACTTAAAACTGTAGTTTTAGTTGATAGGAATCATAAAAAATTTCCTATAAAAGTAGATTTTAAAGGAGTCTCATTATCCACAGCTATACAAAATCATGTTGAAGTTATTTTTGAAAATGATAAAATAGAGGCATTTTTACATTAAAATTGAAAAAACTTCTTCAGAAATTTCAGCAACTGATTTATTATCACATTTAATAGTATAACTTGCAGCCGAATAAAAAATCTCTCTTTCAAAGAGATGTTTTGAAACATACTCAAGTAAACCTTCCTTTGAAGAAATACCAGAAATTAATGGCCGACTACTCCTTTGATTAAAAAGTCTTTTAGTTAATTCAATATTAGAATTTTTAAGATAAAAAGATAGGTTGTGTTTTGAATTAATTAATTCGATATTATTATTATAACAAGGAGTACCTCCACCCAATGACAATATAATTTTGGAGTTTTTAGATAGAATGTCTGATAGATGTTCTCGCTCTATATTTCTAAAATACAGATCACCTTTTTCTTGAAAAATTTGATATACTTTTTTGTTTTCTTTTTGTTCTATATAATGATCTAAATCAATAAAATCTCTTTTAAATTTTAACGACAAATTTTTTCCCAATGTTGACTTGCCAGAGCCCATATAACCCATTAAAAGTATATTCATGAATTTGTAGAGTATTTGTTTATTAAAAGTATGGTAATATAAATTAAACATTTTATATTTGCAGCCTCAAAGTAATTAAATTTGACCTGGTAGCTCAGTTGGTAGAGCATCTCCCTTTTAAGGAGAGGGTCCTGGGTTCGAGCCCCAGCCAGGTCACTTTTTTTACAAATCAATAATCTTTTAAAAATTTAATTCAAAAGATAAAATCTTATCTCCTCTTTTAATCTCTATTATTGTTTTGTCTCCGATATTAAACTCTGAAAGTGCTTTCATGTACCCCATCATGTCAATTATTTCATAATTTCCAATTTTCACAACTATATCACCTTTAATTAAACCAATTTTAGCAGCTGGTTTATCTTTAGAAGTAACAGCTGAAATCCTCATACCCCCCTCGTCATATAAATAGTCTGGCATTACACCAAGTCCAACTTTAAATCTTGGAGTAGCATTCTTACTTTCTTCAGCTTTTATAAAATTTAATTTTTCGATGGGATCTAGCTCTTCGATAATATCTACTATGTAGTCTGATATTTTAGTTATTCCAGTAAAATTAATCTTATCATAATCATCTGATGGTTTATGATAATCCTCATGCTGACCAGTGAAAAAATTCAAAACTGGTATATCTTCATAATAAAATGATGCGTGATCTGATGATCCAAAACTACTTGATGATCCAAACTCAACAAGATTAAATTCAACATTATTTGCATTAATTATCTGTTTAAAAATTTTTGCACTTCCTATACCTGAAACAGACAACTTGTTTTCTTCATTTAATCTACCGACCATATCCATATTAATCATATAATTAATTTCTTCTTTTTTAACAGTAGGATTCTTTAAAAAATAATTAGAACCAAGTAATCCCATCTCTTCTCCTGAAAAAGCAATAAATAGGTAATTACTCACTAATTCTTTCATAGCAAGTCTATTTGCTAAATCTAACATAAGACTTGTTCCACTAGCATTATCATCAGCACCATTGTGAATTAATACTTCATCACCGTAGTAAAGTGATGATTCCTCACCGTAACCTAAATGATCATAATGTGCACCAATTACAACGGTATTTTCACCTCCATTATCAATAAAACCAACGACATTTCTAGCATGTATTTTGTTATCAATATTTTTATTATCGAATACTATTTCTTGATGAGGATTAGAGCGGTTGGAGAAATAAAAATCTTGATAATAATTTTCAGTACCCTTAGCACTTAAATTAAGGTACTTAAATCTTTCTGAGATAAATTTTGCAGCAAGTTTTTCGCCATCAGTACCTGTTTTTCTACCCTCTAATTTATCATCAGATAAATACATCACATCATTTTTTATATTGTTTGTATAATCTACATTTTCAACACATGAAAAAAGAAAAAAGAAAAAGGATAATTTTATTAGATTGTTCATTTTTAGTATTTAATTTTGCAAAAATAATGAGCAAATAATTCAATGAAAAATATATTACCACTTTTATCAATAATAATTTTAATCGGTTGTAAAAAAAACTTAAACTCAAGTCTTATTTACGAAGGTGAGAGACATTTTAAAAATATTAAGCAGATCACTTTTGGAGGCGATAATGCAGAGGCTTACTGGAGTTTTGATGATAAAAATTTAGTATTTCAATCGAATTATAATGAATGGGGAGTTGAATGCGATCAAATGTTCTTAATGAATGTTGATGAATCATTTGAAATTAATACTCCAAAAATGCTGAGCACAGGAAATGGAAGAACTACATGCTCTTATTTTATGCCTGACAATAAACATATTTTATATGCTTCAACTCATGAAAATAACAAACTTTGTCCTGAAACACCTCTACGAGTTGATGGTAATTACGTTTGGCCTATTTATGATTCATATGATATTTATGTTTCTGATTTAGATGGTAATATTGTGAATAAATTGACCAAAGAAAAAGGCTATGATGCTGAAGCTACTGTCTCACCAAAAGGGGATAAAATTGTATTTACTTCTGACAGAAGTGGTGACCTTGAGTTATATACAATGAATATAGATGGTTCTGATGTAAAACAAATCACAAATGAACTTGGATACGATGGTGGAGCATTCTTTTCACCTGATGGCAGCAAATTGATTTTCAGAGCCTCTAGACCAGAAACAAAAAAAGAAATTGATGAATATAAAAGACTTCTTTCTGAAGGATTAGTAAAACCTACGGAAATGGAATTATTTATATGTGATAGCGACGGAAGCAATTTAAAGCAAATTACTTTTTTAGGTAATGCGAATTGGAGTCCGTTTTTCCATCCTTCTGGCAAAAAAGTAATCTTTTCGTCTAATTTTGAGGCTGTCTTAGGTTTTCCTTTTAATTTATACATGATTGATATTAATGGAAAAAATCTTGAAAGAATAACATTTAGTGATTCTTTTGACGCATTCCCTGTGTTTTCAAATAATGGAAAAAAAATCGCTTTCTCATCAAATAGAAATAATGGCGGTACAAGAGAAACAAATTTATTCATTGCAGATTGGATAGAATAAATTCAACCTGATAATATTTCTATAACTTTTATCGATACATTATAATTACTACTTCTTTTTCTAAGAAGTTCTTATTTATATATTTTAGAACTTTAATCGTTATTTTATATATATTAATATATAATATATTTGCAAAAAAAATTTCATCAAGTATTTATTTTCAATATTATTAATATTCAATTTTTATGGTTTTTTTTCTCAGGAAAAACAATCGAAAGACACTCTTGATTTAAATTTATTAAATGAGGTTATAATCACCGGAACAAAAACAAAGAGAACATTATCATCACTTCCATTGAATTCAAGTCTTATAAAAAAGAAGGATATTGAAAAAACTAACGCATCAAGGTTATCAGATGTGATAAATGAGGAATTGGGCCTGATTACTGTTTCAGATTTTGGTGGTGGTGAAGGTATCCAAATGCAAGGTTTAGACTCACAGTATACCCTGATATTAATAGATAATCAACCTGTAATTGGACGCTCTGCAGGAACATTAGATTTGGATAGAATTTCTGTTGGTAATATAAAGCAGGTAGAAATAGTTAGAGGAGCTTCCTCAAGTTTGTATGGAAATGAAGCTTTAGCAGGGGTAATAAACATCATAACAGACGATCCAAAAAAAGGATTTAACGGATCATTATCCAGTTCCTATGAAACCCACAATACTCTTGATAATAATATTTCTTTAAGCTACAGTAATAAAAATTTTAAGAGCACATTTTTTCTGAATAGATATTCAAGTGATGGATACGATTTAAATCAAAACGATGAATTAAATACCGTAAATAAATTTAGAAATTCAACTTTACAGTTAAAACTAGGATATCAGATAAATAAAAATTTTGATATTAAACTAAATTCAAGATATTTTACGCAATCAATTGATAATGTTGCATCTAATTTGTTATCCGGAGAAAGTTTTACTGCTGAAGACAATATTAATTTATCTGTTAGTCATAAATCAAAAAAAATCAACACTGATTTGGATATTTATTTTACATCGTTCTATGGTGATGAATACCTAGATGATGATAATGGAGAGCGGTTCAGCGAGAGTTTTTATGATCAGATACTATTTAAACCTGAAATTAAATCAATATACTCTTTAAATAAAATGGATAAAATAGTATTAGGATTTGGTCTTAAACATGAATCTCTAAATAGAACATATTTTGATATAAATCCAAAACAAAATTCACCCTTTGCATATTTTCAATATGATTACCATCCAAACAAAAAATTCAATTTGATTTTTGGAGGTAGATTCGATAAATTTGAAGAGTATAAATCTCAGATTAGTCCAAAATTTTCAGGTAGATATAAGATAGATGACTTAAATTCCTTGAAGCTTTCCATAGGATATGGATTTAAAGCTCCTGATTTTAGACAATTATATTTTAATTTCTCAAATACGAGTGTAGGTTATTCTGTAATAGGATATAATGTTATAAATAATGTTATAAATCAATTAATTGAAGAAGGTCAAATAGCAAATATAATAATCCCGTTAAGTGATTTTAATACACCTCTAAAACCTGAAAGCTCATTGAGTATTAATATTGGCTATGATAGAATTTTTAACGACTATTTAAGCATTAAATCAAATCTATTCGTTAACTCAACAAAAAATTTAATTGACTACAGGGTAATAGCGAATAAAACGAATGGACAAAATGTATTTAGTTATTACAATATAAATAATGTAAGTACTTACGGACTAGAAGTTGAAACAAAATTCAAAGCTGATAATAATTTTGACATTTCATTTGGATACCAATTATTATATGCTTTCGATATAGATGCCAGAAAATCATTTGAAAAGGGTGAAGTTTACGCAAGAGAGAATCCATTATCGCCAGCTTTTAGATTAAAAAAATCAGATTATTTTGGTTTATATAACAGGTCCAGACATATGGGTGTCTTAAAAGTAAATTACACTAACCAAGAAAGGAATTTTAATTCAAATTTAAGGCTAAAGTATAGAAGCAGGTATGGTTTATATGACTCAAATTCAAACAACTATTTAGATATATATGATAATTTTGTTAAAGGATATATTACTGCTAATTTTTCCTTCAATAAAAATTTAAAAAAAAACTTTATAATTTCTACGGGAGTTGAAAATATCTTTAACTATAAAGACCCTAATAATATCCAAAACCTAAGTGGAAGAATTCTTTATCTAAAACTTAAATACGGAATTAATTAAAATAAAATATTTTTATTATTAATATTTTTTGGCACTTGACAGGAATCATTTTTACCAAACAGTCTATATCTATTCTTAGCTATTAAATTGTAAAAAATATCGATAATAAAATTTGGGGTCATTTTAATAAATGATTTGATAATAATATTAATTCTTAAATGATCAAGACAATATTTAATTGCGTTAGATTTAGTTAGAATATCTTTATTTCCATTAATCACAAACAAAGTGTTTCCTAATTTTAGGTTTGGATATTCCTTTTTAATGTAATTACTTTCAAAATTTGTGAAATAAATATTTTTTTTAGGATTATTTTTTGAAAGCCAACTTGTATAATTATTACATAGAATACAAAAACCATCAAAAACAACTATAATTTTTTTCATTTTTAAAATTTATATTGAAGGGTGAAATAATAATTCCTTGGTGGTGACGGTATAATTCCTGGTCCGGGATATCCAGTTGCTCTTCTTGTAAAATAATAATTATCCAATATATTATTTATACCTGTTTCAAACTTTATTTTTCCTAAACTATAATTTAAAGATAAATCTAATACATCATAAGATGGAATTAAACCTATAACTCCACTGAGGTTTGATTCTGTTGAATTTGAAGAATCTGAGAACTGATTTGATAAATAAGAATATTGTAAATATGAAATAAAGTTTTTATATCCGAATTTAATACCTGTCTTTATATTATATTTTGGTACAAATTCAACTTCTTTTCCCTGAACACCAGGTTCGTTTGAATTACTATATTTTGAATCAATCAAAGAAAAATTAAAAAAAGTAGTAAATATATAACTTGGATTTAAATTAATTAGCTTTCTAAAATTTAAATCAACTATACTTTCTAGGCCATATATTTTGGCATCTCCTGTGTTTGTTCGATAAGCTTTTACATTGCCATCATCAAATAGTTTTTGAATAAAACCAATTCGGTTATT
>NZUH01000031.1 GCA_002697255.1 Flavobacteriaceae bacterium | reverse complement strand
GACCTTTACTACATCACCAGCTGATGTAACAGTAGCGTGTGATGCAAGTACTGCAGCTTCAGCTACAGGTACAGCAGCAGCGTCTGACAACTGTGATAGTAGTGTAACAATTACATCTGCTGATACTACGGTAGCAGGAACAGGAAACAACTCAGTAATAACTAGAGTTTGGACTGCGACGGATGATAGTGGTAATGCTGCTACATATACACAAACAATAACAGTTACAGATACAACTGCACCGACCTTTACTACATCACCAGCTGATGTAACAGTAGAGTGTGATGCAAGTACAGATCCAGTCAGTACATGTTCAACATCTGACGGAAGCATATTGCCAGGGACTTATACTGTTGATATGCAAGATTCATACGGTGATGGATGGCAAGGTAATGGTATATCGATTTCTATCGATGGTAATATCACAACTGCTACATTGTGTGATTCAGGTTGGGGAGGTACTACTGTTCCAGGATGTGTTGGAGACGGCTCGTCTGGCTCACTTTCAGTAAATGTCCCAGCAGGTACTCAGTTACTATCTTTTACAGCAGAGTATGATTCATATCCTTCAGAACGTTCAGTTCAAGTATATGATCCTAACGGAGCATTAATATTCTCTGAATCAGGACTTAACTCTGGGGCAATGGCTGTTTCAATCCCTGAAAATACTGTATGTACTTACAATGAAGTTGTTGCGACAGATAATTGTGATAGTGATGTTACTATAACTTACTCTGATAGTTTGGTCTCAGGAACAGGAAATAACTCAGTAATAACCAGAGTTTGGACTGCAATTGATGATAATGGTAATGCTGCTACTCATACACAAACAATAACAGTTTTAGATACGACTGCACCGACGTTTACTACATCACCAGGTGATGTCACAGTAGAGTGTGATGCAAGTTCAGATCCTTCTGCTACAGGTACAGCAGTTGCGACAGACAACTGTGATAGTGATGTGACAGTTAGTTATGCTGATACTACAACATCTACGTCTATAACTAGAGTTTGGACTGCGACGGATGATAATGGTAATGCTGCTACATATACACAAACAATAACAGTTACTGATACGACAGCACCGACCTTTACTACATCACCAGCTGATGTTACAGTAGAGTGTGATGCAAGTACAGATCCTTCTGCTACAGGTACAGCAGTTGCGACAGACAACTGTGATAGTGATGTGACAGTTAGTTATGTAGACACAACTACATCCAATTCAATTGTACGTGTTTGGACTGCTACGGATGATAATGGTTATTCGGTTAATTATACTCAAGTAATAACGATTACAGATACAACTGCACCGACGTTTACTACATCACCAGCTGATGTAACAGTAGAGTGTGATGCAAGTACAGATCCTTCTGCTACAGGTACAGCAGTTGCGACAGACAATTGTGATAGTGATGTTTCGGTTAGTTATGCTGATACCACAACATCTACGTCTATAACTAGAGTTTGGACTGCGACAGATGATAGTGGTAATGTAACTACATTTACACAAACAATAACAGTTACAGATACAACTGCACCGGTAGTTACTACGCAGGATATAACAATATCACTTGATGAAAACGGAGTATCTACAATATCAGCTTCAGATATTGATAATGGATCAGTTGATAACTGTGATTCTAATATTGATTTATCTATTGATATTGATTCCTTTGATTGTTCAAGTATTGGTGATAACGTTATTACGTTAACTGCTACAGATGCTAACGGTAATGTTTCATCTGAGACTGCTACGGTTACAATTGTTGATAATATTGATCCAATAGCAATTTCACAAGATCTTGTTATTAGCCTTGATGAAAATGGTCAAGCTTCAATCACTGAATCTGACATCAATAATGGATCAACTGACAATTGTGGTATTGAATCTATTAGTATTGATATTACATCTTTTGATTGTTCTAATATTGGAGATAATGTAGTAACTCTTACAGTTACTGATTCAAGTGGAAATCAATCTACAGCAATTTCAATTGTTAATATTCAAGATAGTGTTGGTCCTAATGTTATAACTCAGGATATTTCAGTTAATCTTGATGAAAATGGTGAAGCTATCATATCAGTTTCAGACATTGATGGAGGTACTATTGATAACTGTAGTAATGTTTCACTTTCAATTGATTTAGACACATTCGGTTGTTCTGATGTTGGGGATAATGTAGTTACTCTAACTGCAGTTGATTCTAACGGAAACGAATCATCTTCTATAGCAGTAGTTACTGTGATTAATGATTGGGAAGATATTGATAACGATAATATTCCAGATAATTGTGATGATGAAATTTTCCCTGATGAAGATGGAGATGGCGTAACTGATGAAGAAGATAATTGTCCAAGTACTTATAATCCAGATCAATCAGATATTGACAATGATGGAATTGGTGATGTTTGTGACTTGATCGAGATAAATATTTCTGAGGCTATTACACCTAATGGTGATGGAATAAACGATACTTGGTTTATCAATAATATTGAAAGTCATCCAAATAGTGTAATTAGAGTTTACAACAGATGGGGTCAAGAAGTATTCTATGCTGTAGGATATCAGAACAATTGGAACGGACATTATGAAAATAATTCTGGCCCATTACCTGATGCAGCTTCTTATTACTATCAAATTGATTTAGATGGTAATGGTTCTCTAGACTATGATGGATGGATATATATAACTAAATAATAAAAACTAAAAATTAAACATACATGAGAAATATAAAATATTTATTTTCATTAGTATTAATGTTATTTTTCTTTAGCAACAGTTGGTCTCAACAAGAGACAACTATATCAAACTACTGGTCGCATATGAATATTATAAATCCTGCTTATGCTGGTTCTGATAATATGGTGCACTGGAAATCAACATTAAGAAATCAATGGTCAGGAATTGCTGATGCACCCGAAACTCAAATGTTTAGTTTTTCATCCCCTTTAGGTAAAAATGTGGGTATGGGAATGTCTATTGTCAGTGATAAGGTATTTATTGAAAGTAATTCATACGTTGCATTTGATTTTTCTTATAAATTAAGAGTTTCCGAAAAAGCTAATTTATTTTTTGGCTTAAAAGCAGGTGCTCAATTTTATTCAGTTAACGCTAATAACCTTGAAACTTTTAATATTGTTGGAGATCCTTCTTTAGGAAATATTGATAATTCATATCCAAATGTTGGTTTAGGGTTTTTATTAAAGCGTCAAAATTGGTATTTATCTGTTTCAGCACCTAGAATACTTAATACAGAAAGAGTTTCTATTGAGCAAGAATTAGCAACAATGGCTACAGATAAGCCACACATGTATATTTCATCGGGATATAAATTTAATTTAAAGGATGATTGGTCATTAACTCCTTCTTTTCTTATTAGTACAGTTGAAGATGTACCCATTCTTTATGACTTTAATTTATTAACATCATATGATGATGTTTTTAGTTTAGGTATCACTTACAGGAATACTAAAACATATGCAGCTATCGTTTCTGTGAATGTTTCTGAAAATTTCAGAGTTGGTTATGCATATGAAACAAGCTCAAGGACTTTATTATCTAATGAATGGAATTCAAGCGAGATATTTCTAGGCTATTCTATCCCTTTTAAAAATAGGAGAGGGCAAGTTGTAACTGATGAAACTTTAGAGTAATAATAAATTAAGTACCCTTGATAAATATTAAATAATATTTTTAAGGGTACTTATTGTTTTTTGAGGATTTTCACTCTTAAAGACAAAACTTCCGGCTACTAAAATATTTGCTCCACATTCTAATAATTTGCGTGCATTAGTATCTGAAACACCTCCGTCAATTTCAATTTGACATTTACTATTATTTGATATTATCATTTGTCTAAGTTCTGAGCATCTTTGAAAAGTTTTTTCTATAAATTTTTGACCACTAAAACCAGGAAAAACTCCCATTAAACATACCATATCAATCTTATTAATATATTTTGCTAATACCTTAACATCTGTATCTGGATTAATCGCAACCCCTACTTTTACACCTGTATGTTTAATTATTTTTATAGTATCATCTAAATTATTACAGGTTTCGTAATGAATAGTTATATTATCGCTACCTAACTCAGCAAATTTTTCAATGTACTTTTCTGGATTTATTATCATTAGATGAACATCTAATTCTTTTTTTGCATACTTTGATATAGCTTTTAATACTGGCATTCCAAATGAAATATTTGGTACAAAAACACCATCCATTATATCAACATGAAACCAGTCTGCTTGACTGGAGTTAATCATTTCAATATCAGTCTTTAGATTTGAAAAGTCTGCTGAGAGGATGGAAGGAGCTATTAGATGATTACCCATTATGTTTATTTCTTAAAGTAACCCCATTTATACACACATTTTAATTTTAGCCTAAATACGTTTTTAAGATCTTACTTCTTGAAGTGTGTTTTAATCTTCTTATTGCCTTTTCTTTAATCTGACGTACTCTTTCTCTGGTTAAATCAAATGTTTCACCGATTTCCTCCAATGTCATTGGGTGATGATCTCCAAGACCAAAATAAAGTTTTATTACATCAGCTTCTCTTGGGGTTAGTGTCTCAAGAGCTCTAACTATTTCTGTTCTTAGTGATTCATGGATTAATTCTTTATCTGGGTTAGGGGATTCTCCACTTCTAAGTACATCATATAGATTTGAATCCTCACCTTCAACAAGAGGCGCATCCATTGAAACATGACGTCCTGAATTTTTCATTGATTCTTTTACGTCATTTATTGTCATATCTAGTTCATTCGCAATTTCCTCAGCACTTGGAGGTCTTTCATGAGATTGTTCTAAAAAGGCATATGTTTTATTAATTTTATTAATAGAACCAATTTTATTTAACGGAAGTCTAACAATTCTAGACTGTTCAGCCAATGCTTGCAATATAGATTGTCTGATCCACCAAACGGCATAAGAAATAAATTTGAAACCTCTAGTTTCATCAAATCTTTGTGCAGCTTTAATCAAACCTAAATTTCCTTCATTTATTAAGTCAGGAAGAGTTAGTCCTTGGTTTTGATATTGTTTTGCTACAGAAACAACAAAACGTAAATTGGCTTTTGTAAGTTTTTCTAAGGCTAATTGATCACCTTGTTTAACTCTTTGAGCTAACTCCACTTCTTCTTCAGCTGTAATTAGATCAACTTTTCCTATTTCTTGTAAGTATTTATCAAGAGAGGCTGTTTCTCTATTTGTAACCTGCTTAGTTATTTTTAATTGTCTCATATTTAATTATATAGAGTATCTGATGAATTAAACTTTACAAAAGTATTATTTATTTTTTATTAAATCCCCTTCTGTTATTGTTTCTGTTAAAAGTTTTCCTTGGCTTATCAACATAACCTTCTGGTTTAGGCAATAATGCTTTTCTTGAAACCTTATCTTTTCTAGTTCTAGGATCTACTCCAAAGTATTTTACATCTAGAGTATCACCCATATTAACAACATCAGTAACTTTATCAGTTTTTTCCCATGCAAGCTCGCTAATATGTAATAAAACTTCATTACCTGGTGCCTCTAAATATTCTACAACAGCTCCAAAGTCTAATAGTTTTATAACTTTAACTTCATATACACTACCTACTTCAGGCTTGAAAAGCATTGATTCAATATTTGATAATACCATGTCAATACCTTCTTGATCTGTTCCAAGTATTTCAACTATTCCTTCTTCAGTTTCAGGGTCTTCGTTAATAACAATCGTACAACCACTAGTTTTTTGTAGCTCTTGAATATTTTTCCCGCCAGGCCCAATTAATGATCCAATATAATCACCAGGTATTCTTCTGGTAATCATTTTTGGAGCATGAGCTTTAACGTCACTATTAGGTGTTTTGATGGTGTCTGTTAATTTAGATAAAATATGTAATCTTCCATCTTTTGCTTGCTTTAAAGCTTCAACTAAAATATCATACGATAATCCTTTAATTTTAATATCCATTTGACATGCGGTGATACCATCAGCAGTTCCGGTAACCTTAAAGTCCATATCACCTAAATGATCTTCGTCACCAAGAATATCACTTAATACAGCATGTTTTTTACCATCCGAGATTAATCCCATTGCAATTCCAGAAACAGGTTTTTTTAATTGAACTCCTGCATCCATTAAAGCCATAGTTCCAGAACAGACAGTTGCCATTGAAGATGAGCCATTGCTTTCAAGAACTTCACTTACAACTCTTACAGTGTATGGGCAGTCAGAGGGAACCATTCTTTTTAATGCTCGTTGAGCAAGATTTCCATGTCCGATTTCTCTTCTAGATGTTCCTCTTAAAGGTCTAGCTTCACCTGTTGAGAAAGGGGGGAAATTATAATGTAGATAGAATCTTTCTTCACCTTCATATGTTGGAGAATCTATTTGATTTGCTTCTCTTGATGTACCTAAAGTAACAGTAGCAAGAGCTTGTGTTTCTCCTCTTGTAAATAATGAAGATCCATGAGTTGAAGGTAAATAGTCCACTTCACACCATATTGGTCTGATATCAGTAGTTTTTCTACCGTCAAGTCTAACTCCTTTTTCTAATGTTAAATTTCTAATAGCTTCTTTTTCAGATTTATAAAAATATTTTTTTATTAAATCTTTTTGCTCTTCTAATTCTTCTTCAGAAAACAAACTCATTAATTCTTCTTTGACCTCACTAAAAGCTTCACTTCTTTCAACTTTAGAAAGACCTTTTTTTGCAACATTATAACACTTTTCATAAGTAAAATCATTTACTTTTTTCATTAGATCTTCATTTTCTTCAGCTTCATCATATTCACGAGTTTCTTTCTTACCGAATGCTTTAGCTAGTTTTTCTTGAGCCTCACATTGTTTTTTAATAAATTCATGTGCGAATTTAATTGCTTCAACCATTTCTTCTTCAGAACATTCTTCCATTTCACCCTCAACCATCATAACAGAATCCTTAGACGCACCTACCATAATGTCTATGTCAGCTTCTTCTAATTGAGCTCTACCAGGATTTATTACAAATTCTCCGTTAATTCTAGCTGCTCTAGCTTCTGAAATAGCTGTTTCAAATGGTAAATCACTTAATTGAATAGCTGCTGAAGCTGCTAATCCCGCAAGTGCATCTGGCATAACATCCTCATCATGAGACATTAATTGAATCATGACCTGAATTTCATTGTGATAATCTTTTGGAAAAAGAGGTCTTAGAACCCTATCCACTAATCTCATCGTTAAAATTTCATCACTGCTAGGCCTAGCTTCTCTTTTGAAAAAACCACCAGGATATTTTCCTGCAGCTGCAAATTTTTCCCTGTAATCAACAGTTAATGGTAAAAAATCAACATTTGCACTTTTATAATTTGAGACTACAGTACATAATAACATACATTTTCCCATTTGAACCACTACAGATCCATGTGCTTGTTTAGCTAATTTTCCAGTTTCTATAGAAATGGATCTTCCATCTCCTAAATCAATTAATTCTTTATACGTTTTAGGTATCATAATTATTTTTTTGGTTTAATATAATGTGTGTTGAAATAGTTTGAACCAATGAATAACTATAAACAAAATGTTGAAAAGGATTTATTTTCTTAACCCTAATTCTTTTATAATTGCACGATATCTTAAAATATCTTTTTTAGTGAGATAATCCAAGAGTGCTCTTCTTTTCCCAACAAGCTTTACTAATGCTCTTTCTGTGTTATAATCTTTCTTATTTCTTTTTAGATGCTCTGTTAAATGATTTATTCTAAGAGTAAAAAGGGCAATTTGACCTTCGGCACTTCCAGTATTTTTAGCATCCTTACCGTGTTTTTTGAATAAATCTTCTTTATTTTTTTTTGTTAAATACATTCCAATATTATTTAAATGATTATTATGTATGCTATATTCAGCGGCGCAAATATAGTAAAAAATCGATTATTCAGAGTAAAATAACCTTTTTATTGTCTAACAGGTTTATTTAGTATTAAATCTAAAAATAAATTTATTTTTTTCTTTAAATCTTTTCTGTGAGTTATAAAATCTAAAAAACCATGATCTAATACGAATTCTGCAGTTTGAAAACCTTTAGGTAAGTCTTTTCCTGTGGTGTCTTTAACGACTCGAGGTCCAGCAAAACCAATTAATGCTCCAGGTTCACTAATATTAACATCTCCTAACATAGCAAAAGAAGCCGTTGTTCCACCAGTTGTAGGATCTGTACATAAAGAAATATAGGGAATTTTAGCTTCTGCTAGCTGAGCAAGTTTTGCCGATGTTTTTGCTAGTTGCATTAGGGAAATAGCAGCCTCCATCATTCTAGCGCCACCAGATTTTGAAATAATAACAATTGGAATCTTATTATTTAATGAATAATCAATAGCTCTGGCTATTTTTTCACCAACAACACTTCCCATAGATCCACCGATAAAACTAAAATCCATACAAGCAATCACTAGTTTTTTACCTAACGATTTTCCTACTGCGGTTCTAATTGCGTCATTTAGATTTGTTTTTTTTTGAGCATCTTTTAGTCTATCAGAATATTTTTTTTTATCAATAAATTTTAAAGGATCTTTAGATGTTAAAGTTGTATCTAATTCCTTAAATTTACCATCGAAAATAATTGAAAAATATTCTTTACTACCAATCCTTACGTGATAATCATCTTCTGGGCTTACATAGAAATTTTCTTGAAGTTCTTCAGCATCTACAATCTTTCCAGTCGGAGATTTATACCATAAACCTTTTGGAATATCTTTTTTTTCTTTTGTTGGAGTTTGAATTCCTTTATCTTTTCTTTTAAACCAAGCCATAACTTAAATAAATATATAAAGAAATCTAAAATTTTATAATGTATTTACATTATTTAAATCATCAAAAGCTTTTTTTAACCTCATAATAAAGCTTTTTTCACCCTCTCTAATCCATTTTCTTGGATCATAATGTTTTTTATTAGGAATATCATTTCCATCTGGATTTCCGATTTGAGATTTTAAATAATCACTCTTTTCAAAAAAATAATCTCTAACTCCGCTCATATACGCATACTGCATATCTGTATCTATATTCATTTTGATTACCCCATATCCAATGGCCTCTCTAATTTCATCAACACTTGAGCCAGATCCACCATGAAATACAAAATCAATTGTGTTGTGTGGAACCTTAAATTTTTGAGAAATATATTCTTGAGAATTTTTTAATATTTTTGGAGTCAACTTGACATTTCCAGGTTTGTAAACACCGTGAACATTTCCAAATGCAGCTGCTATCATGAATTTATCACTAATTTTTATAAGCTCTTCATAGGCATACGCTACCTCCTCAGGCTGAGTATAGAGCTTATACTCATCAACATCACTATTATCAACACCGTCTTCTTCTCCACCAGTAATTCCTAATTCAATTTCTAAAGTCATCCCTATTCTCGACATTCTTCTAAGGTATTCTTTACATATCTCTATATTTTCTTCTATAGGCTCCTCAGACAAGTCAATCATATGAGAACTGAATAGTGAATGTCCTTTGTTCTTAAAATGTTCCTCATTTGCATCCATAAGACCATCAATCCAAGGAAGTAATTTTTTCGCACAATGATCAGTGTGAAGTATAACTGGGACACCATAAGCCTTAGCCATTGTATGTACATGATGTGCACCAGCAATTGAACCAGCAATTGCTGATTTTTGTTTTTCATTATTCAACCCTTTTCCTGAGTTAAAGCTACCTCCTCCATTTGAAAATTGAATGATAACAGGTGAATTTAATTCCTTTGCTGTTTCTAAAACTCCATTAATACTACTTGATCCAATTACATTTACTGCAGGTAAAGCAAATTTCTTCTCTTTTGCAAGTTTAAAAATATTTTGAACTTGATCTCCAGTAGCAACACCAGGCTTAATATTATGATTCATAAAAAATAGTTATGTTTTATGGTTAGTTTACATTAAATTTAGGTTTGTAAAGTTAGCAATAACAAATAAAATGATTACAAAAAATCAAATAAAATTAATCAGATCATTACGAATTAAAAAAAACAGAATTAAACATAATTTTTTTCTTGCTGAGGGTGAAAAAATTATTGATGAGCTATTAAATTCTGAAATGATTTTAGTAAATCTTTTCTCAACATCAGAAAAATATAATAAACTAGAAAAATTTATTCATTTAAAAAACCCTGAATTAAAACAGATAAGCAATTTAAAATCACCTAATAAAGTATTGGCGATTTTTGAAATTCCTAAGCCAAAAGAGATTGATTATAATTCAACTATTATTGCATTTGAAGAAATTAATGATCCTGGGAATCTAGGTACAATAATCAGAATTTGTGATTGGTTTGGGATAAAGGATATAATATGTAGTAAAAAAAGTGTTGACTGTTATAATCCAAAAGTTATCCAAGCTTCAATGGGGTCTAGTTCCAGAGTAAATATTTCTTATTTATGTCTTGAAAAGATTATTTCTAAAAATCAAAATAGAGTAGTTGCTGCTGATTTGAATGGAGAAAGTATTTCTGGATTTAGATTTGATTCAAATCAAATTATTTTTTTTGGAAGTGAATCTAATGGTTTTAGTAAAGAAATATCATCAAAAATCAAAAGAAGAATCACAATTCCAAGATATAACCAAAATATTGACAGCTTAAATTTAGCAAACTCTGTTGCTATTATTCTTTCTGAAATTAAACATAAGCTTACTGAAAAGTGAAGTTTATCATTATTCCTCTTGATTTCATAAACTTAATATTACTTGTCCATGGGCTTGCAGGGTCATTATCAGGAACGTGTTCATCAGTTAAAGCAAAAATCCCCCTTATACTTGGGCTAAATTTAAACCATTCAAGATAAAAATCAATTCCAAATCCTAATTCATAAAAGAATACATTTTTTTTTGTTCTAAACTCACCAAGATTATTATCATTAACACTGTTTTCTTTACTTGATAAATTTAGAGCTGTGGAAATTCCTGCAAGAACATATGGCTTAAAATTATTTAACCTTTGTGTTGAGATTTTTAAAATTAAAGGAATATGTATATATGTTGATTTAATGTCTCTTTGATGAATATTTGCTTGAAATTCAGACATTCCAAAGTTACTTGGTTCAAAAATTAAATTTCTATTTGACATCACCAGCCCTGGCTCAAATCTGATATCAAAATAATCGGATATTCTTAAATTACCTATTAATCCTACGTTAAACCCAATATTTTTCTCTGTTTGAATATCAGAAAGATTATTATTGTAGTCAAAATTGTAATCATAATTATTTAATCCTAAAAAATATCCCCAAGAGAGGGTAGGCTTATCAAAATTTTCGTTATTTAATAATTTTTTTTTTGTAAAAAGTTGTGCGTTACAATTATACGTTATAAATAAAATGATTATGATTGTAATTGACTTTCTCATTGGATAACAAATATCGATATTCAATTTGTTTAATGCTATTAAAAATAAAATAACATTAATAATTTAAGTTTATTGTATTTACCACAATTCATTTTTAAATAGATAATTAGGTAAAATGATTTATATTTGTTTGTAATAATTATTATATAAAATGAAAATAATAATTGCTGGATCTGGTGAAGTTGGATCCCATTTGGCAAAATTATTGTCATACGAATCTCAAGAAATCACTCTTATTGATTCTAATGATGAAAAGCTTACTTTCCCTAATAGTCAATTAGATATAAAAGTTGTTGAGGGAGACTGTACGTCTATTTCAATTTTGAATAAGGCAAATGTTTCTGAAGCAGATTTATTTGTTGGAGTCACAGCTGGTGAGGCAATTAATTTAACAGCTTGCTATATAGCTAAGCAGTTAGGCGCAAAAAAAACAATAGCTAGAATTTCTAATCCAGAGTTATTTGACAATGAAAATGTTAATTTTTCTGATTTAGGAATAAATGAGCTCATATCTCCAGAAATTTTAACATCTAAGGAGATAAATATGGTTATAAATAGGGCGGAATTTACAGATCCATTTGAATTTGATGATGGGGCTCTAATAACTTTAGGGTTAAGTGCTACACATACATCAATATTCGTAGGTAAAACAGTAGTTGAGGCTGCAGATATTTTTCCAGAAACACATTTTTTTCCGATTTCAATTAAAAGAGGTGAAAAAACAATAATTCCTAGAGGAGATACTGTTTTTCATTCAGGAGATCATATAGTTTTTATGACTGAACCTGGTGGTGAAGAGGAATTATTAAAACTTTCAGGACAGAATAATGGAGTTATAAAAAATGTAATGATTTTAGGAGGTGGTAGAGTTGGAAAAAAGGTGGCAGAGGACCTATCTTCAAATAATATTAACGTTAAGTTGGTTGAAATCAATAAGGACAGAGCTGAAGAGTTAGCTGAAGACTTGGATGAATGTCTAGTTATATACGGAGACGGCACTAATTCAGAGTTGTTAGAAGAAGAAAGNATCTCGANCAAATGGATNCATTTATTGCNGTTACNGGNGANTCNGAAGACTAATATTATGTCAAGTNTNATNGCTAAATCAAANGGAATNANNAAAACAATNGCNCTTGTNGACAANCTTNATTATTATAAATTANCNCAAATTAGTGGNATTGANACNTTNATAAATAANAANTTANTNGCTGCNGATGCTATTTCNAANCATGTNCATAANGCNGAAGTNGTAGCNATATCNCAACTNGNNAATATGGATGCNGAATTATTAGANTNTGTNGTTAANGANGANTCTNANGTTTGTAATANNNCNATTAAAGACTTAGANTTTCCAAGATGTGCAATTATTGCAGGGGTAATAAGAGATGGTAAGGGATATATTGTACTTGGAGATTTTAGAGTTTTAAGTGATGATAGAATAGTGGTTTGCTGTTTAAATGATTCAATTCATAAAGTTGAAAAACTTTTTTAAATGAAAATAAATACTAAAATAATTATATATTTTTTAGGATTTCTGTTGTTAATTAACGGAGGTTTTATGTTTTTGAGTGCTCTGATGAGTTTTATATACAAAGACGGAATAGCCGTTAGTTTACTGACATCAGGGGTTATAGTTTCTCTTATTGGTTTGATTTTTCTGTTTANAAACAGAAATCATGACAAACAGATTAATAAAAGAGAAGGATATATAATTGTTGTTCTTGGCTGGATTTCGATGATTCTGTCTGGAACAATTCCATACATATTCACCGGAACAATTGAAGGGTTTTCTAATATTATATTTGAAACAACATCAGGTTTTACAGCAACAGGAGCAACAATAATTAATGATGTTGAGGNTTTACCAGAAGGTATATTATTTTGGAGAAGTATTACACACTGGCTTGGAGGAATGGGTATGATAGTCTTTGCAATAGCTATTCTTCCGCTTCTTGGAATTGGAGGTATGCAGTTATTTAGTGCNGAATCTCCTGGTCCAAGTACAGANAAATTACATCCCAGAATCACAGACACTGCAAAAAGACTATGGTTAATCTATGTCTCATACACGTTTATTGAAACAATTTGTTTACAAATAGCTGGAATGTCTTTTTTTGATGCCATAAATCATTCTATGAGCAATATAGCTTCTGGTGGATTTTCGACTAAGAATGCTAGTTTGGGACATTGGAATCATAACCCGATTATACAATACATAGTAATATTCTTTATGTTTCTTGCTGGTACAAATTTTGTCCTCAGTTACTTTGGATTTAAGTTTGACTTTAAAAAAATTTTNAAAGACGAAGAATTTAAAATATATTCTTTATTTATTGTTGGTTTTACTTTATCAGTAGCTTTTATCGTTTACTTTAACACGGATTTTTTATCTTCTTATGAAAATCAGTTTGAAAGAATTGAAGGAGTTTTTAGACACTCTTTATTTCAGGTTGTTTCAATAATTACAACAACAGGATTTGTAACGGCTGATTATACATCATGGACTCCTTTACTATTGCTAATATTTTTTGGAATGATGTTCTTAGGTGGTTCATCAGGTAGNACATCTGGAGGTTTTAAAATTATGCGCCATCTTTTAATTATTAAAAACGGTATTTTACAGTTCAAGAAAATTTTACATCCTCATGCGATTATTCCACTTAGATATAATAAGTCTTCAGTATCTTCTGAAATTATTCATAATATCCTTGGTTTTTTTATTGTTTATATGCTTTCTTTTATAATCGGAACAATTGTATTTGCTTTGTTAGGACTTGATTTTGAGTCAGCATTGGGTGTCTCAGCTTCAAGTCTAGGAAATGTTGGTCCGTCATTGGGTTCATTTGGTCCAATGAATACATTTTTTGAATTACCATTTTTAGCAAAATGGTGGTCATCTTTTTTAATGTTACTCGGAAGACTTGAATTATTTACTGTTCTTATTGTTTTTACTCCTTATTTTTGGAGTAAAAGTTAAAGATTTACATTTTTAAAACTTTACTNATCCTGTCTACTGCTATGCTAATTTGTTTTTTAGATGCAGCATAAGATATTCTTATACAATTTGGATTTCCAAATGCATCACCTGTGACAGTAGCTACTAATGCTTTTTCTAATAAAAACATAGACATGTCAGAAGCATTACAAATTTTAAAACCTTTAATTGTTTTTCCAAAATAATATGAAATATCAGGAAAAACATAAAAAGCTCCATCTGGAACATTACATTTAAAGCCTTTTATATTATTTAATAAGCTAAGAATTAGGTCTCTTCTTGATTTAAATTCATCAACCATATATTTAATTTTTTTAGGTTTTTCATTCAAAGCAGTAATAACAGCTCTTTGTGCAATACAATTAGCTCCACTAGTAACTTGACCTTGAATTTTATTACAAGCTCGAGCCAACCATTCTGGACCACCAATATATCCTATTCTCCATCCTGTCATTGCAAATGCTTTTGAAACACCATTGACTGTTATTGTTCTTTCTCTAATTTTGTCAAAAGTTCCTATACTTATATGACTTTCCTTATAGTTTATATGTTCATAAATTTCATCTGAAACAATAAAAATATTCTTGTAGGGTTCCAAGATATTAGCAATTTTTTCAAGTTCTAACTTAGAATAAACAGATCCACTTGGATTACAAGGAGAACTAAACCAAATCATTTTTGTTTTGTCTGAAANAGCAGATTTTAGTTGTTCTTCTGTCANTTTAAAATTATTTTTTATGTCAGTTTTGATTTCAACNGGCACTCCACCTTTTAACTTTATAATATCAGCGTAACTTACCCAATAAGGACATGGTAGAATNACTTCATCCCCAGGATTTATTAAAGCTGANGCAATATTATATAAAGCTTGCTTAGCACCAGTAGAAACAACTATTTGAGAGGGGGAAAAAGTTAATTTATTATCTCTTTTAAATTTATTTATTATTGCTTTTTTTAAATCAATGTATCCGTCAACAGGTGTATAAGAGTTGTAATTTTNATCAATGGCTTTTTTTGCTGCATCTTTTATAAAATCAGGGATATTAAAATCAGGTTCACCTAAACTAAGTCCAATAACATCTTTTCCTTCAGATCTTAATTCTCTAGCTTTTGCAGCCATTGCTAATGTCTGAGAAGTTGCTAAATTTTTTACTCTATCAGATAATTTTTTTNCCATTTTTAAAATATTCGTTTCAAAAATAATACATAGACTTAATTATTAAAATTATTGTTTACAATATCATACTTTTGTTTAATAACTTTTGAAAATGAATATAATACGTGAAAAATTTCCTGATTTGAATGAAACCCAAATCGATCAGTTTTCCAGATTAAAAAAATTATATGAATTTTGGAACAATAAAATAAACTTAATTTCTAGAAAAGATATTGAAAATATATATATAAGACATGTACTTCATTCATTAGTTATTGCAAAATTTGTAACCTTCAGTAAGGGAACTACTGTGTTAGATTTAGGCACAGGTGGTGGATTTCCAGGAATACCTTTGTCTATCGTTTTCCCTGATTGTAATTTTATTCTGGTAGACAGTATTAAAAAGAAAATTATAGTTGTTAATAATATTGTNAAGGAATTAGGTTTAAAAAATGTACGATCTAAATGGTCAAGAGCTGAAAATTTAAATTTTAAATGTGATTTTTTAGTCACAAGAGCAGTCGCTAAAATTCCCAAAATAATAGAGTGGTCTAGAGATAAATTTAATATAGATTCTATTAATAATATACAAAACGGAATAATTGCTCTAAAAGGAGGGGATATTGAAAAAGAATTAAGTGATATAAAACAAAAAAAAATAGTTGAAATCAAAAATATTTTTGATAACAACTATTTTTTCGATAAGAAGATAGTTTATATACCTACAACTTCTTGATTTATCTAACTCTTAGTTTGAATGTCTTTATTCCGGTATTAGTTTCGACTTTAATAAAATAAATTGATGTTGATAAAGAACTTAGATTAACTTGGTGACTATTATCATCAATAGTTTCATCAATTATTTTTTGACCAAGAATATTATAAATCTGTATATTTTGCAATATTTCATCAGAGTTAATATTCAAAATATTGTTTAGATAATTATAATAATATTTAAAATTCAATATTTCATTTTGGTTAAAACCTAAAGTACCCTCAACTTTAAATGCATCAGTTTGTAGAACAAATGAGTCATTTCCAATATAATGAATTGCTATTCTGATATTTTGACCTTCATATTCTGATAAGTCAAATTCATATGTTGTCCAATCAGTTGGTGCCTCAATATATGCTCCATCAGAAATTACTGTGAAATCATTGTAATCAGTGCTATTTCCAACAGCTATCTGAAATCTTTCTAATCCATACGTGTCATTAACAGACTTTGCCCTAAGTGTTAATACAGGTGATGTAATTCCAGATAGTGAAAATTCAGGACTTATTAACCAGTCATCATTTGGAGTTGTAGTTCCGTTAGCTCCTGATGCTACAAAATAAAGTCCTTGATCACCTTCATATGTATCCCATTCTGGGACAGGAGATCCTGTAGTTGTAGCAAGTTCATCATTNTAAATGATACCAGTACCAACATAACTTTCATTTTCAAAATCAACATCATTTGCACCCCAAGTCGTCCCTCCGTCTAAGTCATACATTATCCAATCACCTATTTCGCTTATAATAAACGCATCATAACATTCAAAATTATCTCTCCAGGCAATTGGTAATTCATAATTATCTGGACAATTAGTTTCTTCTTGACTAACAATATTTATGGTGACAGAGTCATTTGAAATATCTTCATCATTCATTAATGAACTTCCGGCAGAGATTTCATAATCTCCAACAACAGAGAAGTCATATGTGTTATTAAACGTATAAATAGTTTCTTGACCCGAAATAATTGTTTCATTAATAGTTTCAATAACTTGATCACCACCGTTTACTTGGTAGTAAACATCAAAATTAGAAATTGCATCAATTCCAAAATTTCTAACGGTTATTATTATGTTTTCAGAATTTGATAAAACCCCACTTTCAGGCGAATCAATACTAAGTATTCCTGAGTCTAAGTTGTTTGATGCTGGTTCACAATTTGGAGGAATAGAAAAATCTTCTATTTGATCGGTTCTATCATCTGCATTGCCTTGATCAGCTAGATATCCAAGACCTCTTATTGCAAACACGTTCCATATTAAACATTCATTTACTCCATCATTTGTTAACTCATCAGCTAATAAAATAGCATCTCTCATGTCAACAAATCCTGCACTACAAGGGGATAATTTTAACCCATCAATCACAAGCTGCATTACTTTATTATTTCCTCCTGTACCATTTAACAGATCCGAATCAAATCCATATTCATCTATAAATGCCCATGTAAGATCCCAAAGCATAGTAGCAAACACAAAACCAACTCCGTGAGGTTGACTTACAGCAGCTGTATTATTTGAGTCAGCATAAGTATAATTATTAACAGAAAAATCAGGTGAATATGGAGCATTTCTTATTCCAGTTCCGTTAGGGCTTTGTCCAGCAGAATATGTTGCAACTCCTCTTGGTACAGACGGAGAGTCATTATCTCCTAAAGTAATCATAAGTCCAAACCAGTCAGAAAAACCTTCTCCTTGTTGCTCAGCATTTTGCATACATCCAGCAGCTTGGGCACCACCCATTAATCTGTTTGAAATCCCATGACCATATTCATGGGCTATAATTTCATTGTCCAGATCAGAATCTGTATAATTTGATGCATTAATAAGTGAAGCATTTATAATATTACCTTGTTGAAGTTGAGCAATTAAAGCATTTCCGTCTGTTTGACTGATCATTATTGACGGAATTGTTACACTTGCTCCATCTGCCCCAGCACCCATAGTAATTGGCCCACCAGCAACGTTATTAACCATAATAACTGCAATAGCACCAGCATTTTCTGCCGAAAGAATTTTTGATCCAAATTCACAAATACCTCTTTTAATAACTACAATCTTACCGTTTAGGTCGGTAGGGTTAATAATATTATCACATGCATCATGAACATCTGGTGCAGAATCATATAAGAGTGCTAATTCACCTACCAATGGAGTTTCATCAGGGAGTGATTCTCCAAAACCGGCAGGTTGACCAGTATACTCCCCAGCTAAACTACCGTCTAGAATTGTTAAAGGTTCTCCTGCAGGGCCGCTCCATAAAAACATTGTCATTTGAGGATTTTGTCCGTCAGGAGGCGTGCCAAAACTTGCATTATTAAAGCCACTTCCATCTTGGCCATCTGCATTTACACTATCACCTCCGAATCCACCGTTTCCGTAATTGTTTTCTTGAAAATTACCACTAGCTTCATCAAATCCGTACTTGTACCAAATATCATGCATCATATTATTTATATAGAATAAATTTGTTAACGACGCATCCATATAATCAGAGGGTTGTTGATCTAAATCAGCTTCAAAGTCAAAGTTTAATTCTGAACCGCCATCAGGTGAGTAATCCGTTCCAGAGAGACTACCATCTCCTTCGTCATCCTCCTTTGCGTATACATTATTACCTCTAGTAATTGTATATTCTGGACCTTCTATACCGTCTATATCATGCCATCCAAAAGGAGAAGCCTCTGGATCTGCTGGTTCATTTAATAATTCAAATGGTCCATGATTTGGACTTGGAGTTGGCAGAGGAACTACCCTGTATACTGAACCATCATTGATTATTGATTCCTTTTCAATTACCTTATGTTTATGGGTATATTTTTTATCGTTGAATTTTGTATCAAATTCGCAATTAACAATCCAGTTTTCTGTTTTTAATATTTCACCTGAGTTGGCATCAACAAAAATATCATACCAGTTTTTGTGATCAGTCGTTATAAAATTGAAGTTCCAGCATAGTTTAAGTTTATTATCATACTTTAAATAAATAAGCTTTGATTCAATATTATATGGATTTGTATGTGTCCAGCCGTTTGGTGAGTTTTTATAACTGTTAATATTTAATTTGTATAAAGCTTTTTGTATTGCAACATGATTATCGATTTTAGCTTCTTTTAATGAAGATTCTCCTAGTTTTTCATCTACAAATCTGTTTTTGAATGATTTTATTTCACCGTTTTTAATAGACATTGTAGAAATTGCATTATGAACCTCGATGTTGTTAAACTTTTGCTGTACATAATAAACATCATAATTTGGATTTGATTCAACAAAGCTCTTAATAAAATATTGTTTTTGAGTTAACAAAAGATTTTCACTAAGGTAATTGTCAATTCTAGATTTATTTTTTTCTTGAGAAAAAAGTGAACTAGAAAAAATAATCAATATTAGTATTGATATGTTGGTTTTATTTATCATTTTAGTTTTTTTATTTTTCTAAAAAATCATACCTGTAATTTGTTGGCGTCAAAAAAGTCTCCTTAATTAATCTTGGGGATACCCATCTTAATAAATTGAGCATACTTCCAGCTTTATCATTTGTTCCTGAACCTCGCGCGCCACCAAAAGGTTGCTTTCCAACAACTGCACCTGTTGGCTTGTCATTAATATAAAAATTTCCAGCTGAATTTTTAAGTACTTTTGTAGCCTTTTCTATTATATACCTATCACTAGCAAGAATCGCACCAGTTAATGCATATTCACTGGTATTATCAACTAAATTGAGAGTTTCTTCAAATTTAGAATCATCATAAACATATATGGTCATTACAGGACCAAAAATTTCCTCTCTCATTGTAATGTAATTTGGTTCTTTAGCTAAAATTACAGTAGGTTCAATAAAGTAACCATTTGTTTTATCATAATTACCACCGATAATAATTTCAGCATCAGCACTTGATTTTGCATTTTCAATATAATTAGCAATTTTATCAAATGATTTTTCATCTATAACAGCCGTAATAAAATTTTCTAAATTTTCAGGTGATCCCATTGAGATAGATTTTAAATCATCAACTAATAGTTTTTTTACGTCTTTCCAGATACTTTCAGAAATATAACCTCTTGAGGCAGCACTACATTTTTGTCCTTGGAATTCAAAGGCTCCTCTAGTAATTGCAGTAGCCACTTGTTTTGAATTTGCAGACATGTGAGCAATAATAAAATCTTTACCACCAGTTTCACCTACAATTTTTGGATATGTATTATACTTTGAAATATTATTTCCAATTGTTTTCCAAAAACTGTTAAAAACCGATGTAGATCCGGTAAAATGTAATCCACTAAAATTATTGTCTGATAAAACTTTTTCAGTAATCAGAGAGGCATTTCCGTATACAGCATTAATAACTCCGGGAGGAAGACCAGCTTCTTTTAAAACATCAATAATAATTTTGGCTGAATAAATTTGCGTACTACTAGGCTTCCATAACACTACATTTCCAAGCATCGCCATACATGTTGGTAAGTTCCCAGCTATAGCTGTAAAGTTAAACGGAGTTACTGCATAAACAAAGCCTTCTAAAGGACGATATTCAACTCTGTTCCAAGCTTCACTATCACTTGATGGTTGATTACTGTATATTTTGGTAATATATTCTACATTAAATCTTAAAAAATCAATGAGTTCACATGCAGAGTCAATTTCAGCCTGATGAACAGTTTTTGATTGGCCTATCATAGTAGCTGCATTAATTTTTGACCTATATGGCCCTGCAATTAATTCAGCTGCTTTAAGGAATATTGCAGACCTGTTTTCCCAAGACATATTTTCCCATTTCTTTTTAGCATCTAGTGCGGTTTGAATTGCATCATCAATATGTTTTGGTTCAGCTATAAAATATTCTCCAACTATTTTTTTATGATCGTGAGGGGGACTAATAGATTTTTTATTATTTGATTTTACATCTTTTCCATTTATATACATTGGAACTTCAGTAAATGAGTTAATCATCTTATTATAGGTCTCAATTACTTTTTTTCTTTCTGGTGATCCTGGCTTGTATGATTTTACAACTTCATTTTTAGCTTTAGGCACTTTAAAAAATCCTGTACTCATTTTAGATATATTTGGAAGGTGAATTTACGACTAATTTTTTTATTTTATTTTAATTTAATGAAAATGGGGCATTAAGCCTGAAAACAGGAATATCTACTTTAAATATTTTTTTGGAATTAAGGTTTATCATTCTGTAAAAACCATACATAGACCCAAAAGTAGATGCTAGATGACATACCGAACTATAAGTATGAGAGCTTCTGGGTTTTAAAATAGGTTTTTCTCCGATTATTCCTTCTCCGTTTATATTTTTTTTATTACTTAGGGAATCAAGAATAATCCAATGTCTAGAATTTAATTTTACAATTTCTTTACTCTGGTTTTCAATTTTAACAGAGTATTTATAAGAATAATGGAGTTTTCTTTGTTTATAAAAACTACTCTCATATTCTGTTTCAACTGAAATTTTTATTCCTTTAGTTATTTGCGTTACCATCATTCGTAAATTAAACTTTTTTAATTTGTTATGTAATTCGAAGATCCCTTACCAAAACCAATAGCCCTGTCATATCTCTCACCAAAATTTCTGTAGTAAACTACAACTGAATATATATTTTCTGTTTCATCAAAGTTGCCACCAATTTCTCCGTTTTGAAAATTTATTTTGAGATTTGAATTATTTTTCATTAAATATTTATAATTATAAAATCCCTGTTTTAATTTAATAACAGCTTCAAACTTATTTTTTTTATAATCATATTGCATTTTGTAAATTCTGTTTTTTGAGTAATTGTTAAATTCACCAACTATATAAATATTGTCATCTTTGTTGAAGAGGTTGTTACTGTTTTCTAAAGAAAAATAAATATTAACATAATCTGCCTCATTACTAGGATTTTCGACATTTGATGCGTTAATTAAAAAACCACCATTAATGTCTGGATTGTAAGTGTATTTTCTGTTATACCTTGGATAATCAATAAAAAGAAAATTTTGATAAATATCATTAAGTCTATAATCTTGAATCTCGACATTTGATGTCTTAATACTTTTATTGTCAAAGTAAAGATATTCATTTCCACCCCAGAAACTTGACTCTTTATCGTATTTATATATTAACTTATTTCCTATTTTATATTGAGGTTTTAAATTAAAAATCGAGTTATTTAAGTCATTATTTTTAACAATTAATGTTTTTACATTTCTTTCGGGATTATTGAGTTGTAAATTCAACGGAATAACCTCAAAATTAACAACTTGTTTTTCGTTTATAAATTCTAACTCTCTTGATCTTTTAATTTCGGTTTTAACAGAACATAATTTTTCATACAATATAAATTTTCTGTTAAAAAGTTCATCTCCATATTCATCTAAAATTCGTATGATATAATTTCCTGATTTTTTAAGAGATGTTTCACTGTTTGGAAATGTAATATTATAATTTGTATAAATTTGATAAGTATTAAAACTACTTGTATAATTATTAATCTTTACTTCGTCAAAACCTTGAATAAATTCAGACTTTAAAAGTTCAGATTTTTTCCAATCAAAATCATAATGATCTATAGTGTAATATAAATCATATTCAATACCTGACAACACATCAAATGAAACTGAAAATTCTTCATCAAGAGCTGCTATTATAAAATTTGATAATTTGTTTTCATTAGGTTTGCTAAATGAAATAGAATTGATCATTTTGGAAGAAATTTCTTGAGAAAATGTATTTAATTGTGTAAAAATAATTAAAGATAATATGCAAAATACTTTATTCATTTTTTGTTGAAATTTTTTCTAAAAATAATCAAAAATTTATTGTATGATCATGCATATTGACTTACTTTTGCAAATAATAAAATTTAGAACAAAAAATCTCATTTAAATGTCTGTAGACATAGTTGTCAAAAAAGGTTTGAATTTGAAGCTTAAGGGAGAGGCTTTATTAGATACTGAAATTGCAGAAAAAGCTCTCAAATTCTCTATTTACCCTTCAGATTTTCATGGTATATACCCCAAGTTAATAATAAAAGAAAATGACATTGTAAAAGCTGGAGATATTATCTTTTATGATAAAAATTCAGAAAATGTAAAATTTGTTAGTCCTATTTCTGGAAAAATTTCTGAAATAGTTAGAGGTGATAGAAGAAAAGTTCTTGAAATAAAAATTAAATCAGACGGAAAAAACTCCTTTAGAAAGTTGTCAAAAGTTAGCAATTCAGATCCTGCCAAGATCATAGATTTTATGTTAGATTCAGGCCTCTGGTCATTTTTCAAACAAAGACCATATGATATCATAGCTGACCCAAGTTCTAATCCAAAAGAAATTTACATTTCCGGGTTTGATTCCGCTCCTTTATCAGCTGATTATGATTACGTTACAGCTGAAGAGAAAATTAACATTACTACTGCTATTGATTATTTGTGTAAGTTAACTGATGGATCAGTGAATGTATCTTTAAGAAAAGAAAGTAAAAGTTTTTTAAGGGCGCTCGATAACATTAATATTTGTAATGTTAGCGGCCCTCATCCGTCAGGCAATTTGAGTACTATAATTAATAAAATCTCACCAATTAATAAAGGGGATGTTGTGTGGACTTTAAATTTACCTGATTTGATAATTATTGGTGATGCTATTTTAAACCGAAAATATAATGCAGAAAGAATTATTGCTATTTCTGGATCATCAATTGAAAGTCCTAAATATTTCAAAACTAAAATCGGTTCTTGTATTTCTTCTTTTTTAAAGATTAAACATGAAAATTCAAGAATAATTTCAGGAAATATTTTATCGGGTACAAAACTTGACCTATCTGGACATTTAAGGCATTATGATAATGAAATAACCGTAATACCTGAGGGGAATGATTATGATTTATTTGGTTGGGCTAAACCAATATTTGATAAGTTTTCATTTTCAAGAGCATTAACTTTTTCTTGGTTATTTCCAAATAAAAAATATGATTTAAATACAAATACTAATGGTGAGCATAGAGCTTTTGTTGTAACAGGTTCCTTTGAGCAAATTTTCCCGCTTAATATATATCCAATGCAGATTCTAAAAGCCTGTATGTATCAAGATTTAGACGAGATGGAAGCATTAGGTATGTATGAAGTTTCGCCTGATGATTTTGCATTAACCGAGTTTATTTGTGTTTCTAAGCAACCACATCAGGATATTATCAGAAAAGGTCTTGATTTAATGAAAAAAGAAATTGGTTAATTTATGTCTATAAAGTCAAAATTACACGTAATAAAAGAAAAGTTTAAGGGTAAAACAATGGCCCCTGCGTTTAACGCATTTCACACTTTTCTGTTTACTCCGAATGATGTTACTACATCCGGAACTCATATTAAAGTAGCAGATGATTTAAAAAGAACGATGAACACTGTTATAATGTCTTTGGTTCCATGTCTTATTTTTGGAATTTTTAATGCGGGTTATCAACATAATTTAGCCATCGATATTTCTAATGGAATTGATACTCAGGTTTCATTATTTGGAAACTTTTTAACATTTGATAATCTCATGATTGGATCAATAAAGGTTTTACCTTTGGTAATCGTTTCATATGTTGTGGGACTTACTGTTGAATTTATTTTTGCAGTAATCAAAGGTCACGAAGTTGAAGAAGGCTACCTGGTTACTGGTATGCTTGTTCCGTTAATAGTTCCAGTTGACTTGCCTTTGTGGATGTTAGCTGTTTCAGTGGTTTTTGGAGTTGTTATCGGAAAAGAAGTTTTTGGTGGAACAGGAATGAATATCTTAAATCCAGCTTTGACCATTAGAGCCTTTTTATTTTTTGCTTATCCAACATGGATGAGTGGTGATAAAGTTTGGGTTCATGACGCAGTGAATAGATCAGGTACACCAGAGGCTATTTCTGGTGAAACAATTCTTGGTAGCTATGCACAAAACCAAGATATTATTTATTCTCTTTCAGACATGTTTTACGGATTTATTCCTGGTTCAGTTGGCGAAACCTCTAAATTGTTAATATTATTTGGTGCTTTATTTTTAATTTTTAGCAAGATTGGTAGTTGGAGAATTATTGTAAGCACTCTTCTTGGTGCTTTGGTAATGGGATTAATTTTTAATGTGGTAATAGATAGTGGGATAATTAATGAATCTAGTAAATTTTATGGACTAATGAGTGTTCCTTATTGGCAACATTTATTAATTGGGAGTATTTTATTTGGAGCAGTCTTTATGGCCACTGATCCTGTAACTGCTGCTCAAACGAACAAAGGTAAATGGATTTATGGCTTTTTAATTGGTTTTATTTCTATAATGATTAGAGTTTTTAATCCGGCCTATCCTGAAGGTGTTTTTCTGGCTATATTATTAATGAATGTTTTTGCTCCGACAATTGACCATTTTGTTGTTCAGTCCAATGTTAAAATGAGATTAAACAGATTAAAAATTAAAAATATATAGAATATGGCAATCAATACTGAGAAAAATTCATACACGCTAATGTTTGCTATAGGTTTAGTAGTAATAGTTGGTACTTTGTTAGCAGCTGTAGATTCGTCATTAAAGGACAAGATTAGAGTTAATAAGCTTCTTGAGAAACAGCAAAATATACTATACGCAATTGGTATTAATGAGAATCAAGGCAATAGCGTTAGTTTTATTACAGCCGAAAAAGCAGAACAAGAATTTAAAAAATATATCATTAAGCAAATTTATATTGAAAACAATAATGTCATTGAAGATGATAATGCTTTTCTGATCGACGTAAAAAAAGAAAAAGCATTAGCCAAAGATCCAGATTACAGCAGAAAACTTCCACTTTTCATTGCTGAAAAAGATGAAAAAAAACTATATGTTGCCCCAATCAGAGGTAAAGGATTATGGGATGCAATTTGGGCCTATGTATCAATGGATGAAAACATGACAATACAGGGAATATATTTTGATCACAAAGCTGAGACACCTGGATTGGGTGCCAATATTAAACAAAGATTTTTTATGGATGATTTTATCGGTGAAGCTTTACTTGATTCAAACGGTAATTTTAAAGGAGTGAATGTTTCGAAAACTAACCTAGATCCAAAAAATGATGATAAATATGATAATGAGGTTGATGCGATTGCAGGATCTACAATTACCGGTGATGGTGTAACGGCTATGATAAGAAGTGATTTAAGTCTATATCAATCATATTTTAATAAAATTAAAAATAACTAAATGGGATTTTTATCAAAAAAAGACGCTAAACTTATTTCAGACCCATTGTCGGATAATAATCCGATCACTGTACAAGTATTAGGAATATGTTCAGCTCTTGCTATTACTGCAGAATTAGAAGCTTCTGTTGTGATGTCTGTCTCGGTTCTTTTTGTGATGGGTGTTGGAAATGTTGTCATTTCCATGATTAGAAACATTGTTCCTTCAAAAATCAGAATTATTGTTCAATTAACAGTTATAGCAACCCTTGTTATAATTGTTGATTTGGTTTTAAAAGCTTTTGCGTATGAACTCAGTAAAACCTTATCTGTATTTATTGGTTTAATCATTACAAATTGTATTATCATGGGAAGATTTGAGGCCTTTGCCTTGGGAAATGGTCTTTGGAGATCTTTTTTAGATGGTATTGGTAACGCTTTTGGATATGCTGTTATTTTAATAATAGTAGGATTCTTTAGAGAGCTATTAGGTTCGGGTACATTATGGGGAATAGCTGTTTTAGGAGACCCAATTGACAAAACCGGGCTCTATGCCCTCGGTTATGAAAATAATGGATTTATGCTTTTATCTCCAATGGCACTTATTGTTGTTGGAATTATAATATGGATTCAACGTGCAAGAAGTAAACATTTAATTGAAGAATAAATGGAACATATAGAATTATTTTTTAAATCAGTCTTTATTGACAATATGGTATTTGCAACTTTTTTAGGAATGTGTTCTTATTTAGCTGTTTCAAAAAAAGTTTCAACTGCAATTGGATTAGGTGCAGCAGTAACCTTTGTTCTTGCCATTACCGTTCCTTTAAATTGGCTTCTTGATCAATATATTCTTCAAGACGGTGCGTTAGTGTGGTTACATCCTAGTTTAATAGATTATAATTTAAGTTTTCTTTCGTTTATATTATTTATTGCGACCATAGCAACAATGGTACAACTAGTTGAGATCATTGTAGAAAAATTTTCTCCAGCTTTGTATAATTCTTTAGGAATATTTTTGCCACTGATCGCTGTTAATTGCGCTATTTTGGGAGGATCTCTTTTTATGCAATCAAGAGAAATTGAAACGATTCAATTAGCTACTACCTATGGTGTTGGATCTGGTTTTGGTTTTTTTCTTGCCATATTAGCAATTGCCGCAATTAGAGAAAAAATCAGATATTCTTCGATTCCTGGGCCGCTAAGAGGACTTGGCATAACATTTATTATTACTGGTTTAATGGCCATTGGTTTTATGAGTTTTGGAGGAATGTTAACAGGTGGTGATGAAGCCCCATCAAATCTTGAAAATGAACAAGAAGAAATATCAATAAATGTGAAAATTGATAGTGAGAATAATATTGTTTACAATAACACTGATTTAAATTAATTATGATTTTAGCTACATCTATATCTCAGTCTATCCTATTAGTAGTAGGAATTTTATTGGTAGTTTCTTTATTATTAATACTTTTACTTCTTTTTGTTAAGGAAAAGTTAGCTCCGTCTGGTCCTGTTAAAATTAAAATTAACGGGGAAAAAGAAATTGAAGTAGCCTCAGGAGATACATTACTTACTACACTAAGTGCTCAAAAAATATTTTTGCCCTCAGCATGTGGAGGAGGTGGAACCTGTATTCAATGCGAATGTCATGTGAATTCTGGCGGAGGAGAGGCTCTGCCTACAGAAACCCCTCATTTTACTAGAAAAGAGTTAAAATCAGGTGCCAGACTAGCTTGTCAAGTTAAAGTTAAGCAAGACATGGATATCAGTATACCTGAAGAAGTTTTTGGAATTAAGAAATGGGAGGCTACCGTAGTAAGTAATTATAACGTAGCATCCTTTATTAAAGAATTTGTGGTTAAAATTCCAGAAGATATGGACTACAAAGCTGGTGGATATATCCAAATTGATATTCCAGAAACTGAAGTCAATTTTAATGAAATGGATATTACAGCTCACCCGGAGGAACACGACTCATCAGATAAATTTAATTCAGAATGGGATAAGTTTAATATTTGGCCTTTAGTAATGAAAAATCCTGAAACTGTAGAAAGAGCTTATTCTATGGCTTCCTATCCAGCTGAAGGAAGGGAAATAATGTTAAATGTAAGAATTGCTACTCCACCTTGGGATAGGGAAAAAAATAGTTGGGCAGATATAAATCCTGGTATAGCATCTTCTTATATATTCTCTAGAAAACCTGGTGATAAGGTTACTATTTCTGGACCTTACGGAGAATTTTTTATAAATGAATCTGATTCTGAAATGTTGTATGTGGGTGGTGGAGCAGGAATGGCTCCAATGAGATCTCACTTGTATCATTTATTCAGAACTTTACTGACGGGAAGAAAAATTACTTTTTGGTATGGAGGTAGATCTAGAAAAGAACTATTCTATTTAGATCACTTTTATAAGTTAGAAAAAGACTTTAAAAATTTCAATTTTTATGTTGCTTTATCTGACCCACTTCCTGAAGATAATTGGAAAGTGAAAAAAGATTTAAATTCCAAAGGTGATGGTTTCTTAGGATTTATTCATAATTGTGTGATTGATAATTATTTGAAATTTCATGATTCGCCTGAGGATATTGAACTATATTTTTGTGGCCCGCCCTTAATGAATCAGGCAGTTCAGAAAATGGGAGAAGATTTTGGTATTCCTGATGAAAATATACGTTTTGATGACTTTGGGGGATAAATTTGTAACTTAAGTTTCCCTTAAACTTTTTTATGAAAAAATATTTATTTTTTGCACTTCTCTCTCTTTTTTCGTGTAATGAATTAAAAAAGACTAAACTTTCAGGTTTTGTTTTTGGAACTTCTTATAGTATTCAATTTTATACTTCTTCAAATTCAAACTATTCAAACGAGATAATTAATATTTTTAATGACATTGACATTTCTATGTCTACATATAATAAAAAATCTATTATTTCTAAAGTAAATAATAATCAAAATGTTATACTTGATAGTCATTTTCAAAATGTATTCCATTCATCAAAAAAAATATATGAGCTTACAGACGGTAGATTTGATCCCTCAATTGGTTTATTTGTGAACTATTGGGGTTTTGGTCCAGAAAAATTTATGATTGATCCTGAAATAAAAAAAGGCGATCCGTTAAGTTATTTATTTTCTAAAACAGGAATGGATAAGTTCAAAATTATTGATGATAAACTAATAAGACCCAATGATTCTTATATTGATTTCAATGCTATAGCAAAGGGATATGCAGTAGATGTAATTGGTCAATTTTTAAAAGATAAACAAATTGATAATTATTTGATTGAAATTGGTGGTGAAATAACAACTTTAGGTGCTAACATAAATAAAAATAAACCATGGATTGTGGCTATCGACATGCCAAGATTTGACGGTGACAGAAGTAATTATAGCTCCTTAGAATTAAATGATATTTCTTTAGCATCATCAGGAACGTATAGAAAGTTTAAGATTGATTCAATGGGTAACAGATATGCCCATATTATTAATCCATTAACTGGACACCCTACTAAAACAAAAATTTTAAGTGTTACTGTTAAAGCCTCCACGTGTATTGAGGCAGATGCTTATGCAACAGCTATTCATACCATGAAGATCAGTGATATTGAAGAATTTTTCAAAATTAATAAAGAAATATCTTCATTAATCATATTTGAAAATAATAAAAATGAACTTGAAGAATTAATTTTAAATAATTTTTATAATTAATTATTTTACACAAACGGGGATTATTTCATTTTCTGGAAGGCTATACTTTATTATTTCTTCCCTTTTTAGTTTCACTGCATAATTACATTTTTCTACCTTAAATCCAACTTCGGATAATCTGTCAAAAAAGTCCATTCCGTATACTCTCACGTGATCATATTGACCAAAAGCTTTATTTCTTTCATTTGGTTTTACAATAGAGAAATCTTCGTATGTTTTTTCTCTTGTTATATCTAATGGTACCTGAAAAATACCAACTCCTCCTTTTTTTAACACTCTGTAAAGTTCTTTTATTGCTTTACGATCATCAATAATGTGTTCTAAAACATGATTACAAAGAATAAAATCATACGTATCATCTTTTATTGGTAAATCACATATATCAGCTTTAATTGTAGCTAAAGGTGAATTAATATCTGTTGTATGGTAGGTTATATTTGGTAGGCTCTTGAATTTTGTATAATAAGCAGCTTCTGGTGCAAAATGGAGAACTTTTAAATCTTTTTTAAAGAAAAATGTTTCATTTTTTAAGTATAACCAAAGTAATCTATGTCTTTCTAATGAAAAAGTTGACGGAGATAATGCATTTTCTCTCACATTATTATATCCGTATGGTAAAAATTTTCTGAAACTAGACCCGTCAATCGGATCTGTAAACTTATTACCGCTTAAATAGATTCTTATAATAGGTTTTACTATAAAACTAAGTCTAGTCAAAATCGTTCTTGGAAAATAATTAAGAATAAGTTTTACTAATTTTTTCATGATTTGAAATAATTATGAAAACTATCCTCTTCGTTTGATTTTATCTTTAGCGATTCATAAATATATTTGAAAGTTGAAAGAATTTCGGGATTACCATTTATTATAGCAATATTGTGTTCGAAATGTGCACTGGGTAGATTATCCTTTGTTGTAATAGTCCATCCATCGCTATGCTGAATAATTTTTTGAGTTCCCATATTTATCATGGGTTCAATAGCAACAACCATCCCTTCCTTAAATTTTTTTCCTACACCATTCCTTCCATAATTTGGCATTTCAGGTTTTTCATGCATTATTTTGCCTATTCCGTGGCCTACAAGTTCCCTTACAACTCCATATCCGTTTTTTTCACAATGATTCTGGATTGCAAATCCAACATCACCAACTCTATTTCCTGATTTAAATTCTGAAATTCCTTTGTATAGAGACTCTTTTGAAATTTTTAAAAGTTTTTTAGTTATTTCATCAACCTCACCAACACAAAATGTGTAAGCATGATCTCCGTAGAAACCGTTTTTTAAAACTCCACAATCGATTGAAATTATGTCTCCATTTTTAAGAGGTATATCATTTGGGATACCATGAACTACCTGTGAGTTTGGACTAGCACATAGTGTATTAGGGAAATCATACAATCCTAAAAAACCAGGTATACCATCGTTAGATCTAATGTATTCTTCAGCTATCTTATCTAGAAATAGTGTTGTCACCCCTTCCTTTATTTCTTTTGAAATTACCCCGAGTGTTTTTGATACTAGTAATGCACTTTCTCTAATTAATTCTATTTCTTCTAACGATTTCTGCATACAATTTTTTATTTATACTAATGATTTTGCAGTCATTTCTGAAGGACAATTTAGTCCCATCATTTTAAGTATTGTTGGGGCGATATCAGCAAGAATACCATCATTTATATTTTTAAATCTTGAATTAATAAGAATTATTGGAACTAAATTTTTTGAATGTGCTGTGTTTGGAGTTCCGTTAGAATTTATCATCATATCACAATTACCGTGATCAGCTATTAATATTACTGAGTAATTATTTTTAATAGAGCTTTCCACTACATTTTTGACACATTCATCTATAGCTTCACATGCCCTTATTGCTGCCTTGAAATTTCCTGTGTGACCAACCATATCACCATTTGCATAATTAAGACAAATAAAGTCATTTGTTCCATCTTCAAGCTCGCTAATTAAATCGTCAGTAATTTCATAGGCGCTCATCTCTGGTTTTAAGTCATATGTTGCTACTTTTGGAGACTTTTTTAAAATTCTTTTTTCATTTAAAAAAGGTTTTTCTCTGCCACCGGAAAAGAAAAATGTTACGTGAGGATACTTTTCTGTTTCAGCAATTCTAAGTTGGGACTTATTGTTTTTTTCTAGTATTTCTCCAAGAGTATTTTTTATATTTTCATTATCAAATATTACTCCTATATCTTTAAATGAATTATCATAATTTGTCATAGTTACAAAATGATAATTATGATTTAAAGTCTCAAACTTTTTAAAACCCTCTTGAGTCATAACCTTGGTAAGTTGTCTTCCTCTATCTGTTCTAAAATTAAAGAAAACAACAACATCATCATTATTTATGTTACCAATTGGGTAACCGTCAAGATTAACTTTCACCATTGGTTTCAAAAACTCATCCGTATACTCATTTTTATATTGATTTTTTATTTCAGTGATAAAATCGGTTACCTTTTTTCCTTCCCCTTTACAAATTAGATTATATGCTAACTTTATTCTTTCCCAACGACTATCTCTGTCCATGGAATAATACCTTCCAATAATTGAAGCAATTTCACAATCTTTATTCGAAATAAATTCCTCTAAATTTTTTAGATCATTTATTGATGATTTAGGATCTACATCTCTACCGTCAGTAAATCCATGTATAAATACATTGGCATGAAAATTTTCAGAAATTTTAATTAATTCACAAAGGTGATTATAGTGAGAATGCACTCCTCCTTTACTTACCAGTCCAATAAGATGGATATTTTTTTTGTTTTTTTCTGCATACTTATATGCCTGAACTAATATTTTATTTGATTCTAAATCTTTATTTTTTATTGAAATATTTATTCTTGACAACTCTTGATATACAATCCTTCCAGCTCCAAGATTTAGATGTCCGACTTCACTATTACCCATTTGTCCCTCAGGTAGTCCAACCTCTTGACCGAATGTTTTAAGATCAGCATTAGGGTAATTTTCATATAATGAGTCAATAAATGGAGTTTCAGCATTGTCAATCGCAGAAACTTTTGGGTTATTTGATTTCCCCCAACCATCAAGTATCATCAGTAATACTTTATTATTATCCATATTTCAAAGATATAATTTTGATGTGTTTTAAATCAGATTTTTTAAATTAAACCCACTATTAATTTCATAGGGTTTCCTGTCTTTTTCAAAAACTACTGCCTGCTTGGGACCATTTAGCATATAATCTTCCTTATCAATGCTAATGAAAGAACTCTCCCTTAACCCAATTACTTTGTGATTATTGAGTATATGAAATTCTTTGATTCTTGTTTGTCTAGATTCACCCATATGTTTCGAATCTTTAAAAGGGTCAAGATAATGTGGATTAATATTGAAAGAAAGAATTTCTAAGGCCTTATGGTTTTCAACATTTATGATTGGCATATCGTTGGTAGTTCCTATGGTCATTCCACAAATATTTGTACCTGCACTGGTCCCCAAGTATGGAATTCCAGAATTAATTTTATCTTTTAAGGGAAATATTAAGTTGTATTCATAAAGTTTATGTAATAATAAAAAAGTATTACCTCCACCCGTAAAAATCCCGTCACATATGTTAATGTTTGTACATATTTTTTCATCAGAGTGATAGTCAAGAACGTTTATATTTATTTTTTTCAAAGTATTTTTAACCACGTCAGTATATTCAAAATGACTGATTCCTGAAGGTCTAGCAAATGGGATGAATAGTATGTTTTTACACCCCTTGAATAATACACTAATTTCTTCTAAAAGATATTCTAGATATTTTTGGCCATGAATTGTTGAGGTACTTGCAAGTAACATTTTTTTCATAAAACATATGTCTTACTTTATTAAAATAAACTTACTCATTATATTTGTATAATGCTATATCAAAATTTATTTTTATTTATTAGTGGTCCTGAAATAGGTTTTATAATTTTTATCGTCGTTTTATTATTTGGAGCGGATAAAATTCCTGAGTTTGCCAGGGGATTGGGCAAAGGGATAAATAATATAAAACATGCGACTAATGAAATCAAACAAGAAATTAAAACATCTAAAGATAAAGTTAATCAGGACTCTGATGTCTCTGTTCAGGTAAAAAAGGAAATAGATAAAGTCAAGTCAGAAATTGATTCCGTAACGGGATCTATCAAAAGGGACCTATAGTTTTATTGCAATACTTAGGCCGTCTCGAATGGGAAGCATGAATGTTTGAAACTTGTTATTTAATACTAACTCTTTATTAAATTGATCAATCTTTGTAGTTACATCGTCATGAGATTCCTTAGAATTTAAAACTTTACCATGCCAAAGGACATTATCAGTAATTAAGATCCCATTTTTATTCAAAATCTTGCAAATAATTTGAAAATATGTCACATAATTTTCTTTGTCAGCATCAAGAAAAATAAGATCAAAATCGATATTTAAACCATTAATAATCTCAAGTGCATTTCCAGTGTGAATCTCAATGTTTTTGTTAAATTTTGATTTTGAAAAATATTTTTTTTGAATTTCTACCAATTCCTCGTTTTTATCAATAGTATGAATTTTACCATTTTCAGCTAATCCTTCGGCTAGACAGATAGTTGAATAGCCAGTATAAGTGCCTATTTCTAATATATTTTTTGGTTGTTTTATTTTAGAGATCAAACTTAATAACCTTCCTTGATACTCACCGCTTAGCATTATAGAGTTTATATGTTTAAGCTCAGTTTCTCTTCTTAAATCAGCTAATAGTTTACTTTCAGAGCAAGTGTGTTCATTGACATATTTAGTTAATCTATCAGATGAGAAATTCATAAAATTAATTTTTAATAAGGTCTTCAAATTTAAATTTAAAATTCTCAAACCTGGGGTCAGAAATATTTAGAATGTATGGGTGATTTTTATTGTTTTTCTTAAAGTCTTGATGATATATTTCTGCAATCCAAAATTTTCTAAAAGGGTATACTTCTGCAGCAACTTTCAATTGAAATCTTTCTTGAATACTAGATATTTTTTCTGTGATTATTTTTTTTTGTTGATTGTTTTGATAAAATATAATAGATCTATATTGAGGTCCCGTATCAGGGCCTTGGCCATTAATTTGTTCTATGTTCTGTGATCCAAAATATACATCAACTAAGTTAGAAAACGTAATCTTATTCGGATCATATGTAACCTCTATAGTTTCAGCATGACCGGTTAACTTTGTATTAACTAGGTTATATGTTGGATTTGACATATTTCCACCAGAGTAACCACTTACTACATCGGAAACCCCAATTAAGCTTTCATAAATAGCCTCTACACACCAAAAGCATCCGCTAGCAAAGTATGCTTTGTGAGTATTTTCTAAATTTACAGAAATGGGTTCTAAGTCTAACTGATCAGAGATTTGATTATTTTGTGAACAAGAATTATAGCAAAATATTAAAATTAGAAAACATATTATTTGGATAATATCTTTCTTCATTATTTTTTAGATTAAATACTAGAAAATAGTTTTTCCATTTTTTTCTTCTGTTCCGAGGCTAAAACTTCATCAATTAAAATTCTGCCACTATGTTCATCGGTGATAATTTTCTTTCTTGCAGCAATTTCCATTTGAACTTGTGGTGGAATTGTAAAAAACGATCCCCCTGCAGCTCCTCTTTCTATAGGAACAATCGCAAGTCCATTTTTCACATTAGTTCTTATTTTTCCGTATGCAAAAAGCAGCCTTTCTTCAATTAACTTTTTATAATTTTCGGACTTTTTGAGTAACATATTTTCCTCTTTCTCCGTTTCCTTTAAAATTGTATCTAATTCCTTTTTTTTATGTTTCAAATGATCATTTTTATCAGAAAGCTTTTCTTTAACCTCGTCGATAGAAACATTTTTTAATTCAATTTGAACTTTAAATTCTTTAATGTTTTTTTCAGCTAATTGAATTTCAAGCTCCTGGTATTCTGTCTCCTTTGTTAAAGAATCAAATTCTCTGTTATTTCTGACATTTTTTTGTTGTTCAGTATACTTTTTCATTAATACCTTAGCTTCTTCAATTAGGTTCTTTTTTTCAGAAATTTGATCATCTAAATCTTTCAAACTCAGGTCAATTTTTTCGACCCTTGTATTTAGTCCTTCTATCTCGTCCTCTAAATCTCTAACTTCTAGTGGTAATTCACCTCTTACATCTTTAATTTTATCAATTCTTGAATCAATTAATTGTAGATCGTATAAAGCTCTTAATTTTTGTTCTACTGTCGGTTCTTTCTTTTTAGCCATAATTAACTGTAATTTACAGGATTTGTGTTTATTTTTGTTAAAGCGATTGCAAAATTAGGAAATTTTTTTGTAAGAATCTTATACATTAATTTATTTGTGTACTGTTCACTTTCATAATGGCCAACATCTACCAATAATATAGATTTTTCTGCTCTAAAGTAATCGTGATATTTTAAATCTGATGTAATGTATACATCAGCCCCAACAGAAATTGCTTTTTCTATCCCAAAACTTCCTGATCCACCCAATAAAGCAATTCTTTTTACTTTCTTTTGTAATAATTTTGAATGTTTTAAAAATTTTACTTTAAGTTTTTTCTTTAAATAAGATAAAAATTCTTTTTCATCCATTTTATTTTGGATATCTCCGTACATTCCTAGTCCTATATTTTTATTAGTATTTTCTAAAGTATTTATTTCATAAGCAATTTCTTCATAAGGATGATACTCTTTTAAAGAATTTAACACTTTTTTTTCGAGATGTTTTAAGTAGGTAATATTTATACAAATTTCTTTTTGATCTGTATCTTCCAGCTTTTTTCCTATTGAAGGATTTGATTCTTGATTTCCTTTAAATGTTCCATGACCTTCAAAACTAAAACTACAGTGTTCATATTTCCCAATAGAACCTGCTCCAGATTTGAACAATTCTTTTTTTAATTTTTCTACATTTTCCTTTGGTATATAAGTGGTTAATTTTTTAATAGTTCCATTTTTTGGATGTAATATCCTGGGATTACTCACTCCAAGTTCTTTACATAGCTGCATGTTAACTCCAAATTTTGAATTATCTAAGGCAGTATGGGTTGAGAATATTGAAATATTATTTTTAACTGCTTTGATTATGGATTTATTCACATAATTATTGGGAGTAAGTTTTGTGATTCCTTTAAATAATATCGGGTGAAAGCTAACGACTAAATTGTATCCTAAGTTAATTGCTTCGTCAATCACTTCAGTAATCGAGTCATGGCATATCAATATTCCAGAAACTTTATTCTTTTCATCTCCAACCAAAAGACCTGCATTATCAAAATCTTCAGCATAATCCAAGGGGGCATAATAATTTAAAAAATCAATAACATCTTTAACTATCATTACAATATTATTTATTTCAAAGATAAATAATTACTTTAGTTAAGATGAATTTGCTAAAAAAAATTATTTATTGGATACTTAGCTTACAGTTTTTTCTAATTACATACATTAGAAATAAACTTTACGATGCAGGTTTAATAAAATCTTTGTCTTTTGAAGTTCCTGTGATAAGTGTTGGTAATCTTGCTGTTGGAGGTACTGGAAAAACCCCTATGGTTGAATTTTTAATTGATCATTTTTCTGATAGACATAGAGTTAGTGTGTTGAGCAGAGGGTACAAGAGAAATTCATCAGGTTTTATATTGGTTTCTGAAAAAGATAATGCTAAATCAATCGGAGATGAACCTTTTCAGTTTTTCTCAAAATTTAAAAACATTAATGTTGCTGTTGATAAAAACAGAAGACGCGGAATAAATAGATTAATTGAAAGGGGTTCAGATTTAATCCTCTTAGATGATGCTTTTCAACATAGAAGGGTAAAACCCACTTATTCAATTTTGTTATCTGAATATGAGAATTTATATTATAAAGATTATTTAATGCCAAGAGGTAAATTAAGAGAGTCAAAAAAAGGAGCTATAAGAGCAGATTGTATCATTATTACAAAATGCCCGTCTAATATTTCATCAAAAGCAAAAGACAATATTATAAAATTAATCAAACCACTATCTCACCAAAAATTGTTTTTTAGTTCAATAGTGTATTCCAAAAATATTTTTTCTTTAAACAGCTCCAAAAGCTTACATCAACTCAAGGGACAGCATATTAATCTGGTAACAGGAATTGTTAATTCAGAGGGTTTAAAAAAATATCTAGATGAATTGGGTTTAATAGTACATTATCATGCTTATCCAGACCATCATGCTTACTCGAAAAAAGATATCGGTTTTTTTTCTGATAAGACTATTATCACTACAGAAAAAGATTTTACAAAACTTAGAACAATGGATATAAATAATTTGTTTTATTTACCTATTAAGACGAAAATTCATGAGCATGAGAATTTCTTGACTCATATGTCATTAAAGATGTAGGTTCAGCTATTGAATGTGTTTTCTCGCTCTGTAGGATGATCTAACTAGGGCACTACTTTCAAAATGTTTAAATCCTAATTTTTCACCTAGATCTTTATATTCTAAGAATTCTTCAGGGGTAACAAATCTTTGAACTTGAAGATGTTTTTTACTGGGTTGTAAATATTGACCAATAGTAACAACATCAACTTTTGCCTCTTTGAGATCATAGATTGTCTCAATTACCTCTTCTTTAGTTTCACCTAAACCTAACATTATTCCTGACTTAGTTCTTCTCTGACCAGTTTCTTTCATATATCTAAGGACATCCATACTTCTGTCATATTTAGCTTGAACACGAACTTCTCTAGTTAATCTTCGTGTCGTTTCAATATTATGAGAAATTACTTCAGGCTTTACATTCACAAGTCTGTCAATGTGTTCGTGAATTCCTTGAAAATCAGGAATTAGTGCTTCAAGAGTTATCCCTGGATTGTATTCTCTAATTTTATTAATTGTTTCAACCCAGAATTTACTTCCCATATCATCTTTTAGGTCATCTCTGTCTACACTTGTTAAAACAGCATGTTTTATTTGCATTATTTTGATACTATTTGCAACTTTTTCTGCTTCTTTCCAATCAACCTCAAGTGGCTTTCCTGTTTTAACTCCGCAAAATTTACAGGATCTAGTACAAATATTACCAAGAATCATAAAAGTGGCTGTGCCTTCACCCCAACACTCACCCATATTTGGACAGCTTCCAGAGGTGCATATAGTGTGTAAATTATTGTCTTCGACTAACTTTCTGAGCTTGGTATATTTTGGACCTATCGGAAGCTTTACTCTAAGCCATTTTGGTTTTTTTTTGTGCTCAACAATCTTTTTGGGTAAATCAATTTTAAACCACTCTGATTTCTCCTTAATGACAGTTTCCGTTTCTGGAATATCCATCTTATAGAAAGGGGTATCTAATGTGTTTAAATTTTGTGACAAAACTTGATTTTAATAAGTTGTAAATATAAAAACTAATATCTGAATCTTAAAAACCTTTTATCAAAAAGAATACCGAAAATCCTAACAAATAGAAAATTCCTAAAATACTTAATATACGTAGTTTTAGAGAGGGTCTATATTTCAATGGAGTGTGATTTGAAGTAATTAGCAAGTAATTGATGATTGCATAAAAGGGTGCAGTTAAAAAAGATAGAATAGTTGCAATTTTAATCAGAAGTCCCATTTGTGAAGAAAAGACGAAAAAAATTATTATGGTTCCAAAAGCTAAGATTAGTAACCAGTGAAAATATCCTAAATTAAATTTTTTTCTAAAAAGTATTTTGCTAGTTTCAGACATTGCTCTGGGAGATGCATCTAAGGTAGTTATTGTTGTACTAAGCATCGTAGATAGTGCAGCAATACCAATTATATAGTATGACCATTCTCCAAGACTTGAAGTATACATTTCAATTAGCTGATTTGAGAAAGCACCAGCAGAATCGCTAAACGTACTTCCATCTCCATGCATTACAAAATATCCTAGACCTATGAAACAAACACCTAATAGGGCGGTACCTATATAACCAACATTAAAATCAAACATTGAATTTTTAAGATTATAATTTTTCAATGTTTTCTTTTTTTCTAAGGACCAAATCGAATGCCATACAGAAACGTCAAGTGGAGCAGGCATCCATCCCATAAATGCGATAAGAAAAACAATTGATGTAGTATCCGACGGAAAAAATTGTTTAAAATTAAATTCTGAGTCAAAATCCAAACCTGCAAGTAATGTAGCTGCAAGAGTGCTGATTGCTAAAATCAATATAATGTATTTGATAATCTTATCAAGAAATTTGTATTGACCTCTAACCAAAATTAAGGAACAAATTAAGGTGATTAAAACAGTCCATATTTCAACAGAAATAAATTCTGAAGTTATTGAATTTGCAATTCCTGCAGTCACTATAGTCACTGCAGTTTGAATAGAAAACATTGTTGCTAGAGATATTATAAAATAGAATACAAGAATCAGTTTGTTTAATTTGTAATATCCCGAAAGCATACTTTCACCTGTTGACAAAGCGTATCTTGGACCAAATTGAAAAAAAGGATATTTAAATAAATTTGCAATGATTAATGCCCAAATAAGCCCCAAACCGAAATCAGCACCCGCTTTTGTAGATTGCACTAAGTGTGAAACTCCTATTGCAGCACCAGCAAATAATAATCCAGGCCCCAGTTTTTTTAATATGGAGCTAATTTCCCNCATCACATTCTCCAAACTCTGTGGGNNTTTTTCCGCAAAAACTNCAATTTTCACCTTTCTCGTTTAGGTATGGATTTTGGCTGGCGCAAGTTCCAGAAAACTCACCGTCTTTTTTAGCCCATATTTTAATGCTAATGCCAAGAACACATAATCCAAGNACCAAAATTGTTACGATAGTCTCAACCATAATAATATCTAATTTATTAAATAATATTTACTTCAGTTTCTAATTGAATTTTAAAAAGTTTCAAAATTACTTCTTTAATAGAAAGAGCTAATTTATGAATATTTTCACCATTTGCATTTCCGTAATTAATAAGTACTAAAGGCTGTGTAATATGAACTCCATAATTACCAAAACTCTTTCCCTTAAAACCAGACTTTTCTATTAACCATGCTGCTGGTATTTTGTATTGATTTTCATTTATTTTGTAATTAGGAACATTGTCAAATTTTTCTTTCAACCAATAAATTTTTTCACTATTTACAATTGGATTTTTAAAGAAACTTCCCGCATTGCCAATTGTATTTGGATCAGGTAATTTTTTAGTTCTGATTTTACAAACAACTGATGAAATATCATTTATGGATGGTTTATGGATATTTAATTTCTTTAGTTGATCATTAATTCCCCCGTAAGATGAATTTATGATATGATTTTTAGTTGTTAGTTTCATTTTAACAGAAATGACTATTAAACTTTTATTCTTTTTAAATATTGAATCTCTATACCCAAATTTACAATCTTGGCTACTAAATATTCTAATTTTATTACTTTCTAAGTCTAAGACTTCACATGAAATAAAAACATCTTTTAATTCAACCCCATAGGCTCCAATATTCTGAATCGGAGCAGCACCGACATTTCCTGGAATCAATGATAAATTTTCTATTCCGCCTAGATTTTTTTCTAAACACCAATTAACCAATTCACTCCAGTTTTCTCCAGCCATGGCTTTTACTTCGCAAAAATGTTCATCAATTTTTTTTAAATGAATTCCTTTGATATTTATATGAACTACGAGGCCTTTAAAGTTTTTGGTGAACAAAATATTACTGCCGCCGCCAATAAATAATTTTATTTTCTNTTTGTATTTATTTTCTATAGAAATCAGATCCTCCACTGAATTTACTTGAATAAATTCAGTGGCATTTACATTAATATTGAAACTATTATAATCTATTAACGGAAAATTTTTTTTAATATTCATTTTTTAAAATATTCTGTTAATCCGTTTTTTAAGATCTTAATTGAACTTTTTAAATCATTTTCGTTAAGTACATAGGCAATACGAACCTGATTATTTCCCAAATTTGGGGTAGAATAAAATCCNGCTGCAGGGGCTATCATTATTGTTTCTTTGTTAAGATGATAGCTCTNAAGTAACCATTTNGCAAAATCCTCTGAATTNTCTACTGGGAGTTGAGCAATNCAATAAAAGGCACCATTTGGTTCTGATACTTTTACACCAGGAATATTTTTTAATCCGTCAATTAAAATCACTCTTCTTTGGTTGTATTCTTTAATTATTTTCTCAAAATAATCTTGACCCGAATCCATAGCTGCTGTACTAGCAATCTGTGCTAGAGTAGGGGGAGATAATCTTGCTTGAGCGAATTTCATAGCTGTAGCCATAAACTCTTTATTTTTTGAGATAATGCAACCAATTCTTGCACCACACATACTATATCTTTTAGAAACGGAGTCAATTACTATTGCATTTTCAGAAATGTCTTCAAACTCTAGGATAGATGTNTGTAAGATACCGTCATATGTAAATTCTCTGTANACCTCATCAGCAATTAAATATANATTATATTTTTTTACAATTTGAACNAATCTTTTTATTTCTTCTTTTGANTATACATAACCCGTTGGGTTATTTGGATTGCAGATTAAAATTGCTTTAGTTTTATCGGTAATTAAATTTTCAAATTCATCAATATTTGGTAATGAAAAATTATCATCGATATTTGAAAAAACTGGAATTATTTTTACTCCATTTGCAACTGAAAACCCATTATAATTGGCATAGAACGGCTCTGGAATAATGACTTCATCGTCAGGATCCATAATACTGCCTATGGTAAATAGTAATGCCTCACTGGCTCCACTTGTAACAATAATTTCAGAAGTAGATACATTTACATCATGAGTCTTGTAGTATTTCGAAATTTTTTCTCTTAAAACTAAATCTCCTTCAGATTTTGAATACGCAAGAACTTTTATATCAGATTTTTTTACAGCTTTAATTGCATTAACAGGAGTTTCTATATCTGGTTGACCAATATTAAGATGGAAAACTTTAATCCCCCTACTTTTAGCCTTTTCGGCATAAGGGACTAGCTTCCTTATAGGAGATTCAGGCATTAAATTCCCTTTAATAGAAATTGATGGCATAAAAATTTTATATTTTAATTATATTCTTCTAAAATACTTTTTTTACTTTCTTCTGTCCCGTTAATATTATTATCATTTATTACTTCTCCAGTTATCTTGAGAATAACGCTTGGATTAGATGCATTTGAAGTAACACTAATTGATTTTCTAATAAGTCCTACTCTTTGGGTATCATATTTTACTTGAATTTTATCTGATTCTCCTGGTAGAATTGGTTTTTCAGGTTTCTTTGGTATTGTACATCCACATGATGAGTTTACTTTTGAAATAACCAAAGGTGCATCACCGGTATTAGTAAATATAAATTCTCTAACACCATCAGAGCCTTTATCAATTACTCCNTAATTAATAATTGTTTTTTCAAACGATATTTCAGCTTTTAAAGAAAAAGAACCATCTTTTTTTCCTTGAGAATAACTATTTAAACCAAATAAAATCAATAAGGCAATTGTTATAAAATTTTTCATAAGTTTTATTATAAAATTATATCAGATAAATATAATTATAATTAGTCAGATTAAGAAATATGAGTATTTTCGTATTGTAAATTTATAAATGATCATGCCATCAAACTATAATCATCAGGAAATAGAAAAAAAATGGTATTCCTATTGGATTAAAAACGATTACTTCTCNTCTATTCCAGATGATCGTGAGCCNTATTCAATTGTTATTCCTCCACCTAATATCACAGGAGTTTTGCATATGGGACACATGTTAAATAATACCATTCAAGATATTTTGGTAAGACGGGCCAGATTATTGGGTAAAAATGCTTGTTGGGTTCCTGGTACTGATCATGCATCGATAGCCACCGAAGCTAAGGTTGTTGAAAAGCTTAAAGAAAAAGGAATTGATAAAAATGATCTTTCACGAGATGAGTTTATGACTCATGCATGGGAATGGAAAAATGAATATGGAGGTATTATTTTAGATCAGCTAAAGAAAATTGGATGTTCATGTGACTGGAATAGAACAAAATTTACTCTTGATGAAAACATGAATGAGTCAGTGAATAAAGTCTTCATTGATTTATATAAAAAAGGCTTAATATATAGAGGCTACAGAATGGTTAATTGGGATCCTCAAGCTAAGACTACTTTNTCGGACGAGGAGGTGAATTTTATNGAAAAAAATGGTAAGCTTTTTTATGTGAACTATAATTTGAAAGATTCTGATCAATTTTTAACNATAGCGACAACTCGTCCAGAAACAATTCTTGNTGATACAGCAATTTGTGTTAATCCTAATGATAAAAGATTCCAAAATTTTATTGGTAAAAAAGNAATAGTTCCNATTGTAAACCGTGAAATTCCTATCATAGCTGACGAATATGTCGACATTGAGTACGGTACGGGATGTTTAAAGGTCACACCTGCACATGATCCAAATGACAAAGAATTAGGAGAGAAACATAATCTGGAATTTATAGATATTTTAAATGATGATGCATCCCTTAATGAAATATGTATGCATTATAATGGAATTGACAGATTTGAGGCTAGAAAAAAAATTATAAAAGAATTAAAGGAACTAGGTTTATTTATTAAATCCGAAGATATAATTCATAATGTTGGAGTGAGTGAAAGAACTGGTTCTGTCATTGAGCCTAAATTCAGTCATCAATGGTTTTTAAAAATGGAANAGCTTGTTCAGCCTGCTATTAAGTCTGTTCTGAAATCCGATGAAATTAAATTTTTTCCCAAGAAATTTGACAATACTTTTAAAAACTGGATGTTAAATATCCGTGACTGGAATATTTCAAGACAACTTTACTGGGGACATCAAATACCCGTCTATTATTTTGGTAAAAATAATGATGAATATGTAGTAGCTAGTAATCCTAACGAGGCTTTAAAACTTGTTAAAGAAAAAACAAAAAATCATTCTTTTTCTTTAAATGATTTGAAACAAGATAATGATGTCTTAGATACGTGGTTTTCTTCATGGCTATGGCCTATTAGTGTATTTAACGGAATAATAGATCCTGAAAATGATGAAATTAATTATTATTACCCAACTTCTGATTTAGTAACGGGTCCAGATATCATATTTTTTTGGGTTTCAAGAATGATAATGGCTGGTTATGAGTTTAAGTCTGAAAAACCTTTTAAAAACGTATATTTTACTGGGATTGTAAGAGATAAAAAAAGAAGGAAAATGAGTAAATCATTGGGTAATTCACCCGATGCATTAAAGCTTATTGATAAATATAGTGCGGACGGGGTAAGAGTTGGCTTGATGTTNAGTTCTGCAGCAGGAAACGATTTATTATTTGATTCAGCTTTGTGTGAACAAGGAAAATCTTTTTCAAATAAAATTTGGAACTCATATCNACTTATCGATGGCTGGAAGGTTGAGGAGATAAGCCAGCCTGATTATTGTAAAGTAGCTTTAGAGTGGTACGGTCAAAAATTTGATTCTACACTTACTCAAATTAACGATCACTTTGAAAAGTTTAGGATCAGTGATGCATTGATGGCAACTTATAAATTAATATGGGATGATTTNTGCTCGGTTTTTTTAGAGATTATAAAACCATATTACGGAAAGCCTATTGATTCAAAGACATANATGGATTTAATCAAAATTTTTGAAAAAAATTTAATTATTCTTCATCCTTTTATGCCTTTTATTACAGAAGAGATTTGGCATTTAATCGATCAAAGAACGACGGAAAGCTCACTCATTATTTCAAAATGGCCTTCTATCAAAAATTCTGACAAGAATGATTTAATTCAAGATTTTGACAGTTTATTAAATGTTATCTCAGGTATACGAAATTTTAGAAAAAAACAGCAGGTTTCCTTTAAAGATCCCATTGAATTGAGCGTTGTAAATAATGACAATTTTTCTACGCAGTATGATTCAATAATTTCTAAACTTTGCAATGTTTCTTTGATTGACTATCAAGACAACGAAATAGAAAATTCAATTTCATTTAGGGTAAATTCAAATATATATTCAATTCCTTTTAANCAAGAAATTGATGTTGAGCAAGAAATTATCAAAATAAACAATGATTTAGATTATCAAAAAGGATTTTTAAAATCTGTAGAATCTAAATTAAATAATAAAAGATTTACGGAAAATGCCCCAGAGTCTGTGTTAAATAATGAGATTAAGAAAAAAGATGATGCACTTTCTAAAATTAAAGTTTTAGAAGAAAGATTGATAAATTTAAGAGATTAGATTTATTTCGAACTAAGTACGGTTACTCCTCCTTTAACTACTTCGTTTAATTTAACATTTATTTTTGACCCTAGAGGTAAATAGAGATCAACTCTTGACCCAAACTTTATAAANCCGGCATCGTTTCCCTGAACTACTTGCTTACCTACCTTAGCATAATTAACTATCCTTCTTGCAAGTACTCCNGCAATTTGTCTGTATAAAATCTTATCAAACTTTTNATTTTTTATAACTATTGTAGTTCTTTCATTTTTTGTGCTAGACTTAGGATGCCAGGCGACAAGATAACTACCCGGATGGTATTTAGAATATACAATGTTTCCGTCCATAGGATATCTAGTAACATGAACATTGACAGGTGACATGAACACACTGACTTGTAGTCTTTTATCTTTAAAAAATTCAGGCTCAAATACTTCTTTAATTATTACCACTTTACCGTCAACGGGAGATAAAATATAATTCTTATTTCTATTTATATTTATTTTAGGATTTCTAAAAAATTGTAAAATAAAAAATAACATTATAATCAGAAATATTTTTATTGAGANACTATGTTCTATTTCAAAATGATCAATACAAATAACAAACATAGACACGATTACGAAAGAACTTAGAATAATGTTAAAACCTTCCTTATGAAACATATTAAATCAATTTTAAAAATAAATATATGTATGGACTTGCAAATATTATACTATCTAGTCGATCGAGCATTCCTCCATGTCCTGGTATTATTACACCACTATCTTTAACGTTATACTCTCGTTTAAATTTGGACTCAATTAAATCCCCTAAGGTCCCGAACACACTTATTATTATAGCTATAATCAACCAATTTGGTGTAGTTAATGAATCATTTATAAATCTTGAAACAATTGACGCAGATAAACAGCAAAAAAATAGCCCACCTAAAAAACCTTCAACAGTCTTGTGGGGTGAAATACTATAAAACAGCTTTTGTTTACCAAAGTTTTTACCTACAGCATACGCAAAACTATCGTTAACCCATATCAGAATAAAGCATCCAAGTATTAAAGAATAATCAAAAAAGCCATTAATGTTAGCTATAAGATAGATAAACACAAAAGATGAAGAAATATAAAAGGTAAAATTAATATATTTTTTTGCTAGAAATTTAGGTAAGTCTTTAGANGAAAANANATCTCTTGCTAAAAAAATTGAAACAAAAATAGATATTATTAATAATGTNTCTTTTGAATCGTTAAAAAAAGAGTTAATAATATTATTATAATTTAAATAGTATTCTANNGAAGCAAAATATATAAAAATTAANGAAAATATTACGTAAAGATTANCTCCTTTTTGATTTAAAATCTTATTGAATTCATAAGAGCATATTATTCCAAAAATAAAAGTTAAAATTGTAAAACTTAAATGTGTTTTTAATGAAGCTATAAATATAGCTACAAAAATCAACCCGCTAATAATTCTTTTATTTGATTCTCTCAATTATTTAAAACCTTTTTCAAGAAGGATCAAATATAAGTTTTTTGATGAAGTTCCATAGCTTAAAAAGTTTTTATCTTTTCCTTCATCATTAAAATTTTTAATTGTAGTGATATTAGTTGGAATTTCTTTGCCACTTAATTTTATTTCAGATAAACCTTCACTAATTGAATTTGAAAATTTTTTTGTATCAGAAAAAATTATAAAATTTTCTGGAAATTCAGATATTTTTTTTTCATTTATCTGATTGGATGAAATTAGTATTGATCCATCACTTGCTATCAAATTTTCACAATCTGTAATGAAGCATTTACGATTTTCTAATTTTGATTTAGATAAACCTTCAATCTTAAATTCTTTTAGCAGAACAGGGTTCATAACAAAAATATCATCTATTTGCCAATCATTTTCTTTTAGTATTTTTTCAAAGTTNTTTTTAACTTCATTTAAATTTTCACAATAAAGAAATTTACCNCCGTTTTGTATAAATTTTTGAATAAATCTTTCTTCAATTACAATCTTTTTCTTTGGAAGAAATTTACTTTCTTTTTTTTCTTTAGAGGATGATTTATTCTTAAAAATATTTTTTAAAAAATTCAATTAAATAGATTTTGTATAATGAAGTAAAAACATAAAATTAATTAATTATAGTTAAAATAAAAACTATAAATATTATTTTTTGTTTTCATTATTATCAAAAGGTCTTTTACCAAATATTTGTTCAAGATTATCTTTAAAAATAACCTCTTTTGATAANAGTACTTCCGCTAATTCAATTAATTTTTTCTTATTTTTTTTGAGAATTAAAATGGCTCTCTGATATTGTTTTTCTATGATTGCTGAAATTTCTTTATCGATTGTTTCAGCAGTTTGTTCACTGTAAGGTTTTGTAAATCCGTATTCATTNCCGTTTGATGAGTCATAGTATGTAAGATTACCAACCTTATCATTAAGGCCATAAACTGTGACCATTGCTCTTGCTTGCTTAGTAACTTTTTCAAGATCACTAAGAGCACCTGTGGAAATTTTATTAAAAATAACTTTTTCTGCAGCTCTTCCACCTAGAGCAGCACACATTTCATCAAGCATTTGTTCAGGTCTAACAATAAGTCTTTCTTCTGGAAGATACCAGGCAGCACCTAAAGATCTTCCTCTAGGAACTATAGTTACTTTAACTAATGGAGCAGCATGTTCTAACATCCAGCTCACAGTAGCATGACCAGCTTCATGATAAGCAACTGCTTTTTTTTCTTCCTTAGTGATAATTTTGTTCTTTTTCTCTAAGCCCCCAACAATCCTATCTACAGCATCAAGAAAGTCTTGTTTACCTACTGACTTTTTATTTTTTCTAGCAGCAATTAGCGCAGCTTCATTACAGACATTAGCAATATCTGCACCTGAAAAACCAGGTGTTTGTTTAGATAAAAAGTCAACATCTACAGTCGAAGATTTTTTTATTGGTCTTAAATGAACCTCAAATATTTTTTTTCTTTCTCTAACATCTGGTAAATCTACGTANATTTGTCTGTCAAATCTGCCAGCNCTCATAAGTGCTTTATCTAACACATCAGCTCTGTTAGTAGCTGCNACAACTATAACATTAGTATTAGTTCCAAAACCGTCCATTTCTGTAAGTAGCTGATTTAGCGTATTTTCTCTTTCATCATTTGACCCCGTGAAATTACTTTTGCCTCTAGCTCTACCGATAGCATCAATTTCGTCAATAAAAATAATAGAAGGAGATTTTTCCTTTGCTTGCTTAAATAAATCTCTTACNCTTGATGCTCCAACTCCTACAAACATTTCTACAAAATCAGAACCAGAAAGTGAAAAAAATGGAACTTTTGCTTCACCAGCAACTGCTTTTGCCAATAATGTTTTACCTGTTCCAGGAGAACCAATTAGTAATGCCCCTTTAGGGATTTTACCACCTAAAGCTGTATATTTTTTTGGATTTTTAAGAAAATCCACGATTTCTTGAACTTCTTCTTTTGCACCCTCTAATCCAGCTACATCTTTAAAAGTTATCTTAACCTNAGAATTCGCATCAAAAAGTTTTGCTTTTGATTTACCTATACTAAAAATTTGACCACCACCGCCAGTGCCACTAGACATTTTTCTCATTATAAAGATCCAAATAGCTATAATAAAAATAAATGGAAGCATAGATATTAGAATTTCGCCCCATATGTTTTGCTCAGAGATNTAGTTTATTTCTATGTTTTGGTTGTTTTGTTCGCTTACGCTAGAAAGTTTATTTTCAAAATTTTGCAAATCTCCAAACTCAAATCTGTAATCAGGATTTTTCGAAGCTAATGAAAGTATATTTTTCTTGGATGAATTTTTGTGTTCATCTCTTAATTTAGCTTCGTTNTTTAAATAAACAAAAACTTCTTTTTTGTTAATGATATCAATTTTCTCAACATCTCCATTCATAACATATTTAAAAAAATCTGATGGAGTTGTTATATCGGAGTTTTGGGATGTTGATCCTGAAAATATGTTTAATAACAGAAAGACTAGTATAATTGAACCAAATATCCATTGGTTGTAAGTTGTTTTCTTTGGTGTTTTTTTTTGATTTTTCATTTGACTATTTTAATTCAATTTTTTTGGCATCTCCCCATAATCCCTCAAGATCATAAAATTCTCGTTTTGATTTCTGAAACACGTGTACTACTACGTCTATATAATCTAATAAAATCCATTCAGCATTTTCAGCTCCTTCAATTCCCCAAGGTTTATCTTTTAATTTTTTACTAACTTTTTTTGTAACGGAATTTATAATTGCACTAACCTGAGTATTAGAATTACCATCGCATATTATAAAATAATCACAAACTCTATTTTCTAAATCTCTTAAATCTAATAAACTGATTTCATTTCCTTTAACATCATCTATTCCTTCAACGATTGTATTAATAAGTTTTTTAAAATTAGTTTTACTAGTCATTAAAATTTTTTAGTTTGTACAAATTTATTATTTTTTTTATTTTATATGTATGAAATTAATCAAACTTGATGCCATAGATTCTACTAATTCTTATATGAAAGAATTAATTAATTATGATAAAATTGAGGATTATTCGGTAATTATTTCTAAACATCAAACTAGTGGAAGAGGTAGAAATAAAAATATTTGGATAGATAAACCTTCAATGAATCTTAATTTTAGCATGTTTAAGTACTTAAGTAATTTCAAAATTAAGGATAAATTTTTTTTAAATATTATAACATCAATTTCTGTTTATTTATTGCTAAAAAAATATAAAATAAAAAATATTAGTATTAAATGGCCAAATGACATAATGGCAGGGAATAAAAAAATATCTGGAATTTTAATAGAAAATACAATTCGCGGAAAATTAATTATTAATAGTGTTTTGGGAATAGGGATAAATATTAATCAACTATCCTTTAAAAATTTACCTAAAGCTACTTCTATAATTCTTGAAACAGGAGTNAATAATTCGATTGAAATAATTGCTTTTGAATTACAAAAAATTTTAATAAGAAACTTTAAGATATATAAAAAAAGTCCAGATAAACTATTAACNAATTACAATACACATCTTTTTGGTAAGGGAAAATATAGCGATTGTTGTTTAATTGGTGAAAATAAAATTCAATATGAAATAATTAAGGTTAATAGTTTAGGAGAAATTTTATTAAATACTATTGATGGAAAGACTAAAAATTTTAGGGAAGATGAAATAAAAATTTATTATTAGCTCCAATCTTCAGGAGATTTATTCCATTTTTNTAATGTTTCAACATCTTTTTTATTNATGTAACCCATTTGAACAGCTTTGGAGATAAGTTCAGTGTAATTACTTAACGAGTCNACAGTAATTAAGTTTTTTTCAAAATTTATTTTTGAAATTTTAAACTCGTATGAAAAAATTGCAAGCATTCCGAGTACATTTAATTTATTTTCTTTTAAAGCTTTAATAGCATTTAAACTACTCTTTCCTGTACTAATTAAATCTTCGATTACAACAACTTTTTGTCCTTTTGATATTTTTCCTTCTATTTGATTTTTCCTNCCGTGTTTTTTTGGTTCGGGTCTTACATAAATGAAAGGAANATTTAATTTGTCAGCAACCAAAATGCCTATGCCTATTGCACCTGTAGCAACACCTGCTATAACATCAACATTGTTGTAATTTATTTTAATTAATTCTGCAAAATCATTAGCTATTTGATTTCTGTAATTAACATTTGATAAAATGATCCTATTATCACAGTATATTGGAGATTTCCAGCCTGAAGCCCATGTAAAAGGATTATTAGGTTGTAGTTTGATAGCATTTAATTTCAACAAGCACTCTGCTGTTCTTGACTTTAAATTAGATTGATTTATAGTATTCATAGTTATTAGCAACAAAAGTATTAATTTTGATTTTCATTTAATTAAATGATAAAGATTTTTTATAAAGACAATCCAATTATAATTTCAAACAATAAATTTGACTTAAAAGATTGTCTTTTGATTGATTTAAAGTTGCTAAATAACTTTGACATATTAAAAATTCTCAGAAAAAAGAAGTTTCTTCCAATTGGAATTAAATCTAAAAACCCAGAAAAAATAATTTCAAGATTTTCAAAAATATTTCCACAAATAGTAGCAGCTGGTGGTAAAGTATATAANGATAAATCTGAAATCTTATTTATTTTTAGAAATAACAAATGGGATCTTCCAAAAGGTAAATTAGAAAAAAAGGAAAATATTTCTCAGGCCGCTTTAAGAGAAGTAATAGAGGAAACNGGTATTGAAGATATTTCAATAACTAGACCCTTAGAAAGAACATTTCATATTTTTAAAAAGGAAAAAAAATATTATTTAAAGTCAACTTATTGGTTTGAGATGAAATCTAACTTTTCTGGTGAGTTTAAACCTCAACTAAAGGAAGGTATTTCTAGAGTAGAATGGATAGGATCAGATCAGATAGATAAAGTGCTTCTAAAAAGTTATGCCAATATTAGATTACTTATTAGTTAAATTACTACAGACTTTGGTACAAACTTTTTGTAATTACCATTATTNTTTATTATTTCCCTAACAATTGATGACGAAATGAATGAATTNGAAGGAGAAGTCANGAAAAATAAGGTTTCNATACTTGCTAATTTTTTGTTAAAAAGTGCAATTTTTTTNTCAAATTCGAAGTCCACAGAGTTTCTTAAGCCTCTAATCAAAATACTTGAACCTGTCTTTTTGCAGAAATCAACTGTAAGCCCTTTATATTTGTCAACCTTAATTTTTGGATCATCAGAAAATTCATTTTTGATAAATTCTAATCTTTGATCAATTGTATATTGATATTTTTTTTCAATATTAGATCCAACAGCGATAATAACTTCATCAAAAACATTACTTGCTTTTNTTATTATTTCGCAATGTCCTAAGGTCAAAGGATCAAAAGATCCAGGAAATACAGCTTTTCTCATAATTCANAAATATAATTATTTTAAGACTTCGTTNATAGAGTTTGAAAATAATTCTTTNAGAGTAATACCAGCGAATTTAGCTTGTTGAGGTANTATACTTTCATCNGTTAGTCCGGGNACTGTATTAGTTTCTAAATAATAAATACCATTTTTATTTACTATAAANTCACTTCTTGAAAGACCTTTTAAATTCAACAACTTATAAATTTTTTCAGAAATTTTATTAAGATTTTTTTTCAATTCATCATTGATGTTAGCAGGTGTGATTTCTTCAGATTTTCCTTTATACTTAGCTTCATAATCAAAAAAATCATTTGATGTAATAATTTCTGTGATGGGTAATACCGTGATATTATTTTTAAAAGTTACAACCCCTATTGAAAATTCTCTTCCTTCTATATAAGCCTCTATTAGCAGGTTGTCATCTACTTTAAATGCATAATTTATATATTTTAAAAATTCTTTATAATTATATACTTTGTAGACACCAAAACTAGATCCAGATTTACTTGCTTTGATAAAACAAGGAAAACCTATTTCACTTTCTATTTTTTTTAAACTAATATTTGTTGATTTATTTATGACTATTGAATTAGCTATTTTAATATNTTTTTCTTTTAAANATTTAATACATTTAATTTTGTCAAATGTTAGTTCTGATTGTTTAATTCCACTTCCTGTAATCGGAATATTTAAATTATTAAAATATTCATGAATTTCACCATCTTCACCTGGAGATCCGTGAATTGCGTTAAAAATACAATCAAATTCAATTTCTAAATTATTTTCTATTTTAAAGGTTTCCTTTATAATNTTATGTTTTTTTTGATAATTATCAACGTAGTACCAATTCTCTTTTAGAAGATATAGTTTAAAGCAATTGTGTGTTTTTTTCAGAGTATTAAACACAACTTCACCTGATTTCAAAGAAATATTAACCTCTTCTGAATATCCTCCCATTATAATTCCAATATTTAAGCCCATACCATAAATTATTAATTCAAAAATAGCTAATAAAAGTTATATTTAAATTAATTAAGTTTGTATATAATGTTTGATTATGCTATTTCTAAAATATTTATTNAGTAAATCTTTTATTAAGAACCTTATTTATATTTCAATTACTACATTATTATTGTTTTTGTTTTTAAAATTATTTTTAAGATTTAAAACAAATTTTGGTAAATATGTTATTGTTCCAGATTTGATTGGATTAACAACAGATGAGTTCGGTAAAGAATTAGAAGANTTAAGTTTGCATTACATTGTTTTAGATTCAGCAAAGTTTAACCCTGACTTTAAAATTAAATCTGTTTTAGAGCAGCTTCCTTCAGCTGGATCAAAAGTAAAAAATGGAAGAAAAATATATATAACACTTAATGCATCAGATTTTAAAGATGTTAGAATTCCTAAAATAAGAGGTTACACGATTAGACAAGCTAAGAAAACTTTAAATTATTTAGGCTTTATAACAGGTAAAGTTTCTTACGTAAATTACATTGCATTAGACGAGGTAATTTCGATTTCTAGTAATGGTAACAAATTATATGAAGGTGATTACTTAAAAAAAAATTCAGTAATTGATTTTGTCCTTGGTAATGGAAAACAATAAATCTTTATTTGAACATTTTTCATTTACGGTNGACGTAGGTCAAAGTCCTTTGAGAATAGACAAGTATCTTATGAANTTTGTTGAAAATGCTACTAGAACAAAAATTCAAGCTGCAGCTAAAAATGGTAGTATTTACGTAAATGATATTGTTGTTAAATCTAATTACAAGGTTAAGCCAAATGATCAAATAAAAGTTTTCTTTGAATATCCACCTTTAGAAAATGAACTGATTCCAGAAAAAATTTTTATTGATATACTTTATGAAGATGATGATTTAATAGTCATAAATAAACCTGCTGGCTTGGTTGTACACCCTGGACATGGTAATTACTCAGGAACTCTTGTAAATGGGTTAATATATCATTTTAAAAATCTTCCGATTAACTCGTCAAATAGACCAGGATTAGTACATCGTCTTGACAAGGATACTAGCGGTTTACTGGTNGTAGCAAAGAATGATCATGCAATGGTAAATTTATCAAATCAATTTGCAAATAAAACTACAAAGAGAGAATATTTTGCAATGGTTTGGGGTTTAGTAAAAGATGATCACGGAAGAATTGATAATTTTATTGGACGTAATCCAAAGAATAGATTACAAAATATTGTTCTGGATAATGAAGTAAGCTTTTCGGGTAAAAGAGCAATTACTAATTTTGAGGTTTTACATAGATTAAATTATGTTAGTCTGGTTAAATGTATTCTTGAAACAGGAAGAACTCATCAAATTAGAGTTCATTTGAAACATATTGGCCACACAATTTTTAATGATCATAGGTATGGAGGTAACTTAATTTTAAAAGGAACAACCTTTACGAAATATAAACAATTTGTTGAAAATTGTTTTAAAATCTTACCAACACAGGCGTTACATGCAAAAACTCTAGGTTTTACTCATCCAAAAACCGGTAAATTTCTTCAATTTGATTCAGAATTACCTGATAATTTTAAATTATGTATTGAAAAATGGAAAAAATATTCATCAAATTAATTTCTCATTATTTTTTTTTGAAAAAATGAATTTTCTTCTTTAATTTTAATNTTAAATCATTACAAATGAAAATTCTTTTATCTCCAGCTAAATCATTAGACTTTAAATCTGATTTACCGATTACAAATGTAAGTGATGCTTGTTTTTTAAATGAAGCAAAACATCTTAATTCTATTTTAAGAGAAAAATCTCCNTCAGAACTTTCGAATTTAATGAATATATCAACCAAACTAGGTGAATTAAATTATGAAAGAAATAAGTCTTGGTCTATTCCATTTTCANCAAAAAATGCCCGTCAGGCAATTTATGCTTTCAACGGAGGCGTATACAAAGGTTTAGATTCTTACACTATTCAAAAATCAAATACAGATTTTTTACAAAAATCTGTAAGAATAATATCTGGCTTATATGGTTTATTAAAGCCGTTAGATCTAATTCAACCATACAGATTAGAAATGGGCACAAAATTGGCATTTGATACTAACAAGAATCTGTATGACTTTTGGACTAAAAAAATAACTAACCAGTTAAACAATGAGATTTCGGCTAACGAACCTGTTATAAATTTAGCAAGTAATGAATATTTTAAGGCNATCGACTCTAAGGTAATTAATGCANAAATATTTAAAGTAAGTTTTAAACAATTAAAAAATGGTGACTATAAGACAATTGCTATNTTCTCTAAAATTGCTAGNGGAATGATGACTAGATTTATTGTTGATAACCAATTAACATCTGTAAATGACATTAAATTGTTTAACAAGGATAGATATATGTTTGATAATTATTTATCTTCTGAGAATGAATTTGTTTTTACTAGATGAAAAATAGTTTCAGAATTTTTATTTAGATTTTATTTCTAAGAAAATCTAAATTATATTTGTTTATATTTGTTTTATAGTACACANANATNTACTTATGCGNATTTTTTTAATTGTATTTATTAGCTTTAACGGATTATTANTTTCNCAATCTAATGATAAAGGAGATAATTTAAGTTTTGATTATTCTGAAAATCTAACTAATATTTATGAAAGCCCTGAAAATCTTACAAAAACTCCCATTCAGGTTTACAAAGAAATAAATTCAAATATTATAACTNTTAGTGGCTTATCTTCTCAGATTGGATATACTNCAGTTAGTTTATATAATATTTTAGGTAAAAAGGTNCTNTACAAAAATTTTAGCAATCTTTCAAATTCACAATCCTTTTCCATCTCTGGAATTCATAAAGGCATATACATAATTGAATTTCAAAACAAGAATTTTAGGTATTCTAAAAAATTAGTCATCAATTAATTTTTCCTCTTTGTAGATTTTTATCAAATATTTCATGGCATGTAATTTGATTACATTTCCTATATGGGGCTAAGAATATTTTACTGTCTATTTTTTACATGTTTTATTTCATGTAGTACACTTACAAATAATGATGACAATATTACTGTCTATAATTTTGAAGAGCTCTTTGGCACTTTTGATTTGTCCGATAATACCACATACGTAGTTAATTTTTGGGCAACTTGGTGCTCNCCATGTATTAAGGAATTACCATATTTTGAATATGTTAATCAATCTTTCNCAAATGACAATGTTAAGGTTATACTTGTCAGCTTAGATTTNCCTTCACAAGTTGAAAATAAATTAAAACCTTTTATAGCTAAAAATAANATCAAATCTAGTGTAGTTATTCTTGANGATTCAGATATAAATTCTTGGGTGCCTAGAGTTTCTAGTCAATGGGACGGAGGTATTCNNGCAACATTAATATTAAATAAAAAAAAATTATAATTTTTACCCTAAACCNTTTGAGAAAAAAGAGNTAATTTCAGAAATTAAAAAGATTATATTTTAATCTAAATTTTATATATTTATTTTTATGAATTTAGATCAAATTTCTTGGGAAGAAAAATTAAATAATGANAATAGTCCTGTAATTTTGGATGTTAGNACAGAAGAAGAATACGAGNAGAAACATATACCAGGTTCTGTAAATATNAATTTTTATGATCCTTCAAATTTTATTTCAGAAATCAATAAGTTGGATAAAAGCAAATCTTATTATATTTATTGTAGAACTGGAGTCCGTAGTGAAAATTCATGTATCTTAATGTTAGAATTGGGATTTAATAAATTGTATAATTTAGTAGGTGGAATTCAGGAATGGAAAGGAAAAACTATAAATTAATTTATATGTATAGGTATTCTATTTTATTTCTTTTACTTTTTTCATGTTTTTCAAATAATAATGATCTAAATATAATTTCTAACATTGAGTTTTCTCAATACTCTAAAGATGATATTACACTTATCGATGTAAGGACCTTAAAAGAGTTTGAAACAGGTTTTATCGAAAATGCTATTAATATTGACTTTTATTCTAATTCAATTTCTTCAAAAATCTCTCTTTTAGACAAAGATTCAAAGTTTGTTATTTATTGTAGATCAGATAATAGAAGCACAAAATTTGCAAAGCTGTTATTAGAAAGCGGATTTAAAGATGTAAATGTAATCAAAGGCGGAATGATTGAATGGGTTAAGTCAGGAAATGATTTAATTTATCCGAATTTTAATTAAACTTTCCATAATGGAGTTGGATATACACCATTAGAACTATACGATTGGAGATTTTTTATACTGTTTAATTTATCTTCTTTATATGTCACACCAAACCAGCGACTTTCTGAGTCAATTAGATTAACACTGATAATTTGTTTTGAAAGTAGTTGTTGTGCTGCAAAAGGTAAATATATTTCATCTGTTTNAATATTATTTAGATTATCTATTTGTTTGACAATATATGACTCTAAATGTTTAAAAAAATTGTATTTACAAAGCCAAAAATTCATAGAAACATAATCATCNCTATCAAATATTGTATTCGAGTCATGATCTTTTATTTCATTATTAATTTTTTCAATTTTAAGAAATTCATTAATTGATAAAAGTTTATTATTTTTTTCTTTACAAACACCTCTTGAAACAGATCCGTATTTAGANAGAGTATTTTTTAATTTATAAGCTATTAATCCATATTCATTTGGATTATTTGAGTGGTTAAAAAATTTTGAAGCATTTTTATATGCTTTAGCACCATAATAATCATCTGCGTTAATAATTGCAAAATCTCCATTAATANAATCTTTAGCACACCAAACTGCGTGAGCAGTACCCCAAGGTTTTGTTCTNTTATAATTTGCATTGACTTCATTAGGAAGATTTGAATTTTCCTGAATTATTACATCTAGTTTTATAGTTTTTTTAATTCGAGATCTTATGTAATTAAATAAAAAGGATTTATTTTCTTTTTTTGTAATAATTACNATATGCTTAAAGCCATGTTTTACAGCATCATATATACTAAATTCCATNAGGAACTCACNAGACGGTCCAAGTTCGTCAAATTGTTTTAACTTNCCATATCTACTGCCATTTCCAGCAGCCATAATCAATAATGTCATATTATAAAATTATAATAAAAAAACCCTCACTAGGAGGGTTTTTTAATAAATATTAATTTGTGTCTTACTTCCCTTTAAGAAATGGAAGACCAGTTTTAGTATTTTCTACTACTTGTTTTCCAGCTGGTAGATCACATGCATTAGGCCTAGNATCTTTAGCGAAATAATAAATAGTTTGGTTTCTACCACCTTTAAGTGTAACATCTTTTGAGTGTAAGTGGTAAGTTTTTCCTTTACTGTTTTGGTGTGAATAACCCATATCTTTTTAGTTTTTAAATTATTAATACTTAAATATATGATTTTTTTTTTACAAAAAAGAAGATTTTACTCATATAAATCTTATTTTTATTAACAATATTAATAAAATCATCAATTTTTTTCTTCTCTGTTAAGTTGATTTATAATTTTTCTCGAATTAATTTATTTTCAAATTGAAAAACTTATTAACTCTATGCTTTGCGTTTTCAGAGATGTCTTTCCAAAATATATTTATATCTCCAAAATGATAATTATTTATAAGTTTAAGAAGGAAATTACCTTTGATTCCCTTAGGAACTGATGACCATAATAATCCATCATATATAATAATATTAACTGAATTTGGATAAATTTTTTCATCAAATGAAAATAAACCTTTGTGTTCTTTTATACTTGCCTCCCTAGATTCATCCCATTTTATCGGATTCGTAACATATTGATTTTTTTTCCATGAAAAATGTGCAGGATGTTTGCCTTTTTTAGGTTTTTTATTAATTCTAAAAGTATTCCATGACAAATAACCTTTTATGTCATTTGGGTCTTTAAGTGCATGAATTGTTTTAAATTCATTAATATCAACTCTTATTCCTGGAATATATGCGGCNANCAATTGATNTTGCAAATCTTTTCCNTCGAAAAACTCTTTTAAAAGAGTTTTACAATGATAAGCNCCTTGGCTATGACCAGCTAATATTATAGGTCTTCCATTGTTGAAGTGTTTCAAATAATAAATAAAAGCTTCTTTGATATCATTATATGCAATAANACCTGCTTTTATTCCACCGTTTGATGTATATGGNTCGTAAAATGATCTTAAATGTACTTGTCTGTAAAATGGGCTATAAATTTTACCTGCATTNGCCCAAGCTGTTGCTTGATATTTTATTGCAATATTTTTAACCATTTGTTTATGGTTATNATTATTTAAATCAGAATTCCATGAATTATCTTTTTTATCGGTTAGAAGGGTTGGGTATATATAAAAAATATCTGCTNTTAAATCATTTTTTTCTACATTGTAAAAAGTGTCGATAACACTGTCATTTTTATTTGGATGTGCTGCCCAACTTTCTAATTTACTGTAATTAGGAGATGATGGAATTTCAGAAATAACAAAATCTTTGGTTGCATATTTTGTTTTACATGAATAGATAAAAATTAAACAAAATAAAAATAATTGTATTCTCATAAATTTATATCAAATTTATTTTAAATATGACCACAAATATAATAAGAATTAAAACACATTTTATTAAACATTAATTTATATTTTTGCATTTCATTTAACCTTTATTTATGCGTTCATTTAAAATTTTAATTATTTTATTTTTATGCTTTAACTATGCTTTTTCCCAATCGGTTAGGATTAATGAAGTTGCAGCTTCTAACACATTTTTTTTTGATGAGGATGGTGATTCTCCAGATTGGATTGAGCTTTATAATTTTGGAAATGATGAAATTTCTTTAAATAATTGGAGTTTAAGCGATTTAGATGTTGATGATAATCCTTGGGTTTTTCCGGAAATAACAATAGACGCAGATGAGTATCTTCTGGTTTGGGCTTCAGGTAAGGATAGATCGGATATATTTTTCACAAGAACATTAATCAATCAAGGTGATTCATTTAAGTATATAATTCCAGACGAGAACACTCCATCTGATTGGACAAATTTAGATTTTAACGATGAAAACTGGAATAATGGTAATTCTGGTTTTGGTTATTCTGACAATGATGATTCAACAACTATACCTAGTGGTACCTTAGCAGTATTCCTTAGAAAAACTTTCACTATTAATGATATCAATGAAATTAGTAATCTTATATTAGATGTTGACTATGATGATGGATTTGTAGCATATATTAATGGTGTTGAGGTTGCTAGAGCTAATATTAACGGAACTCCTCCTCAATACAATTCTACTACAAGTATTGATCACGAGGCTCAGATTTACTCTGGTGGTATCCCTGACAGATTCTCAATTGATAATGCAATTAATCTTCTTGTAAACGGAGAAAATATTTTTAGTATTCAAGTTCATAATATTTCTGACTCATCATCTGATATGTCAATAATTCCTTTTTTGTCGGCCCAATATGATAATACTACAAATGAAGGAGTCATACCTCCCGATATTTTAGGATTAGGAAGTGGATCTTCTCTTCATACTAATTTTAAAATTTCATCCTCTGGGGATTCCGTTTATTTAAACGACAGTCAGGGTAATTTAATTGATTCGGTAATTACTCCTAATTTACCTTCAAATATTTCTTATGGAGTTTCTTTTGAAACTGATGATTATTTTGTTTTTGATGAGCCTACCCCTGGTGATGAAAATGATAGTGCGGGTTTTGAAGGTGTGTTTTCTAACTCACTTACATTTTCTCATGATGGTGGAATTATTACTAATCCAATAATACTTGAAATATTTGGCCCTAGCGATGTTGAAATTAGGTACACATTAGACTTTACTGAACCTAATGAAGGTTCGCAATTATATTCAGGTCCAATCACTATAGACGAAACAAATATAATTAGAGCTAAAGCATTTAAAGAAAATTATATTTCTCTTCATTCTGATACAAGAAACTATTTCTTTGATATTGAAAGTGATTTACCAATTATTCATTTGGTAAGTGATGAATATAATTTATTTGATTATGATTATGGTATTTATACCTATGGTCCCGAAGACTATGGTGGTTATCCATATTTTGGCGCTAACTTTTGGGAAGATTGGGAGAGGCCTGTTCATATTTCATTTTATGAAAATAATCAGCTTAAATTTAATTCAAACGCTGGAATGAAAATTTTTGGTGCTTACAGTAGGGGTTGGGATCAAAAATCCATTGCTTTATACGCTAGAAGTTTGTATGGTGTAGGTGATTTTGATTATCAATTTTTTGATGAATTAAATTATGATTCTTTTGAATCAGTTGTTTTAAGAAATTCTGGAAATGACTGGATGAGAACAAATATGAGAGATGCTGCAATCACTAGTTTAATGATTGATTCTAATCTTGATTTTCAGAGTTTCAAAACTGTCTCTACTTATATTAATGACAATTATTGGGGGTTATATAACTTGAGAGAAAAAGTAAGTGAAAATCTTATCGCATCAAAGCATAATGTAAATCCAAACAACATTACTTTATTAACCAATAATGCTGAAATTGTTGATGGTGATAATCAGGAATACTTAGATTTAATCTCATTTGTTTCTAACAATGATTTAACAATTGAAGAAAATTATAACTATGTTTCTGAACAAATAGATATTGATAATTTCATTATATATAATGTTGCTCAGATATACATGGATAATCGCGATTACCCTGGAAACAATATTAAGTATTGGAAAGTACCTGGGGGGAAATGGAGATGGATACTTTATGATACAGATTTTGGATTTGCAGGTCAGTGGTGGGATGATTGGGAACAAAATTACTCATATTATTTTGATACTTTAGAATTTGTTATTTCAGGAAACCAAACAACATGGGCAAATCCACAATGGGCTACACTTCTTCAAAGAAAACTTCTTGAAAACATAAATTTTAGAAATAGATTTATAAACAGGTATGCCGATGAAATGAATACCAGATTTTTACCTTCTAATGTAACAAGTCATTTTTTAAGTATTTATGACAATATGTATAATGAAATGCTAAATCATATTGATCGGTGGATAGAAAGTGAACCATGGGTTTCGACTAATACCGTTTATCAATTTGTTGATAATATGAATAATTTTGCTATCAATAGACAGCCAGAGGCAAAACAGCATATTTTGAATAGTTTTGATTTGGATGAATATCACGAAGTGGTTTTATTTAATAATCAACCAAATATGGGCTTTATAAAATTAAATAATAATTTAAAAATTCAGGAAGAAGAATGGAGTGGTGATTATTTTCAGGACGTTCCAATTACTCTAAAAGCTATTGCAGATCCTGGTTATGAATTCTCCCATTGGACAGGTTATGTTAATTCGACAGAATCAGAGATTGAAGTTAACATTTCTGAAAGCTCAGAGATTCAAGCTCACTTCGTTAATAGTTCTGGTTTAAATTTAGTTATAAATGAAATAAATTTTAAGTCCTCAGATGATTTTAATCCTGGTGATTGGGTTGAGCTTTACAATCCAAATCAGGACGATATAAATATTTCGGGTTGGATATTAAAAGACAATAATGATTCAAACGAATTTATCTTTCCAGACGGAACAATTATTTCTGGTTATAATTATTTGGTTATTGTTAGAAATTCTGATGATTTCTCTGAGCTTTACCCAGAGATAGATTATTTCATAGGCGAATTTGATTTTGGTCTTTCAGCTTCAGGAGATGCTGTCAGATTGTTTGACTCAGATTTAATTATACATGATGAGGTTTATTATGAGTCAACATCTCCATGGCCAACTCTTTCTGCTGGAGATGGCTATACATTAGAATTGATAAATCCTTCTTATGATAATTTACTTCCCTCAAGTTGGAGTAATATAAATTATCATGGAAGTCCAGATGCTATAAATTCTGCTACTGCATCAGTTAGTGAAGAAGATTTAATNTATACCAGGGTTTATCCTAATCCATTTGTTGAAAGTTTATATATTTTATTCGAGTTAAACGTAAGTGATTTTGTTACTGTTGATATTTATGATTTAAAAGGTTCTTTAGTTAATAATTTATTCTCAGGTATTNTAAATTCCGGAATGAATAGAATTAATAAAAATTTAGAAAAATTAACCAAAGGAATATATATTCTTAAAATTAAGACAAGGTCAGGTGTAACCCAAACAGAGAAAATTATTAAATTTTAAATTGAATAATTTTCTCTTAATAAATGAACTCGTTCATTTTGTATTTTAATAATTAGCTCACCAAAAAGTGTATTTGCCCAGGCAAACCAGGATCTAAAATAATTATTTGGGTTGTCCTTGTCAAATGCCTCATGCATAAATCCAGTGTTAGCGTGTGTATTTACAAGCATTTTTAAACATTTTTTTATTTCATCATCATCATTGCTAGTCATTGCCCTTAAAATTATTCCCATGGGCCATATTTTATCTTTGCCTGTGTGTGGACTTGCTTGACCTTCAGCGGCTTTTCCCTTAAGGAAATAAGGATTATTGTTACTAAGTAAAAACTTTCTCGTATTTAGATATATTTTGTCATCTTTAAATTTTGAATCNAAGTATGCCAATGACATTAGAGAGGGAACATTTGCATCATCCATATATAAATTATTTCCAAAACCATCAATTTCATATGAGTAAATCTTTCCAAAATCAAGATGTTCCTTNATAGCGTGCTTTTTAACTGAATTGTCAATTTCTATTGACATTTCTAAGCATTTTTCTGAAAATAATTCATCAATTTTTTGTTCTTTATATATTTCAGATAATTGTTTCATTGAAATTGATGCAAAAATATTTGATGGAATTAAAAATGGATACATGGTAGCATCGTCAGATGGTCTAAACATTGAACAAATTAAACCGTTAGGTTTAAACGGTCTTCCAGTACCAGAGAATAAAGGTGCATCTACCATTGCAGTACCATTTCTAATAAACGTATATGGTGATTTACCGTCTTTTCTTTGTTCAGTTAAAAAAGTATCATATATAAGTTTTGTAGACTTAATCCAATTTTCATCAAAAATTGAATCATCTTTAGTCAATTTGTAATAATTATAACTTAATCTGATTACATAACAAAGAGAATCAATTTCCCATTTTTGTTCGTGTACTCCTGCAATTGGTGTGGGTATGTCTTTGTTGTGAGCTGAAACCTTTGTAAGGTCTTTGTAAAAAGAGTTTGCATATGAGTCTCTGATAACACATTTAGCCTGTCTATTAATTAACCCTTTTATTAAATTTTTAATTTTTTCATCTTTTGTAACAAGAGGTAGGTAGGGCCAAACTTGTGCAGTCGAGTCTCTAAGCCACATAGCATCAATATCACCAGTTATTATAAATGTATCAGGTTTGCCGTCAATAACCTCATAGTCAACAGTTGTGTCAAGGGTATTAGGGTAGCAATTTTCAAAAATCCAAGATAATTGAGGGTCACTTATTTTGGATTTGATAAATTTTATTGTTTCCTCAACTGCTAAACTAGTGAAGGTTCTATCATTAGTATTAGGTCTATTTGTNATGTATCCATCAATATTATTTTCTNNTTGANCAAGTAATCTATAACTAGTTAATCCAATTCCAGCTAAACTTGCATTTTTTAAAAATTTTCTTCTTTTCATAAAATTCATCTTTTTTAAATTTAATTATCTTTGTTCATCAAACCAAAAAAAATAAAAATGAATAATATAGCCTTACTTATATTAAGGGTGGTTTTTGCAGGTTCAATGCTTTACGGTCATGGATTAGGAAAACTAAATAGATTACTTGAAGGAAACTTAAGTTTTTCTAACCCGCTTGGAATTGGAGAAATTCCTACTTTAATTCTAGCTGTTTTTTCTGAATTTTTAGCTCCTATTTTTATAATTATAGGATATAAGACCAAATTTTTCAGTTTTTTTCCTGCAGCAACGATGTTTGTAGCAGCTTTTATAGTTCATTNGGGNGATCCTTTTGGAAGAGATTGAAAAAGCTCTNTTATTTTTAACTGTTTTTGTCATACTAATGATGACTGGCCCTGGAAAATATTCGATTGACAGAAAGTTCTCTTAAAAAGATTACTCTCAAGACTTAAAATANTTTTANTTTTGCTCCAAATTAAANTAAATCGATTTCTTAAAATGAATCAAAGAAATATACTACTAATATACATGTTGTTNTTTTCATCAATAATTTATTCTCAGTCAATNCTTNTGAGCGGAATTGTTGTTGATGAGGGGGGGNATCCGCTTCCAGGTGTTACNGTATTAATTGAGGGTACAAATAGAGGTGCCTCAACTACTTTTGAAGGTACNTATGCGATAAAAGCGGACAATGAAAATCAAAATATTCAGTTTTCTTATATTGGTTTTGAAACTCAATCTATTTTAATTGGCAAACAAAAAAATATTGATGCTATAATGCTTGAAAGTCTCGAATCTTTAGAGGAAGTTCAGGTTGTAGCATTTCAAAAGCAGAAAAAAAACAGNGTAATAGGTTCTATTAATACAATAAATCCATCCGAATTAAAAATCCCTACATCTAATATCACAAATGCAATGGCAGGAAAATTGGCTGGAATGATTTCTTACCAAAGATCTGGTGAGCCAGGTGCAGATAATGCTGAATTTTTTATTAGAGGTGTTACAAGTTTTGGTTATGCAAACAACCCTCTTATTTTGATCGATGGATTAGAAGTTACTACTAACGATTTAGCTAGGATAGAACCGGATAACATAGCGAGTTTTTCAATCATGAAGGATGCTACAGCAACTTCACTTTACGGAGCAAGAGGTGCTAATGGTGTAATCTTAGTTACAACAAAAGAAGGTAAGAAAGGAAAGGCTAAAGTTTCTTTTAGATATGAAAATTCAATATCGTCACCGTCACAAACTAATGAATTTTTAGGAGGTGTTGATTATATGAATTTATATAATCGTGCAATTAGAACCAGAGATCCATCAGCTCCATTAACTTACAGTATATCTAAGATTTATGGAACATTGAATGGTGGAGANCCTAATATTTATCCTAATGTAAATTGGTATAATGAATTATTTAAGGATTANACTATAAATAGAAAAGCAAATTTGAATGTTAATGGAGGAGGAGATATAGCNCAGTACTACCTTTCAGTCTCACACAATAATGATACTGGTTTATTAAAAGTAGATCCTNTAAACAANTTTAATAATAATATTGATATCAAAAGGTCTAATTTAAGAGCCAATATAAATATAGACTTAACAAGTACAACAAAAATTGCCGTTAAGTTTTATTCCTTATTTGAAAGATATAATGGTCCCTCAGTTTCGGCAAATGATATATTTGGTTCTGTAATGCAGGCTAATCCTGCAAACTTCCCAAAGTATTTTTCTTACGAAGANAATTTAGGATATAATCATACTCTTTTTGGAAATAAAGGTAATGGTGGATTTCCTAATCCTTATGCTGATATGGTAAAGGGTTATAAAGATAGATTTACNAATACTATTTTTTCCCAAGTTCAAATTGAGCAGGACCTTAAGTTTATTACTGAAGGACTAAAATTTCGTGGGATGGCTTCNGTTCGAACATATACTATGAATGAAAACTCGAGGGAATATACACCATTCTATTATGGGATGGCTGAGGTTGAAACAGAACAAGGAATTTTAAATTATTTATACAGAATTCAAGAAGGAACAGAGTTTTTGAATAATCCAAGTGTAAATAACTTGGGTACTAGTAGATTTTATTATGAATTTGTAACAGAATATAACAGAAAATTTAACGAGCTACATGATATAGGAGGTTTGCTTGTATTTAATTTTAGCGAATCCTTAAACACTATAGGAGGTAATAGTGCTTTTGCTACATTACCTTCAAGAAATATGGGGCTTTCGGGAAGATTTTCATACAATTATGATTCGAGATATTTCACTGAATTCAACTTTGGTTATAATGGCTCTGAAAAATTTGCTAAAAATAATAGGTTCGGGTTTTTTCCATCNATTGGTCTTGGTTGGATTTTATCAAACGAAGAATGGTTTAATGAAAGGCTTCCTGATGTAAATATGTTTAAACTTAAACTTACTCATGGNTTAGTTGGTAATGACGGAATTTCAAGTGCTGATGATAGATTTTTCTATTTATCAGAAGTTAATTTACAAAGTGATAGTTANGGTTTTACATGGGGTTCTGATTTTAANAATTACTACCAAGGTTATGTTATTGANAGATATTCTAATCAAAATGTGACTTGGGAAGTAGCTGAAAAAACAAATTATGGATTAGAGTTAGGATTGTTTAATTCTTTGAACTTGCAAGTTGATTACTTTACTGAGCATAGATCAAAAATTTATATGTCTAGAGACTATATNCCATCAACTATGGGGTTAACAACAACAATCAGTAGTAACTTAGGTGAAGTTGATTCAAGAGGTATTGATTTATCAATNGATTACAACAAAGCTTTTGACTCAGGTTTGATACTTTCAGGAAGGGGTAATTTCACTTATTCTACTAACGAAGTTCTAATTAATGGAGAACCTGATTACACTTATGATTATTTGAGTAGAATTGGNTATCCAGTNAATCAAGCATGGGGNNTAATNGCNGAAAGATTNTTTATTGATCAAGCAGANATNGANAATTCACCTGANCAATTTAATGGATTTTCTTCTTCNTCAAATTCTTATATGCCNGGNGATATTAAATATACTGATNTNAATAATGATGGCGTNGTAAACGAGTTNGATAGNGTCCCAATNGGTAAACCAACAGTNCCNGAAATTGTNTATGGATTTGGAGTNTCNGCNTCTTACAAAGGNTATGACTTTTCTNTTTTTATGCANGGNGTTGCTAGAACATCNTTNTTTATAAANCCAAATGATATNTCNCCNTTTGTNAATGAAAGAAATGCCTTAAATGTNATNGCTNATAATCANTGGTCTATNAATAATCCAGATCCAAATGCATTTTGGCCAAGACTTTCAACNTANTCNATNGCNAATAATNAACAACAGTCNACNTGGTGGCAAAGAGATGGTGATTTTNTAAGATTGAAAAATTTAGAAATTGGTTATACATTTCCTGAAAATGGAGCAGGTTTATTTTCTGGATTAAATACAAGGGTTTATTTTTCTGGACTTAATCTTTTAACTATTTCAAAATTTGATCTATGGGATACAGAAATGGGAGGGAATGGTTTAGGATATCCACCTCAAAAAGTATATAATATTGGTTTACAGGTTAATTTTTAAAAAAATATGAATAAAAAAAATATAATTATTGGTTTATTATTTTGTATGTTCGGTTGTGATGAATACTTAGATATTGTTCCAGATCAAACACAACAAATTGATCTTTTGTTTGAAAGAAAAGAAGTTGCATACACCGCTTTAGCTACATGCTATGCTTATTTGCCTAAAAATGATGGAGTTTATACTTCATTTATGTTGATGAGTGACGAAGTTACAACTCCGATTGCTAAAGAAACTGATGGGATTAGAATTATGAAAGGCCAACAATCAGCATCAAGTCCAAAATTTGGATTATGGTCAGGCTGGCAAGATCAAGGTCCTTTATGGGAAGGTATTAGACATTGTAATGTTCTTATTGAAAATATTTACAATGTTGTTGATATGACAGAGGAAGAGATGAATGTTTGGGCTGCCGAGGCTAAATTTTTGAAGGCTTATTATCATTTTCTTCTGTTTACGTATTATGGTCCTATTCCTATAGTTGACGAAAATTTGCCAATTTCTGCTAGTGATATTGAAGTTAGGGTAAAAAGAAGAACTGTAGATGAATCTGTAAATTATATAGTTGAAACAATTGATGATGCATTAATTCATTTACCAGCGAGAGTGCTTAGCTCAAATGACTTGGGTAGAATAGATCAGGTAATTGCAAAAGCTATAAAATCAAGAATATTGGTATATGCTGCTAGTCCATTATTTAACGGAAATTCTGAGATGTATTCGGGTTTTGTAAATGAAGATGGCGAACATTTTTTTAATCAATCTTATGATCAAACAAAGTGGGATAGAGCAAGAGAAGCTTCTTTAGATGCTATAAATGCATCTTTAGAAAATGGTGTGAGTATTTATGATTTTACTTCATCACCTCCAAATTATGAAGATGAATATGAAGATGAAGAATTTATTCAGACTTTGTATGACATAAAATATTCTATTGTTGATAAATGGAATGGGGAATTAATTTGGGGTAATTCAAATCCTGTTCGTGATAATGATTGGTGGCAGATGCAGGCAGCTTGTATGATGAAAAACCCTACAGCTTCATCTGTTGAGGCTGCTTGGCAATGGATAGCTCCAACGTTGAGAGTAGCTGAGTTATTCTATTCTGAAAATGGGCTACCTATAGATGAAGATTTATCTTATGACTTCCAAAATAGATACAACACTACATCAGTTAGCGGATCACAAAATATGCAAGCTCAATATGGTTCAAGTACTGCAAAACTTAACCTAGATAGGGAGCCTAGATTTTATTCTTCTCTTGGATTTGACAGAGGATATAATAGAACATGGGGTAATTTATGGCAGTTAAGAATGAAAAAGGGAGAAAGTCATGGTAGAATTGCAAATTCAGATGATTATTTAATTACTGGATATGCTCTAAAAAAACTTGTTCATCCTGACTCTGAAGGGGATGGATATTCTAAAATTGTAACTTATGCTTGGCCAATGATCAGACTTTCCGAGTTATATTTGAATTATGCTGAAGCAATAAACGAATCTAGTGGCCCAAATTCAGATGCTTATAACGCGTTAAATGTAATTAGGGAAAGGGCTGGAATAAGATCCGTTGAAGATGCTTGGGGTGATGCAACGATTTCGTCAAACTTAAATAAGCACACTACTCAGGAAGGATTAAGAGAAATTATTAGACAAGAAAGGTTAATTGAATTTTGTTTCGAAGGAAATAGGTATAATGATTTAAGAAGATGGAAATTAGCTGATGAATATTTTAACTCTCCTGTGTATGGATGGTCAGTTGATGAAACTACCGTAAATGGTTATTATAACATAACTCAGGTTGGAGTAAGATCATTTAATAACCCTAGAGATTATTTTCATCCTATTAGTATTAATGAACTAACAATTAACCCTAACCTAATTCAAAACCCAGGGTGGTAATAATTTAGCTTATGAAAACAATAAAAATTCTATCAACATTATTTTCTTTCGTTATCCTTTTATCTTGTGAAGATAATCAAAGTCAGGATGCAACCCCTCCAGGATCTTTATCCATTGAAAACATTGTACCTACTAACGGTGGTGGGATAATTTCGTATTCATTACCAAGTGATTCTGATATACTATTTGTTAGAGCTGAATATACAAATTCACTAGGTGTTGATGTATACAGAGTTTCAAGCTCGCATAATAATTCTATCGAAATTGACGGATTAAATCAAAACACTCCTTTGCTAGTTAGATTATTTGTAGTTGATGAGAATGAAAACATGTCTCAACCAATTGAGGTTGAGTTTACACCTTTACCATCATTTATTTTTTTGGTACAAGAAAGTATATCAATAACACCTGATTTAGGTGGAGTAAAAATCGAATGGGATAATATTGCCGAAAAAACCGTTTATGTTCATTTACACATTACAAATGGCTCTGACGAAGATATCAGAATTCTCTCTTCAAATAGTTTAGCTGAAAGCATCTTTGTTAGAGGTCTTGAATCCGTTGAAATGACTTTCCTGACAAAAGTTGAAGATTTTGACGGTAATATCACTGATTTGCAAGAAAAAGCTATTTTGACACCTCTTTTTGAAGAAATGATAGATAAGTCTACCTGGACTCTAATGAGTCAACTTTCTGTCAACGGTAATGCCTGGGAAGGTGAAACAACAGCCTTTTGGGATGATGTTATTGACACTGCAGAAACCAATTCTGATAATAGCTATTTTATAATTTGGAGAGATCAAAACGGTGGCACTTTAAATTGGCCTTTAGACATAGTAATAAGCCTTAATAAAAATATAAGAATTCATAGATTTAAAGTATGGCAAAGAGCTTTCTGGTATGGTGGACCAACTGGTATACCTTACTATTATCAAGAGGAAAATATGAGGTCATTTTCTCTATATGCAAGTAGCAATAGTGTGGACTGGACTCTTCTAGGTGAATATGATATTGGTGATCCAAGTGATGAAAACGGAAATATTCCTCAAGATTTTATGGATGTAGCAGCTAACGGTCATGACTTTGATTTAGAGGGTGTTTCTGAAAAGTTTAGATATTTAAAGTTTTCAATTACATCTAATTACGGGAGTGATACATATGTACATGGTTCAGAGATTACTTTGTGGGGATTAGACAATGTTGATTAATTAATGAAAGGATATATAACATTTTTGTTTTTATTTTTTTTAATTTTTGGGTATTCTCAAAATTTGACCACATTAGGTCCATATCTAAAGGATGATAATAGTAATAATTTCATTTTAAAAGGAATTAATTTAGGAGGATGGATGCTACAAGAACCCTATATGTTTGAATTTACAGGTGCTGCTAGTTCTCAGAGCGAATTTAAAGAAAAACTTATTAATTTTATTGGTCAAGAAAACACTGATAATTTTTACAATCTTTGGTTGGAAAACTTTATAACTCATGAAGATATAGATGCATTATCTAACCATGGATTTAATAGTGTTAGGTTACCTATGCATTATAATCTTTTCACACTACCTATTGAAGAAGAACCTGTTTTTGGTCAAAATACATGGATAGACACGGGGTTTAATTTGGTAGATAACTTGTTAGATTGGTGTGAAGCTAACAATATGTATCTAATTTTAGATCTTCATGCAGCACCAGGTGGACAAGGATTTGGTTCTGATATCAATGATTATAACCCAAATTTACCATCTTTATGGGAAAGTGACGAAAATATTAATAAAACCATTGCTTTATGGGGAAAATTAGCAGAAAGATATACTAATGAACCTTGGATAGGTGGTTATGATTTATTAAATGAAACTCATTGGGATTTGGGTGAGAATGAATTAAGAAATTTTTATTTGGAAGTTACTGATGAAATTAGACAATTTGATCAAAATCATATAATTTTCATCGAAGGTAACGGATATGCAAATGATTTTTCAGGATTAACTCCACCGTGGGATGATAATATGGTTTATAGTTTTCATAAATATTGGAGCTATAATGACTCCCTCGATTGGGTAACATGGATGAGGGGTGAATATAATGTTCCATTGTGGATGGGGGAAGCCGGAGAAAATTCTAATCAATGGTTCACTGAGTCAATAAAATTATTTGAAGAAAATTATATTGGTTGGGCTTTTTGGCCATGGAAAAAAATTGAATCTATTTCAGCTCCATATGCTATAAGTTCAAATTCAAATTATGAATCTTTGATTAATTTTTTTAGAGGTGAAGGTAGTGCNCCAANTNTTTCANNTGCTNTTCANGGTNTAATGCAANTGGCANCAGATGTNCATATTTCAAANACANNCTTTCAAAAGGATGTTGTTGACGCNATGATTAGACAACCAAATTCTAATCAGACTTTAGCNTACAATGANAATGTNATAATACCTGGAACTTTNCATGCATCTGATTATGATTTAGGNACTAATGGTTATGCNTATAATGACAACGATTATGCAACNTACCATATTAATACNGATAATTTCCAAGCTTGGAATCAAGGNTGGCAATATAGAAATGATGGGGTAGATATNGAANNTAGTNTNGATCCTGANAGNAATGGNTNNCAGGTTGGATANACNGATAACGGAGAATGGTTNCTTTACACAGTTNATGTACAGGAATCAGGATTTTATAATATTGTTTCNAGNTATGCTTCNACTTCTTCAGGTTTNTTNAATATTTCATTGGATGGATATCCAATTTCTGANAATATAATTTTATATAATNCTGGTAGTTATTCAAATTTTGTAAATAAACTNACNTCTGGAATATATTTATCAGAAGGAGTNAAAAANATGAAANTTAAAATGGTNACNGGTGGATATAATNTNACTAATTTNANTTTTGATATTTCTNANGAAATCCCAGATTTTTCNATNGAATATGCTGAAGCCNTAGAAGATGAATCTACTATATTATTATTNCTAAATCANCCTATTAATTTGGATCAAGAACTTGATTCTTCTCATTTTGAGNTAAATATTAATTCTGAAANTGTAAATATTTCTGATATAGAGTTTGACGAAGAAAATCCACAGGTGATTTTAATTTCCACAGAAAATAGTTTTTCTTTTTTGGATGACATTACCGTTAGCTTTTTTCAGCAAAATCAAATTCAATCTACATTGAATAGTTATTTGTCAGTTTTTATTGATTTTCCGGTTTACAATAATATTTCTGAGAGAATCTTAATTCCAGGAGTAGTTGAAGCTGAAGATTTTACAAATCAAGAAGGTCTTAGTGTTTCTGAAACAACCGATATAAATGGTGGCTATAAGATAGGTTATACAGATGCTGGAGATTTTGCAGAATATTCTGTTTTAATTACAGAACCTGGCCAATATGATGTTAATTTTAGAGTTGCATCTGCTTATGATTCAGGATCTGTAAGATTGGATTTAATAAATGGCTCTAACATTCAGTACTTAACACAAATTTCATTACCCGTTACCGGGGGCTGGGAAACTTGGGAAACTGTTTCTGCTGATTTGTCTCTTCCTTCTGGTTCTTACAATTTAAAAATGTCAATAGTTCAAGCTGGATTTGATATAAATTGGATTGNATTTGATTTTACAGGTAACTCAATGCAAATTCCAGAAANGGATCAATTTGATTTTATTTTATCTCCTAATCCAGCCACTGATTATATTAATTTAGAAACCAATTTAAATATTTTTAATGTAGAAATTTATGATATTTTAGGTAAAAAGGTACATGTTTCTAAAAATAAAAAGATAATAGATGTAATGAATTTAGATTCGGGTATATATTTTTTAAATATAAAATCGGGATTAAATTTTAGCTCAAAATCATTTATCAAAAAATAATAGTTTTTCAGTCTATTAACAATTTTGTATTTTTAAGGAAACAAATTTAAAATATGCCTAGATATCATAAACTAGGAGATATACCCAGTAAAAGACATACTGTTTTTAAAAGTAAAAATGGTGATTTTTATTATGAGGAGCTTTTTGGTACAATCGGTTTTGATGGAATGTCATCTTTGATGTATCACACTCAAAGGCCTACGCAGGTTAAAGAGATTATTAATACTTACTCTGTATCTCCAAAAGCCGCAATCAAAAACAACATGAAATCAATGATGTTAATTGGTTTTAATGTCAAAAAAGAAACAGACTACTTAAACAGCAGAAAAGTAATTTTGTTTAACAATAATTGTCAAATTTCACTTTCATCACCAACAAAATCTTTGAGGGACTATTATTATAAAAATACCGATTCTGATGAGGTGATATTTATTCATAAGGGTTCCGGAAAGTTAAGGACCTTTTTAGGAAATATTGATTTNGAATACGGAGATTACTTAGTCATTCCAAGAGGGGTCATTTACCAGATTGAATTTAACGATGAAAACAATCGTTTATTTATTGTTGAATCAAAGTCTCCTATTTATACTCCCAAGAGATACAGAAATTGGTTTGGTCAACATTTAGAAAGCTCTCCATACTGTGAGAGAGATTTACATCCCCCTATTGAACTGGAAACATATGATAAGTTGGGAGATTTTTTATTAAAAATAAAAAAAGATGATTCTATCCATGAGTGTAATTATGCAGCTCATCCTTTTAGTGTTGTAGGATGGGATGGTTACAATTACCCTTATAAGTTTTCGATTCATGATTTTGAACCTATAACTGGAAGAGTTCACCAACCTCCACCTGTTCATCAGACATTTGAAACTAATAATTTTGTTATTTGCTCTTTTGTCCCAAGATTGTATGATTATCACCCTAACGCAATACCAGCGCCTTATAACCATAGCAATATTGACTCTGATGAGGTTATATATTATGTTGACGGAGANTTTATGAGTAGAAATAATGTTAANGAGGGTTACATTAGTCTTCACCCTGCAGGAATACCACACGGTCCTCATCCAGGGTCAATGGAGAAAAGTATTGGAAAAAAAGAAACAAAAGAGCTCGCTGTTATGGTCGATACGTTTCAACCGCTAATGGTAACAGATTATGCATTAAAAATAGATGATGGTAAGTATTATAAATCTTGGTTAGAAAAAAATAAATAATGCAAACAAAAAACACAGACATTAATAAAATCTTTTCTGATGCAAAAGATTTTTTACCAATTTTAGGAATAGATTATATAGAATTTTATGTTGGTAATGCAAAACAGTCCGCATACTTTTATAAATCAGCTTTGGGATTTGAATCTGAAGCTTATTCTGGTCTAGAAACAGGAGATAATGAAAACGTTTCGTACGTAATTAAACAAGACAAAATCAGATTTGTACTTACCTCTTCGTATGTTGGTAATTCAGAGGTAAATAAACATTATTTAAAACATGGTGACGGGGTAAAGTTTGTGGCGTTTTTGGTTGAAGATTCAGAAAAATCATATAATGAAACAATTAAAAGAGGCGCAAAGTCTTTTCTAAAGCCTACCAAATTTTCTGATGAAAATGGATCAGTAATTAAATCTGGAATTTATACCTACGGTGAAACGATTCATCTGTTCATANAGAGAAAAAATTACAAAGGAATTTTCCTACCTGGTTTTAAAGAATTCAAAAGCAACTATTCCCCCAAGCCTGTTGGACTAAAATATGTTGATCATATAGTTGGTAACGTCGGTTGGAATGAAATGGATAAGTGGTGTAAATTCTATCAGGATGTTTTAGGATTTACCCAAATTGTTTCTTTTGATGATAACGATATTTCTACAGAATACACTGCTCTGATGAGTAAGGTAATGAGTAACGGTAACGGAAGGGTAAAATTTCCGATAAATGAACCTGCTGAAGGATTAAATAAATCTCAAATTGAAGAATATTTAGATTTTTACAATGGGCCAGGTGTTCAACATTTAGCCTTAGCCACTGACAATATTATCGAGACTGTTAGTGAAATGAAGAATAGAGGGATTGAATTTTTATATGTTCCTGAAACTTATTANGATAATTTGATNGACAGGGTTGGNCATATTGAAGAAGACGTTGAATTACTTAGAAAAAATGGAATATTAATCGATCGAGATGATGATGGCTATCTTCTTCAGATTTTTACTAAACCGTTAGTTGATAGACCTACTATATTTTTTGAAATTATACAGAGACGAGGTGCTAACTCCTTTGGTAAAGGGAATTTTAAAGCACTTTTTTTAGCAATTGAAATGGAGCAAAGAAACAGAGGTACACTATAAAACATTTATGTCAAAAGACAGGGATTTAGAAATAGAATTTAANGAAGTAACCTCAAAATTACCTAGGAGCTTACATGCTTTTATTGTGAAACAATCCTATTCTGAATACACTTATCAAAATCAGGCTGTTTGGAGGTATGTAATGAGATTAAATATTGATTTTCTTAAGAGTGTAGCACATGAATCTTATATAGATGGGCTCAGATTAACTGGTATTTCGATTAATAAAATTCCAAGGATGGAAGGAATGAATAGGATTCTAAAAGATATTGGATGGGCAGCTGTGGCTGTTGATGGTTTTATACCTCCAAATGCTTTTATGTTATTTCAAGCTCATAATGTTTTGGTTATTTCATCAGAGATAAGAACAATTAATAATATTGGTTANACTCCTGCACCTGATATCATTCATGAAGCTGCAGGCCATGCACCAATTATTGCTAATCCTGAGTATTCAGAGTATCTTCGAAGATTTGGAGAGTTGGGTAGTAAGGCTATTTCATCACCAGATGACGATGAAATTTATGAAGCTATTAGAGAACTTTCTATTCTTAAAGAAAATCCTAATACAGACCCCAGTGATATTCTCAAAGCAACTAACAGGGTTGAGAAAGTTCAAAAAAATATTGATGAATTATCTGAGATGGCCCAAATAAGAAATCTNCATTGGTGGAGCGTAGAATATGGTTTAATTGGAGAGATTGATAATCCAAAAATATACGGAGCAGGATTATTGTCTTCAATTGATGAAAGTAAAGAGTGCCTTTCTAAAAAAATAAAAAAAATCCCTTATTCAATTGATGCAGCTGAAACTAATTTTGACATTACTTCAGCGCAACCGCATCTCTTTGTTACTCCAACATTTTCTCATTTAAGTTATGTGTTAGAAAAATTTGCAAATAAAATGAGTGTAAGGCTAGGCGGTTTGAGCTCTGTTGAAAAAGTTATTAATTCAAAAAAGCTAGGGACTATTGAATTATCTACAGGAATTCAAATTTCATCCATATTTACAAGAGTAATTTCATCAGCTAATATGCCATTATATATCCAGTCTTCATCCCCAGCTGCATTATCAAATAACAATAAAGAGTTAATTGGACATGGTACAGATTATCATAAGAATGGATTTGGCTCTCCNATAGGTAAACTTGAAGGGATTAATATCGCNATTGAAGACATGTCCCCCACAGATTTAGAGGCTTACGGAATAATGGAGGGACAGTATGTTGAACTTAATTTTGAAGGAGGTATAGAACTTAAAGGTGTAATAATTACAGGTAAAAGAGATATTCAAGGAAAAATACAATTGATAAGCTTTTCTGATTGTAGTGTAAAATATAAAGATGAATTTTTGTTTGAACCTGAGTGGGGTATTTATGATATGGCAGTTGGAAAGGAAGTAGTTTCCGTATTTTCGGGTGCTGCTGACGATAATTCTTTTGTATTTGCTCAGATCGCCTCTAGATCAACATCTGAAAACATTATTTACTCTGAAAAAGATTTAAGACTTCATGAACTATACAGGCAAATTAAATTTATTAGAAAATCTGAAGATATAGATATTAAGCAAATAGAAATAATTTATAACGAGCTTATGTTAGATTATCCAATGGAGTGGCTTATATTACTTGAGATTTATGAGATTTTGTCTAAATCAGAGTTTGAAATTCGTGATAAGGTCAAAAAATCTTTAACGGAATTAAGAAAAAAAGACAAATACACTGATTTGATTGATAACGGATTAAAACTTATAAAATGAACTGTTGGATAGATATACCTAAAAACTCAGATTTTTCAATATACAACTTACCTTTTGGAATTTTTTCTACAAAAACNACTTCGAAAAGAGTAGGTGTGGCTATTGGTGATAATATAATTGATTTATTAGCATGTAACGATTCTAATATTTTTATTGATTTAAATATTAATAACTGTGTATTTGAAAATGATTTTTTAAATGATTTCATCAATCTTGGAAAAAATAAAACAAATAGGGTCAGAGAAACTATTCAGAAGCACCTTACAGATAAAAGTTCACCACTTAAAATGAAAAATAGCCTTCTGGTACCAATGAATAATGCGGAAATGCATTTACCGGTTAAAATAGGAGATTATACTGACTTTTATTCCAGTATTGAGCATGCTTCAAATATTGGGTCAATGTTTAGAGACCCTTCAAATCCTTTACTTCCAAATTGGAGACATTTACCGGTAGGATATCACGGTAGAGCCTCATCAATTATTGTAAGTGGTATTAATATACATAGACCCAAAGGTCAAGTCATGCCTATTGACTCAGATATNCCTAAATTTACACCCTCTAAAAGGATTGATTTCGAATTAGAAATGGGATACATAATTGGTAAAAACTCCTCATTAGGCTCANNTCAGTTTCNACNNANGANGCTGANGANTATATTTTTGGAAAAGTTTTATTTAATGATTGGTCAGCTAGGGATATTCAAAAATGGGAATATGTACCTCTTGGCCCTTTTTTAGGAAAAAGTTTTGCATCCTCAATTTCACCATGGGTTGTAACTCTTGAGGCATTAACCCCCTTCAAGGTTGACGGTCCTATTCAGAATCCTGAAGTTTTAGATTATCTAAAATTTGATGGACTAAAAAATTATAACATAAACCTGACGGTTTCTATTTTACCTCAGAAATCAAATGTTGAAACAATTATTTGTAAATCAAATTTTATGTACATGTACTGGAATATGAGTCAACAAATCGCACATCACACTATAAATGGATGTAATTTAAATGTTGGTGATGTAATGGCATCTGGAACAATAAGCGGTAAATCTAATGACTCTTACGGTTCAATGTTAGAGCTTTCCTGGGGTGGTAAAAAAAATATCCTTTTGCAAGATGGTTTGNCNCGAACTTTTATTGAAGATTATGATTCTGTGATCATGAGAGGATACTGTGAAANAGATAATATCAGAGTGGGATTTGGTGAGGTAAAAACTAAATTATTACCTTCGATTTGATATGAAAAATTTTAAAACATTAGATCCTAATAATCTTTCAATTAAAGAAATACATAAAATTCTTTTAAGTTCAATCACTCCACGCCCAATAGCACTAGCGAGTACAATAGATAATAATGGAATTGTAAATCTTAGTCCTTTTAGTTATTTTAATGTATTTAGTGCTTCTCCGCCTATTTTGATTTTTTCTCCAGCAAATAGAGTTACNGATAATTCAAAAAAGGATACATTAAATAATGTTAAAACTANCAGTGAAGTAGTTATAAATCTTGTTGATCATAAAATTGTNGAGCCGACATCATTATCTAGTGTCTATTTTGATAGTGGAGTTGATGAGTTTATTAAATCTGGATTAACAAAATTAAAATCTACTAAAGTTTNACCTCCAAGGGTTAAGGAATCCCCTGTTTCTTTTGAATGCAGAGTGAATGATATAATCAATTTAGGAAAAGATGGTGGCGCAGGAAATCTAGTTATTTGTGAAGTGATAATGCTTCATATAAATGAAGAGTTTATAGATTCAAATGGAGATATAGATCCATTGAAAATGAATTTAGTAGCTAGAATGGGAGATAATTATTATTTAGATATACAACCTGATAATTTATTTGAAATTAAAAAACCAGTAGGAATTAATGCAATTGGAGTAGATAGATTACCTGAACATATCCATCAAACTAATATTTTATCTAAAAATGATTTAGCAAGGTTAGGAAATATAGAAAAAATACCAGAAAATAAAGAAATCATTGAATTCTTAGCATCTTCAGATTTAGAAAAAATTATTAGTTTAGCCGACGAATCTGAAAAAGTAAAACTTGTTCATAAAAAGGTAAAATATTTACTTGAATCAGATGATATAGAAACAGCTATTTTAACATTATTTTCAATTTAAATTTGTGAGAAAAATATTCATTCCTCTATTGTTTATAATTTTTAATCAACAAAACGCGCAAACTGTATATGTTGAGGACAGAAAAATATATGTAGAAAATCAAGAGTACAGAATAAACGGTGTATGTTATGCTAGAGGAGAGGGTAATGGCGAAAACTCTGGGTTTACTTATAATGATGATATTCCATTGTTAGTTGAGGCTAATATTAATACAATTAGAACCTATGCTGCAATAACGAATGTAGCAGAGTTAAATGCTTTTGCAAATGCTGGTATTANGGTAATTATGATGCTAAATGAAAATAGTTATACTTGGTATGTAAATCAATTCAAAGACCATCCAGCTATTTTGATGTGGGAGTTTGGAAATGAATTTAATTATCATCCTGAATGGTTTNGTAATAATATTCAAAACTGGTATAATATCCTTGAAAATTGTGCAGCTACCGTAAAATCTTTAGACCCTAATCATCCAGTTAGTACTGGTCATGGCGAGGTACCTANTAGCCAAGCTTTAAATTCTTGTCCTAGCGTTGATGTATGGGGTATGAATATATACAGATGGTTAAGTCCAGATTCTGCGATAAACGATCTAGCATCAATAACCGATAAAGCCATGTATATTTCTGAAGCAGGAGCAGACAGTTTTAATACAAACTCAAACTCAGAAAATCAAGCACAACAAGCTCAAGCAACTGAAATAATTTTAAATTCTATTATTCAGCAGTCTGATTTATGTGTCGGGGTAACATTATTTGAGTTCTGTGATGAATGGTGGAAGGCAGGTAATCCAAATCAGCAAGATCCAGGTGGATTTTCTAACGCAATTCCTTACGATAATTTTGCGAATGAAGAATATTGGGGTATAGTTACAAGAGANAGAGTACCGAAGTTATCATATTATGTGGTTCAAGAAATATACGAATCAACAAGTCTTTCTATTGATGAGNATTTTATTGATATTAATGTTTATCCTAACCCTGTTTCAGATGGATTTTTAAATATTATAAACCCATCAAACAGACCTTTAAATATTTCTATTTATGATTTAAATGGTAGAAAAGTTAAGTCTGAGAAAATTATTTTTGATTCGATAGATATTTCTAATTTACATCAAGGTATCTACTCCGTAGTCTTTAGTANTGGACAAAAAACTATGGTTAAAAAAATAGTGGTTAAATAACTTTTTTTCTGATTTTATTCCAGTATTTAAAAAAGGATAAATATTCACCTTCAATTTTGAAAAGCCAGTCTCGTTGGTCTTCAAACCCCAAATAGTGTTTATTTAAAGGGTGCTCTTTGAAAATGAGATTTGATAAATTGTATTTCGAATACAATTCTTCAAAATTTCCATAGAATATCTGTATATCTTTAATGTTTTTTGAAAGATTCAAGGAAAAATCAATGCATTTTTGTGAAACTGGATATTTACTGAAAACTTTAGGTTCAAAAATTAAAANTCTATTTGCTTTTTCATTTTTTCTCCAATTAGGGTCAATATTATAGTAATTGTAAATTAAAGTTGGTAATGAATTATNTATTTTTATTTCATTNTTATTTAGAAGGTTTGTGTTGAACTCTAAATCATATTTCTCGCCAACTTCCTTAGGAATTTTCATTGATGAAATAAACTCATAGCTGTAATCTAAAAAGGTATTTTTTTGATTGCTATAAAAGTACTTGTTAATATTATCTTGGTTTGCATAGTACTTTTTGTTTGAATTAGAACCTGCAACCCATTGCCAACTAAGTGAGTTACTTGCCCAATCTCCGTCTAATAGATGATAATACATCCATCTAGCAGGTTTACTCCAATGACTTTTAGCAATATTTGTAGCAATCGATGCAACATACATACGCATATGATTATGCATATACCCATTTTCATATAGATTACTTATTTCTTCATCAACAGAATTAATACCTGTTTTAGCTTCAACCAAAGATTTTGATATTTTAAAATCATTTACATCCTCTTGGGATTTTTTCAAATCCTTATTAATCAAAGGACCTCTATTTACCCATATCTGTTGCCAGAAATCTCTCCATGCTAATTCTTGAATAAACTTTTCACACTTTTTTAAGTTGATTCCACTGTTAACTATTTTTTCATAAATAAATCTTGTAGATATCATACCTCTTGAAATGTAGGGGGAAAGTTTAGTTACATTACCGTTTTTATAGTTTCTATTGCTAGCATAGTTAATCGGCTTAATTAAGTTAACTTTTTCTAAAATCTCATCATATTTTGTAGGGAACATTTGCATGTGTAACAATTAAACAATAATTATACCGAATAATTATTCAATAATTTCAACTTTATTTATATATATATTTTTTATAGGCCAATCCATATTGTCAGTTTCAACAGCTGCAATTTTATCAACCGTTTCCATACCATTTATAACCTTCCCAAATACTGTATAATCTCCGTCTAGATGATGAGCTCCAGATTTTTTTTGGACGATAAAAAATTCAAAGGGAGATGCCATTTTATAAGGGTTTTCAATTAAACTACTAGGCATACTGACCATACCACGCTTGTGTCTATGACCTTTATTTAAATCATTCGGAAGTAAGTATTTTCCAATTTTTTTTCTTCTTTCTAAAATGATTCTATTATCACTATTTCCACCTTGAATTATAAAATCATTAATTACTCTGTAGAATTGTGTATTTTTAAAGTAATTTTTCTTGGTTAGATAGATAAAATTTGACCTATGAAATTTAGTATTTTTAAAAAGTAAAATATCAATATTTCCAAAGTCCGTATAAATTCTAACCTTATTCTCTTTGTTATTTTTATCATATTCTAAAAAGAACTCCATCACATTTTTATCACTTAATTTAAAAGTGTCTTTTTTCGTTGCAGCTTCACTAGTCAACTCAATTTCAATATTTTCTTTTTTAATTACTGTTTTTTCTTTAGTTGGTTTCTGAGAACAACTACTTAAAATAAATAACATTATTATAATGTATATATTATGCATATTTTTTTTGTAATTAATGGGATTAATGAATTATGATATTGAAATTTTCGATATACATGGAAAAAAATAATGACTGCTTATAAAGCAAATTCTTTAAAATTAAATTCCTTAAATACTGGAATTTAGCTGTTAAAAGTTTTTGAAGATTCAAGCACTCACAATTTTAAAACAGTCAAAGACTAGTTTACTAGTGATTCCACCAAGGCTACTAATTCTGCCTCGGTACCGTAATCAACATCTATATTAAATGAGTCGTCTCCAGCTACTGTAATTGGTAAAACCCCAAAATTTAAATAGCTATCATCATCAATATGAATACCTACTAAAGTTCCATTAAGCCCCGTTGGTATAGAACCAGCATAGGTTTCAAGAGCAGGAGTAGAGTTAACAGTAGTTAACATAACAACTGACGGAAAATCATCAATAATTAACCAAACTTCTACGTTGCTTGAATAATCAGTTACACCAGTTACTGTTGCTTCAAATTGAGTGCCATTTTCACCAGCCATTTCATATAAAACATCACAATTAGAAAAACCAATGTCAATTCCCCAAGCTTGAAAAACTCCATCAGCAACTGAAAATTCACCTTGAGTAACCATATTCCAATCAACTACTTGTTGGCCATTATTATCTAAATTATTTGTGTTACCATCAAATAAGACCATCTGGTTTTGATGGGTAGTTGATGGATTTGTTTGGATATTTAATAAACATGAACAACTCCAAGGGTTAAATTCTAATTCTTCACCCGTGGTTGCATTTTCTGCTGTAACCTCAAAACTACCACCGCTAACTAAAAGGTTGCCATTAGAAGTCGTTGGAGCTTTAGCTAGGATCATTTCATCCAAAGTATTGAATTCATACAGTGAAATAATAACATCATCAGAAACTGTATTTCCACTGCTATCTAATATTGAGTTCCCAATACATGATATAGTTGTACCATCTGGACCTTCTACTGTAAAATTACCGGAGGGATCTACTGTTTGAACATGTGGATCAGGTTTTAGTGAATTTCTCAAATCTTCAATACTTATAAAAGTACTTGCATCTGGAGGGGATTGAGAAGATCCACCATCAGCCTCGTCACAATTATAAATTGCTAAAGAGAATATAATTGACATTAAATAAATAAGTTTTGTTTTCATTTTATTGAAAGTAAGTAATTAATAATTAACAATTTAACAAATAAAAATCATTAGGAAAATATAAATAATTAAATTATGACTTATTTGTAATAAAAAGCCCAAACTTTATAGAATGGGCTTATATCTTAATTGTGTTTATTTAGCTAAACTTAAAAAAATATTTCCTAAATTTTATTTTAGGGAATAATGCTGTGGAGCCAAGAGGAGTGAAGTCGAACTATTTTGGAGAGGATTTGATTAATTTGAATTGGATTGAGTAGGAGTTTTTATGCAATTGTTTGATTAGTATTTAATTTTTATTTACTCAACTTTAGTATTCGAAATGCTCCTTGAATTACCAATACAAATACGATTGTTCCAATAATCAAATCAGGTTTGCTTGAATTCAGCCAATTTACCAAAAGCCCAGCCACTATTATTCCTAAATTAATAATCATATCGTTAGAAGTGAAAATCATACTTGCTTTCATATGAACTTCTTCTTTACTTTTTGACCTTTGTAAAATATATAGACAAATTCCGTTTGCAATAAGTGCAAAAATCGAAATAATAATCATTGTCCAAAAGTCAGGAAGTTTTTCATCTCCAAAAAATCTTCTCAATACTTCTATAAATCCAATAATTGCAAGTGTTATTTGAAAATATCCAGCGAGTTTTGCAATTTGTTTTTTTCTTGTCAAAGTTCCGCCAACCGCAAACAAACTAATTCCGTAAACAAAGCTGTCGGCAAGCATATCCAAACTGTCGGCAACTAATCCCATTGATTTTGAGATTATTCCAGTTGTCATTTCGATTAGGAAAAAAGTGAAATTTGTTCCGAGAACTGTCCAGAGTAGTTTTTTTTGATTTGAATTTTCACTAAACTCTGTTTTGTCGGTTTGTTCAGTCGAGATTTTCTTTCCCCCTAAATTCAGTTCGAAAACGGACTTTTCGATTTCATCAATTTCTCCGTTGTAAAAGACGGTCAATTTTCGGTTTGGTATGTCAAAATCCAAATTCGCAATACTTGAAATACCATCCAATTTCATTCGGATTAGATTTTCCTCGGATGGACAATCCATTTTGGTAATCTCAAATATTGTTTTATACATTAAGTTTCGGAATTTTAATTAGCGTTGTTAACAAAACCCAAATATAATTAAATAAGTATTACCATAAATAAAGAGTTATTTTTGGGAATAATGCCGTGGAGCCCATAGGAGTGAAGTCGAACTATTTTTGGGAGGATTTGGAATTATTAAAATAAAATATCGTTTAAATAACTCCACATTTCGTTATGGAAATTGATAGGGAGTAAATCATCACTATCGGGAGCTTCACCCATGCGAATGATTACTAGATTTTGACTTGGAATCACATCAAGATATTGACCATTTGTACCCATCCCAGCAATTAAATCTTCTGGTGCGTTGGAAGCCAAAGAAGTCTGTATTGGGAAGGTTATGCCAGGTGGTATCAGACTATCTTTGCCATTGAGCCACCACAAGTATCCATAGGACTCATTCATTTGTTGAGAAGTATTTACCATGTTTGAAAAATAATTTGTGTCACTTAAAACCACTTGATTATCCCATACGCCTTCATTTAATATCAAAAGACCAAACCTAGCCATGTCCCTAGCCGTGCTCCAGTAAATATTACTGTAATTAGATTGAATCCAACTTCCACCCATTCCAATTTGCATTTTTACTTTTTGATTGGTAAAATCATTGTATGTTGTCTCGGATGCGTTTTCGATGACATCTTTTAGGAGTGAGTATGTGGCGTTGTGATAAAACCAGTTTGTCCCAGGGGTGTTTTTATAGGTCAGGCAATTTGGATCTGTACAATTTAGGTTATCCACTAGATAATCCAAGCCGGTTGTCATGGTCAAATGGTGTTTGATTTTTATCAAACTCTCTTGACTTTCTTCTAAACTTGTCCATCCATTTCCAAGAAATGTTGAGCTGCTATCCTCTAGGGATAAAATCCCATTGTCTTTTGCGATGCCTACTAAAAAGGCAGTGAGTGTTTTACCTGCAGAAGCCCAATACCAATTAGAGTTGCTATCAAAAGGAGCTGTATTTGAAAAGTTATTACCCCAATAATTTTCTAAAATAATTTTTCCATCTTTTAAAACTATAAAAGCACGGGTGTTGTTAAGTTGAAGAAAATTATAAAGATTATCGATACTAACGGAATCCCAGTTTAGTTCCTCAGGATTTATAGTTTCCCATTGGTCGGAATCTATGCTTGGAAAATATAAGTTATCAACTACTGGCTCGCTAGTCTGAGTTTCATCATTTGAGCACGAAAAAAGTATTAACAACAAGAAAAACAGATTTTTTTTCATTTAAATAACAATTAATTTATTGAAATTAATCAATTAAAGTAATATAGTTTCATTTATTCAACTTTACCTCGTTCTAATTTACCAAAATTATCTTTAGGATTGAGCCATTGGTTTTTCTCTGAAATAATATATTTTTTTTCCTCCTTTTTTTGTTTTGACAGAGGTATTCGAATATTTTTATTTGAAATGAGATTTTTAAGATATTCTATCACTTAATATGTTTTTAATTGTTTAATTATAAAAAAAAATATTCCCTAAAATAAATTTTATTTTAGGGAATAATGCCGTGGAGTCGCCGAGAATCGAACTCGGGTCCAAACAAGAAAACTAATAAATTTCTACATGTTTAGTTTTTAATTAATTTTCGATGACATACTGACTAAAAACATTCCATATATCACTTAGTTTCTTAGTTTCAAAAATATGTCGAAACTCATATTTTCTATGTTAACATTTACGATGTTTCTTATTGAACGCCGTTAACAAAGGCTTTCGTGAAACATTTAGCTTTTCCACCTAGTGGAACGAGGCTAATCCTACTATAATTCAGATTATGCAGCTAAAGCGTATTTATTTTCGCCGTTTAAAGTTTAAAATAGATTATTACGCGTACTATTTTATTGCGCGACATGCTTAGTATTAACCTTGACTTGCTGTCAAATCCAGTCGACCCCATATTTTCAATGAACAAAAATGAATTGCAAATATATAAAAAACTTGTACAAGGAATTTTAAGGGGTTATTTTTGAATTATGAAAATTGGCATAATTAAGGAATATAAAAGTCCTCCAGATAAAAGAGTTGTTTTTTCACCTAATAAATGTGTAGAAATAATTAAAAAATTTCCTGATATTGAATTTCTAGTCGAGAGTAGTGACATTCGTTGTTTTTCTGATTTTGAATATGAGTCATTAGGTATTGAGGTTGGATCAGATCTTTCATCTTGTCATATCTTGATAGGAGTAAAAGAAGTTCCAATTAATAAATTAATTTCTGATAAGAAATATTTCTTTTTTTCACATACAATAAAGAAACAGCCATACAATAAAAAGTTACTTCAGGAGATTTTAAAAAGAAATATTGAATTATATGATCATGAGACTATAGTTGACAAGTCCAATAATAGATTGATTGGTTTTGGTTATTATGCAGGTGTTATTGGTGCATATAATGGCTTACGAGCATACGGATTAAAAAAAAATATTTTTTCCATTCCTAAAGCAATTGAATTAAAAGATAGAATAAATTTTGATAAGGTTCTTAAAGAAATATCTATTCCAAAAATTAAAATTTTGCTTTCTGGAAAAGGTAGAGTAGGTAGCGG
>NZUH01000030.1 GCA_002697255.1 Flavobacteriaceae bacterium | reverse complement strand
CTTCATTTCCTGTAGAGATTTTACCGTAACCCTTTTGTAAGTTTTTTTGTTCATTTATCTTATTAATAAATAGTTTGTAAATGTAATAAATTAAATCAANGTCAAATTATAAAACTATATAAACAATTTATANTTTCCCTGATAAATGGCATAAAATAAGACAATATGTCATANATAATTAAAAAAAGCTGACAAAATNNTACNTAAAACTTAATGGCACAATCATTGACTTNATTTAAACGAATTTAAAAATTGAAATTATGAGTAAAATAATTGGAATNGATTTAGGAACAACAAACTCTTGTGTTTCAGTTATGGAAGGTAATGAGCCAGTTGTAATCCCAAATGCTGAGGGTAAAAGAACTACACCTTCAGTCATCGCTTTTGTAGAAGGTGGTGAAATAAAGGTGGGGGATCCTGCAAAAAGACAAGCTGTAACAAATCCTACTAAGACTGTTTATTCAGTCAAGAGATTTATGGGTAATAAATTTTCAGAATCAAAAAAAGAAACTGAAAGAGTACCATATAAAGTAGTTAAAGGTGATAACGATACTCCTAGAGTAGATATCGACGGTAGACTTTATACTCCACAAGAATTATCTGCTATGATTCTTCAAAAAATGAAAAAAACAGCTGAAGATTATTTAGGAACTAATGTTGAGGAAGCGGTGATTACCGTTCCTGCATATTTTAATGATTCTCAAAGGCAAGCAACAAAAGAAGCGGGTGAAATTGCCGGCTTAAAAGTTAAAAGAATTATTAATGAGCCTACATCAGCTGCATTAGCTTATGGAATGGACAAAAAGGGCCAGGACCAAAAGATTGTTGTTTTTGATTTTGGTGGTGGAACTCACGATGTTTCTATTCTTGAGCTTGGTGACGGAGTATTTGAGGTTTTATCAACAGACGGAGATACCCACCTTGGAGGTGATGACGTTGACGGTAAAATCATCGATTGGTTAGCGGACGAATTTAATAAAGATGAAAATATGGATCTGAGAAAAGATCCAATGTCTTTACAAAGATTAAAAGAAGCTGCAGAAAAAGCTAAAATTGAACTTTCCTCTTCAGCTCAAACGGAAATAAACTTACCATATATTACGGCAACAGACAGTGGCCCTAAGCATTTGGTGAGAACTTTATCTAAATCAAAGTTTGATCAACTTATCGATGATTTGGTTAAAAGAACTATAAACCCATGTAAAACTGCTTTAAAAGCTGCTGGATTATCTAAATCTGATATTGACGAAATTATTTTAGTTGGTGGTTCAACAAGAATTCCTGCTGTTCAGGATGCTGTGGAGAAGTTTTTCGGAAAAAAACCAAATAAAGGGGTAAACCCTGATGAGGTAGTCGCAGTTGGTGCAGCAATCCAAGGGGGTGTTTTTACAGGTGATGTAAAAGATGTCTTATTATTAGATGTCACTCCTCTTTCATTAGGAATTGAAACCATGGGTAATGTTATGACTAAGTTAATCGAAGCAAATACAACTATTCCAACAAAAAAATCACAGGTTTTTTCTACTGCGGCAGATAATCAACCTGCAGTTGATATTAGGATTGCTCAAGGAGAAAGACCAATGTATCCTGATAATAAAGAAATTGGAAGATTTCAGCTAGCTGATATTCCTCCTGCACCAAGAGGAACCCCACAAATTGAGGTTACTTTTGATATTGATGCAAATGGAATATTGAATGTCTCAGCAAAAGATAAAGCAACAGGTAAGGAACAAAATATTAGAATTGAAGCTTCGTCTGGCTTAACGGATGAAGAAATTGAGAAAATGAAGAAAGATGCTGAAGCTAATGCCGAAGCAGATGCTAAAGCTAAAGAAACTGTTGATAAGTTAAATAGTGCAGATGCAATGATTTTTCAAACTGAAAAACAACTAAAAGAATTTGGTGATAAGTTATCAGAAAATAAGAAAAAACCTATTGAAGAAGCTCTTGCAGAACTTAAGAAATCGTATGAGTCAAAGAATTTAGATAAAATTGATCCTGCACTTGAAAAAGTTAATGCAGCATGGAAAGATGCAAGTGAAGAGATGTATAAAGCTCAACAAGCAGGAGGTCAGGCTGAAAAAACAGCTAGTAATAAAGAGGATTCCTCTAATAGTTCTGACAATGTAGAAGATGTAGATTTTGAAGAAGTAAAAGATTAAAAATTTAATTTTTTATGTATTAAATTAGGGCACTATAAATTGTGCCCTTTTTTTATGTAAATTTGCTAAAATTTTTTTGTGAATAAATCTAAAATATTAGAAGATATAAATAAAATGAGTTCCAATACTTTAATGGAAACACTCAAAATTGAATTTATTGAAATAGGTGATGATTTTGTGACTTGTAAAATGCCAGTTGACTCTTCAGTTCATCAGCCTGCTGGAATACTTCATGGAGGAGCGACTGCCGCTTTAGTTGAAACAGTAGGAAGTTTTGCTTCTAGATATTTCATTAACGAAAAAGATTTAGCTGTAAGAGGGGTAGAGATTACAACAAATCATGTTAGAAGTGTAAGTAATGGATACGTTTATGCAAAAGCTACTAATATTCATATGGGAAGAACAATGCAAATTTGGGAAGTTAAAGTTACAGATGAATTAAACAAACTTATTTCAATAGGTAAGCTAACCACTTTAGCAATTAAAAAAAAATAAAATTATGTATATAAAGCAACTCCTTAATGAAAGTACTGATTGGTGGATTATCTTTTTAAAATTATTTTTCACTTTACTAATAACTTTTCTGTTAACAATGATTTTTTCGATTCCGCATGCAATTGCAATTTTTCGTCAGATGCTAATTGATGCTGGAGCTGATCTTAGCAGTGTTAAGTCTTTTATGGGTGTATTTCCTGAAATTGAAAAAAAACTTTCAACAATGGATGTTGCATCTCAGATGCAAGTACTTGAGCCAAATTTAAATTTATTTTTAATGTTACTTGGTTTTGTTGGAATGTTGTTAGGAATTGTTTTATGTAACAAATTTATAAACGGAAACACATTCTTGTCCTTAACAACATCAAGAAAAAGTATTGATTTCAACAGAGTGATTTTCTCTTTTTCTCTGTGGGGTTCAATTTCTTTTTTTATGATAATATTAGGTTATTTTATGTTTCCTGAAAACTATGAAATTAATTTCAACCTAAAACCGTTTTTAATTTTATCTTTAATTGTAATTGTTTTATTACCGATTCAAACATCAGCTGAAGAATATGTTTTTAGAGGTTATATGATGCAAAATTTAGGTTTAATAGCGAGAAATAGATGGTTTCCGCTGATTGCTTCATCTATTGCTTTTGGTCTATTACACGGAGCAAACCCTGAAATTGAAAAATTTGGCAATATTGTATTTGTATTTTATATAGGTTCCGGTTTATTTGCTGGAATAATGACATTAATGGATGAAGGAATGGAATTAGCACTTGGATGGCATGCTGCTAATAATATGATTGCTGCATTACTTGTTACTGCTGACTGGACAGCATTACAGACTCATTCTGTATTTAAGGATATTTCTAATCCAGAAGTAATGCCTTTGTCGGAAGTTTTAATCCCGGTTTTATTCTTTTTTCCTGCAGTTTTATATATCTTTTCAAAGAAGTATCAATGGTCAGATTGGAAAGTTAAATTATTTGGGGAAATTTAATTTTTTGTAAGTATTAATTTTGACTGATAAAATTTAGCTGCAGCATTTATAACATTTCTAAATTCATTGTACTTTATTTTCTCATATCTAAGTTTTTTATAAAATTCATTTATATTTATTTTTAAGATATTATTTTTTATTTTGGCAACTGATTCAAATTTTGCATTAACATTTCCGTCAACAGAGATATATTTATTCGAAACATTAAGAGTCTCTAAGTTAATAATTGAATATTGTTTAGGTATTTCAAACTCAATTTCATAATGATATTCGTTTGGAAAATTAATTTCAATAGGGTAAACTCTCTCAGTGTTTTCAAACAGGTTGCTTTGTAAGCCAATTACTTTACCTACGTTTATATAAAATAAATTATCTTTAATTTCGGTAAGATCGTTTGTCTGAATTTTAGATGTAATTGATAAAGGAGTATTTTTTGAATTATGATGTAATTCAAAATTCTCAATATCATATTTTAATATTTTTTTATCATTTAATCCGTTAATTGTAAAGTATTCAGCTAAATAATCAGTTTTTTCATTCTCTGAAAGATAAATATAGTTTCTGTTTAATATTCCCCAATAACCCGTAAATGATCTTGTTTCATCTATTATTGATTTTTTGAAATTTTTTGAAATCGAAACATTTATTTTTTTATTAATAACACTAAAATTTTTTCTATTTAAGATGATTTCACTAAAATAGTAATCTAACTTTTCATCTATAAATATTCCATAATTACCAATAAGTTCCTCAGGGGCCTCGGCAACAGTGTATTCTAATCTGTTAGGGCTTATGTATTTTTTATACTTTGGTAAATAAATTAGAAATTCTCTTAACTGGTTAGGATCAAAGAAATCTGGATCAAATTTTAAAAAATATCGATTACAACTAATAACTACTTCATAGTCAATTTTAGCTTGCTTTAATAGATTAGTATATACTTCAATAATACTAAAACTATTAGAGATTTTATTTTCAAAAATATAATCTATCTTATTTAAATTTGGATCATTTTTAGCAGAAATTATAAAATTATTTTTCACATACTTGTCAATAGTATTAGCTGTAGATATTTCATTGTAAGGAACTTCCAGATGGTTATATTTAATTTCTTCTAATAAATCAATTGCTTTTTTATTTACATGTTTTGGAAAAAAAATCTCTTCAACATTTTGAACAAGATTATTCCAATATTCATTTTGTGAAATTATCTCATTATTATTGTTACACTGATAAGATATTTTTATTTTGTTAGCTATCGGTGTAGCGTATTGCTCATTTACCGTAGCATTTAAGTTTTTAAAGGCAACATACTTACTTTTACTACTATTAATTATTGTGTCCCTTATATTTGTATTAGGAGAATTATAAATTTTAATATTTGAGTTAAATTCATTTTCAATAAAAATGAATTTTGATGACATAATTGGATAATTTTTTTCTATGATCGTATTGCCGTTGAGGTTGAAATCTTTTTTTAAAGTATAAATTATTTCGATAATATCTTCTTCTTTAATATTTGGTATTTCATAGAAATCATTGTATTCATTTGAATCAGATAACTTAAATTCTTTTATTTCCGAAAAATTATAAATTTTAAATGAATCCTTATTTATAATTCTAGCTTTAATATCTAAAATTTCAGAAACATTAATTTTTGAAATTGTAATCGGGTAGAGTGTTTCATCATTGAAATTATTAATTTTTGTTTTGGTATGGTAAGTTTCATATATATCAACATTATTCCCAGATTTAGAGTTCCTGTATTCAACATAATAATTACTAAATAAACCATGAACATCATATTCTGAATCTGGAGCTGAATATTTTTCATTATCCCAATTAATATTCAAATAAGTTTGTGAAAAGGAATTAGAAACAAGAAATATTAAATAAAATGTTAGTAATAAATATTTTTTCTTCATGAACTTTTTAAATTTTACTTGTTTGATATTTCTTAAATTTACTGTAAGCAATAAATATAGTTTAATAATAGTTTATGAAAAAAATAATTATTTTAATTTTTATCGTATCAAATTCATTTAATGCTCAAATTTTAAATGAAAAAGATCGTGCATCAAAAATCAATGAATTTCTAAAATACAGATTTGAAAATTTACTTCCTGATTTGATGGATAAAACAGGTATAGATATGTGGATTTTAATTTCAAGAGAATATAATGAAGATCCTGTATTAAGAACCATGCTTCCAGCTGAATGGTTAAATGCAAGAAGAAGAACAATATTGGTATTTTACAGAGATAAAAAAAATAATACTTTAGAAAAATTAGCTGTTACCAGATATAATTTTGGAGAAAATATTATCTCTGCTTGGAATAAAGAAAAGCAACCAAATCAATGGAAAAGATTAAATGAGATTATTGAAGACAGGAATCCAAAAAAAATAGGCTTAAACTTCTCTAAATATTTCAATATAGCAGATGGTCTTGATAAAACAGATTATGAAGAGTTTATACAAAACATTTCAAATATAAATAAACAGAAAATTGTATCAGCTCAAAAATTAGCAACTGCCTGGATTGAAACAAGAACTCCTAAAGAAATGGAAATTTATAAACAAATTGTAACATTAACTAAACAAATAATTAATGAAGCATTTTCTCTTAAAGTAATTCAAATAGGTAAGACAACAACGACAGACTTAGAGTGGTGGATGCGTCAAAAAGTAACCGATTTAGGTTTAGATACATGGTTTCATCCTTCTGTTGATATTCAAAGAAGTAGTGAAGTTAACGGAAACCATTTAAGATCATTCTCTAATAGACCTTCTGAAAATATTATTCAAAAAGGAGATCTACTACATTGTGATTTTGGCATTACGTATCTTAGATTAAATTCTGATTGCCAACAAATGGCCTATATTTTAGATGATGAAGAAATAGAGGTCCCTAATTATTTAAAAGAAGCATTTGAAGATGCTAACCAACTTCAAGATATTTTAACATCAAATTTTATTCAAGGAATTTCTGGAAATAAAATTCTATTAAACTCACTTAAAGAAGCTAAAAATAAAGGGCTTAAACCTTCTATTTACACACATCCTCTTGGTTCATATGGACATTCATCGGGTCCAACAATTGGAATGTGGGATTCACAGGGTGGAGTAGTTGGAACAGGTGATTACCCATTAAATTACAACACAGTTTATGCAATTGAGTTAAATAACACAACATATATTGAAGAATGGGGGCGTGATATAAGGATTATGTTAGAAGAGGCTGGTTTTTTTGGATTTGATGGTTTTAGATATGTAAATGGAAGGCAGACAAAAATTAAAATTATAAATCCCAAATAGTTTATAATTTAAATTATTTATAAATTGCACCGTCGATAAGAAAATGAAAAGATTAATTTTATTTGTTGTATTTCTAATATCTTTCACTAATGTTGTCTCTCAGCAAGTTTACGGTGTACAGAGAGGTCAAAGAGGCTATATACCTCCTCCAAAATATGAACCATCAGTATATATTACAACAATTGATCCCTATGAGGAGTTAAATAAAATTCTGCCAAAATGTATTGAAATTTTTAATCTTGATGATTTTGAGAAAGAGATTTTAAAAGGTTTATTACTCAAAAAATATGAAAATTATAATCAAATTGTAGAAAATACTGATTCTTCCAAGGGGGCTAGACAAGATTCTTTAAAACAGCTGGAGATTGATTTTGTAAAATCTTTAGCTATTATTTTGTCACCTGATGAAATCTCTATTTTTGTAGACACTGATTTTTCAGAAAAAAAGGAAAAAAAGAAAAAAAGGAAAAAAAGAAAAGAAAATAAAAATGATGAATAAAAACACAGTTTTAGGATGGGCTACATTTATAATGATATTTTTTGGTTTAGTTTTAATCGCTTTAGGTGTATTTAAATATAATGAAGTGGCAGGTTGGGGATTTGTTTCGGTTGGACTTGGATTCTTTGCAATAGCTTGGGTGTTTAATGCCTTAAAAGGTAGAGTTTAAGCTATTTTCATCTCCATTTTGATATTGGCCCTTAAGTATGGTGGTTTCTTTTCTAAAAGGATTTCATTAAACCCGTATGATTTATATAAGTAAATCGCATTCTTTAGTTTTCTATTTGAATACAATATCAAAGATTTAAGCCCTTTTGTTTTAGAAAATTTTAAACATTTTTTTAATAGCTGTTTTCCAACACCTTTGTTTCTGTAATTAGTTTTCACAGCCATTTTACTTAATTCAAAAACATTTTTTTTAGAAGTTGGCATTAGTGCAACTGTTCCAATTATATCATCATTGGTTTTGGCAAAAAATATCTCTCCACCCTTATCAATAATATATTTCTTTGAATTGGATAAAATTTCTTCGTCATATTTTTCGACTGTAAAATTTTTTTTAAGCCATTCTATATTTAAATTATAAAAGTCTTTTTCAAGCTTTATTTCAAAAGCTATAATATTTAAATTCATATATTCCATTATAACTTAATATTAATATCTTTATTAAATAATTCAAAATTATAATGAAAAAATTAGTTGAATGTGTTCCAAATATTTCAGAAGGAAATAATCAGTCTATTATAGGTAAAATTATTGAAACAGTTGATAAATTTCCAGGTGTTAAGTTACTAAATGTTGATTCTGGAAAAGCAACAAATAGAACAGTAATAACTTTTGTTGGTGATGCAGAAGTAATAGTAGAAGCTGCATTTAATTTAATTTCAAAAGCAAAAGAATTAATTGATATGAGAAACCATTCAGGTGAACATCCCAGAATGGGTGCGGTAGATGTTTGCCCACTAATACCCATTTCAGGTATTTCAATGGACGAAACTGTAGAGCTTGCTCATAATCTTTCAGAAAGGGTAGGGAATGAGCTTGCAATTCCTGTGTATTGTTATGAAAATGCTGCAAAAGAAGAAAAGAGAAAAAATTTAGCTAATTGTCGAGCTGGAGAATATGAGGGATTGGAAAATAAACTTAATGATCATCTATGGAAACCGGATTATGGACCTGACTTATTTAATGATGAGGTGAGAAAATCTGGAGCAACTGCTATTAGTGCAAGAGATTTTTTAGTTGCCTATAATATAAATTTAAACACCACTTCAACTAGAAGAGCTAATGCTATTGCATTTGACTTAAGAGAAGCTGGGAGAATAAAAAGAGAGGGTGGTAAATTGACCGGAAAAATTCTAAAGGATAAAAATAATAATCCTTTGCGAGTTCCGGGATATTTTGAGAATTTAAAAGGAATTGGTTGGTTTATAAAAGATTATGGAGTGGCTCAAATTTCTTATAATATTACTAATATTAACACGACTCCATTACACGAGGTTTTTGATAAAACTTGTGAAAGAGCTCAGGTAAGAGGAATTAGAGTTACGGGCTCTGAGCTTATAGGATTGGTTCCTAAAAAGGTATTGCTTGATGCAGGAAAATATTATTTAGCTAAACAAAACAGATCACAAGCAATTTCTGAAACGGAAATAATTCATATAGCTATTAAATCCTTAGGTCTTGATGAATTAAGTCCTTTTGACCCCAATTCAAGGATAATTGAATATATGATTGATGAAAAAAATAGGAATTTATCAAAAAAGACAATAGTTGAATTTGCAAATATAACTTCTAGCGAGTCACCTGCACCTGGAGGAGGCTCAATTTCAGCATATTGTGGTGCCTTAGGCGTGTCATTAGCTGTTATGGTAGCTAATTTATCTGCTCATAAAAGAGGATGGGATGATAAATGGGAATATTATTCAAAATCTGGAGAAAAAGGAATGTTGTTACAGTCTAAACTATTGGATTTAGTTGATGAAGATACTGATGCATTTAATTCGATAATGAATGCTTTTTCTCTATCAAAAGATACTGATGAAGAAAAGAAAATTAGAAATGATCAAATTCAAATTGCTACAAAAAATGCGATTGAGGTTCCGTTTAGAATAATGAAAATTTGTTTTGATTCTTTAGAAATAATTGAGGAGATGGCACAAAATGGAAATCCAAATTCAATTACAGACGTTGGGGTGGCAATGCATTGTGCTAAGGCAGCCATAAACGGTGCATATTTGAATGTAAGAATAAATTGCAATGATTTAAATGACAAGAATTTTGTAAACAATACACTTACTGAAGGATTAAGTATTTTAGACCAAACTAGTTTAAAAGAAAAAAAAATATTAAAGATTGTAGATGAAAAGCTTTCTTAGTTTACCTCTTTACCGTTAATCAATACTTTATAAATTAAATTATCAGCATAGTAGTATGGAATATCATCTATTGAGTTTATATCTTCGGTGATGAGTAAATTAGCAAACTTGCCTTTGCATATACTACCAGATTTTTTATCAACTCCCATAGCATAAGCACCATTTAATGTGGCCGCATTGATTGCCTGTTCTGCTGAAATTCCTAATTTATTGCATGCAAGTGATACTATGAAGTTCATATTTCCAGTAGGAGAGGAGCCAGGATTAAAATCACTAGCGATAGCAAATGGAATTCCGTTTGCTAGTAGTTTTTTTGCAGGCGCATAGTTAATACCCAAGAAAAAAGAACACCCTGGTAATAATACAGGCATTGTATTACTATCTTTAAGAGCATCAATATCACTCTGGTTCATAACCTCAAGATGGTCAACACTTAACGAACCGCATTCAACACCAACTTTTACCCCACCAATTGAATTAAATTGATTAACATGAATTTTGGAAGGTATATTTAATTTAGCTGCTTTATCACAAATTAATCTTGTTTGTTTAGTTGAAAAGTAGTTTTTTTCACAAAAAATATCTACGAAATCAATTAATTTCATTTTTGCAAAATCTGGCAGCATTTTATCAACAACTAATTTAAAGTAATCTTCCTTAGCATAATTTTTTGGAATTGTATGAGCTCCTAGAAATGTTGCTTTAATTAGAATAGGTAATACATCTTTAAGTCTTCTAATGACTTGAAGCATCTTTAATTCAGCCTCATAATTTAAACCGTACCCAGTTTTAATTTCTAATGATCCTGTTCCATAATCAATTAAAGTTTCTATTCTTTTTTTTGATTCTNCAAATAATTGATCTTCAGAAATAGAATTTATCTGATTTGAAGATTTTAAAATTCCNCCTCCATTTGCNGCAATTTCNTCGTATGAAANACCTTTTAATCTTTGTATGTACTCTTCTGATCTATTTCCGGNAAAAACCGAGTGCGTATGTGAATCACACCANGCAGGTAAAACAATTTTATTCTTTGCATCAATTATTTCTATATTATTTGTTTTAGGGATTTCTGACATTTTACCGAAATCACTAATTTTNCCATCTTCAATCAACAAGAAAGCATTATTTANATGAGGTAGATTATTCATTTCATTAGCGGNGATAAAAGAAGTTTTTTCATCTCTGATTTGAAGAAGCTTTTTAATATTTATAATTAATTTAAACATAATGATTAGCGCTAAATCATGTTCTTGGGATNTACCCACTTATCATAGTCCTCTGCAGACAAATAGCCGGACTTTATNGCTTCTTCTCTTAAAGTTGTATCATTATTATAAGCATTATTAGCTATTTCAGCAGCTTTATAATAACCTATTTTTGTGTTTAATGCAGTAACAAGCATTAGAGAGTTATCCAATTTNTTTTTTATAGATTTTAAATTTGGTTTAACACCTTNTATGCATTTTGANTTAAAGCTATTCACTGCATCTGCTATTAAAGAAGAAGAATTGATTAAATTATAAATTATCACTGGCTTAAACACATTAAGCTGAAAATGTCCTTGACTAGCTGAGAAAGTTATAGCAGAATCGTTCCCAATAACTTGACTACATACCATACACAATGCTTCACATTGAGTTGGATTTACCTTTCCAGGCATTATTGAGCTACCAGGCTCATTTGCAGGTAAAATTATTTCACCGATTCCACTTCTTGGACCAGATGAAAGCATTCTAANATCATTAGAAATTTTATTTAATGAAATAGCAACTCTTTTTAGTGAATTATGACATTCAACAATTGCCTCGTTAGAAGCTAATGCTTCAAATTTATTATCTGCTGTTACAAATGGATATTTTGTCTCATTAGAAATTATTTTTGCAACTTTATCGGAATAGCCCTCAGGAGTATTTAATCCAGTTCCTACAGCAGTTCCACCCAAAGCAATTTTAGATATATAATTGAGTGAATTTTCTAAACTNAGTATACCATTCTCAATTTGTTTAGCAAAAGCAGAAAATTCTTGACCTAAAGTAATAGGTGTAGCATCCATTAGGTGGGTTCTACCAATTTTTACTATATCTTTAAATTCATTTGTTTTATTATCAAGACTTACTTTAAGTTTTTTTAGTGCAGGTAATGTTCTAGATGAAATTATTTCATATGCTGCTATATGCATTGCAGTTGGAAATGTATCATTTGATGATTGAGATTTATTTACATCGTCATTAGCTTTAACGATTTTTTCTTCACATAAATCAATTCCTTTAAGCTGTTGGCATCTATTTGAGATAACTTCATTGATATTCATATTAGTCTGAGTGCCAGATCCAGTTTGCCATACTACTAGCGGAAATTGCTCATCATGAATTCCACTTTTTATTTCATCACAAACTTTAGAAATTAATTNCATTTTTTCTTTTGAAAGAATTCCACAAGAATTGTTTGTTATTGCCGCTGCTTTTTTTAAAATGGCGTAGGCATGAATAATTTCAATAGGCATTGACGCCCCAGGTCCAATCTTAAAATTTTTTCTAGATCTTTCGGTTTGCGGCCCCCATAGTTTATTCAAAGGAACCTTTACTTTACCCAAAGTGTCTTTTTCAATTCTAAATTCCATATCAGAGTATTATATTACAAATTTACGTATTAAAAGTAACTAAACATAAAATGATTTGTCATTGGTTAATTAAAATGCTAATTGTTGAAAATAATTTAATTTAAATTTTAAGATAAAAGATTCAATATGTTATATTTGTTGTAATTAATTATTTCTAATGTTTGAATTTGATCAATATCTCGGTTTTTTGGCTTTTTTAACCATATTAACTATCGGATTTTGGCTGTTCTTTGTTTTGCTACTCTTTGTAATACCTTATTGGGTTTTTGGTGCCCTAAAGGAAAGAATTGAAGAGCTCATTCAAGAAAGAAAAAAGAAATAATATTTTAAAAATCAAAGGATCCATCTTCATATCCACCTGATCTCATTTGACTTCTATTTTGGTTCTTCTTTTGATTAAACCTGTATGTAAAGTTTAACGTGAAAGATCTTTGAGCCCATCTAAAGGACGAATTATTATAGAAAGTCTGATTGAATGTTTCAATATCCCAACCTCTTTGGTCAAGAAGGTCTCTGATATTAAATGTTAAGGATGCCTTATCTTTAAAAAGCTCTTTACTAAATGCTAGATCAATTGAAAATTGACCTCTTCTTTTCGTTATTGCTGTTTCCTCTGGCCCTCTGTAATTCATTCTCGTTTGCCATTCAATTTCTCCAGGAAGTGTTAATTTATTATTTAATCTAAAACTCCAACTTAAACTCTCATTATCAAAAACAAGTTCTTCATATGAACCAACTACTTTGTTTGTATATAAATTAAAATTTGAGTTAATATTCCATTTTCTACCTTTTCGATAAGATAAATTTAATTCAAATCCAAACCTTTCATTTGTAGATAAATTAATAGGAAACCTTTCTACTACTGGTACTTCAACACCATTAAGCTGAACAGTTTCTCCATTTTCTTGATTGATAAAATTATAAGTATCNGTTGATTTTTGGAAATATGCAGAAGTATTAATTGTAAAAGATGACTCAAACTTTTTTAAATAACCAATATCTATATTATTTGAATAAGTTGGGTTTAAATCTGGATTACCTCTAAATATATTTATAGGACTAGTTTTCGAAGGAAAGGGGTTAATAAATCTAGACCAAGGTCTTCGGATTCTTCTGTTATATCCAAAGGTTAAAGTTTCATTCTCTTTCAATTCAAGTCCAAAGTTAAAAGTTGGAAACAAACCAGTATCATTTTTATTACTAAAATCTTGAGTTGTTAGCTGATTGATATCTTTAATAGTATTTTCAATTCTTATCCCCAATAAGAAAGAATATTTATCTTCAACTTTTACTCCATATTGAGTATATAGTGCGTTAATTTTTTCTTTGTATTGAAAAATATTACTTTGATTTAAATCTTCAATAATTCCAAAATTACTGTTTTCAAAAACCTTATAATCTGTGATATCATCATCTTCGCTGATTCTTATTCCAGCTTCAAATTGTTTATTATTGCCTATTGGATATATAAAATCTGCTTTAATCAGGTAAGACTTATTTTCTTCTTTTGTTTCGATAATTTCATCTAATATATCGTCTCTTAGTACTTCTCCATTTTCATAATCTTCAGAATTATCATATTGAAGATCTACTGTTAACTTTTGACCAGAGTCGTTTAAATTTATTTCATAATTGAAATTATATTCTCTGTTAAAGTCATCTGTTTTTTCGCTTTCTGTTTGAGTTGTTTGATTTAATATATTACCATCAAAACTATCAACCTCATTAATTGTGTTAGTTTGAATATTATTTGAATCAGCTTTATTATAAAAAAATGAGCCAACAATTGAGGAATTTTCATTTAAATACCACTCAATACCATTATTGAGAAAATATCCTGATCTAGATCTTTCTCTTTCTCTGTTCTCCTCAAAAAAATTGTTGTCATCAGGGTTATTCAAATCATTGTAATATTCAGAGTCATTAAATCCACCTCCTGGACTAATATTATCATTCCAACCACTTGAGTTGAAAAAGTTTACTTTACCGTTTCTGTAATTAAAATTTGATGATAGCGCATTTTTTTTAGGATCACCAATACTTGAACTAAGAGAACCATTTAATCCTAATTTTTTGCTCTTTCTTAGTATGATATTAATTATACCTCCGCTACCTTGAGCTTCATATCGAGCGGAAGGGGATGTGATAACTTCAACCTTTTCAATAGCATCAGATGGTAATTGTTGTAAAAATTTAGAATCTATTCCAACTAAACTTGATGGCTTCCCGTTAATTAATATTCTAGCAGCATCATTACCTCGAAGAAGGATATTACCCTCCAAATCAACCGAAACTGATGGAATGTTATCAAGCACATCTCCAGCATTTCCTCCCCTAACAGATAAATCTCTACCAACAGTATATATTTTTTTATCAAGTTTCACCTCAACGGTTGTTTCTTCAGCTATTATTTCCACCTCACTAAGAGCTTCATAATCTAATTCAAGTCGAATTTTACCTAGATCAAGATTGTTATTCAATTCTACATTGTTGAGTGTTAAGTTTTTAAAAGAAATGAATTCAATTAAAACATCATATGTTCCTCCTTTTATAGGAATAGAAAATTTACCTAAATTATCAGAAATTCCACCTGTTATTACACTTTTATCCTGTGGATTTAGTAATGTGATTGTTGCGTATTCAAGGAGCTCATCGTTATCAAGACTGGAAATGGCTCCTGAGATTATATACTCTTTCGGCTGGTTGTAGTTATATGATTGTGAAAAATTTATTTTAAATATCAAAATAAAAAGTGAAGCAATAAATACTTTTTTCATAGTTTGTTAGTTTTCTGAAAACAAAACAATCAAATCATGTGCCATTATATTAATAAATAAAAGTTAACGTTTAAATTAAGTTATCTATATTTTCTTTTGGTCTTCCAATTACAGCCTTATATTCTGTCTCAATAATTGGTCTTTCCATTAATATAGGATGATTACATAACAATTTTATAATTTGTTTTTCAGAGAGATCTTTTGTGTTGTAATTTTCCTTCCAAAATATTTCATTTTTTCTTATTAAATCTATTGGGGAGATATTTAGTTTAGTTAATAATGATTTCATTTTTTTTTCAGAAATTTTATTTTTTAAATACTCTATTATTTTAAATTCAATTCCCTTATTTGATAAGTACTGAACACCTTCTCTTGATTTTCTACATCTTGGATTATGATAAATTTTCATGTTATTTATTATTTTGATTTGAATTATACATTAAAAATGATTTTAAAAATCCCTTTAGATTACCATCAAGAATAGATTCAACATTACCCGTTTCTGTGCCTGTTCGTAAGTCTTTTATTAGTTTGTATGGATGCAACACATAATTTCTGATTTGACTACCCCATTCAATTTTCTTTTTTTCTGATTCAATTTCTGATCTTTTTTCATTTTTTTTCTTTATTTCAATTTCATATAATTGAGATTTTAACATTTGCATTGCCCTAATCTTATTATCTAATTGAGATCTCGTTTCAGAACATGTTATTTGAATTCCAGTAGGTTTATGCGTTAGTTGAACTTTTGTTTCGATTTTATTTACACTTTGGCCTCCTGCACCACCAGATCTAGATGTGTTAATTTCAATATCAGATTGGTTAATCTCTATGTTAATAGAGTCATCAACTAACGGATATACATAAACTGAAGCAAAACTTGTGTGTCTCTTTGCATTGGAGTCAAAAGGTGAGATTCTGACTAGTCTATGTACTCCATTTTCGCCTTTCAACCAACCAAAAGCATAATCTCCTTCAAATTTTAGAGTAGCAGTTTTTATTCCAGCTGATTCTCCGTCTTGTTCGTTTAATTTTGAAACCTTAAGATCATTTTTTTCTCCGTACATTACATACATTCTCATCAACATTTGAGCCCAATCACAACTTTCAGTTCCTCCAGCTCCTGCAGTTATCTGTAAAACTGCATCCATGTTATCTGATTCCTCTGAAAGCATGGTTTTAAACTCAAGTTCTTTTAAAAATTCTTCAGTATTTTTAAATTGTTTAGATAATTCTTCGTCACTGCACTCACCATTTTTATTAAAATCAAACAAAATTTCTAGATCTGAAATATTTTCATTTAACTTATAAATATTATCAATCCAGCTTTTTAAAAACTTAACTTTTTTTAGAACTGTTTGAGCCTTGGAGGAATCATCCCAGAATTCAGGTTGAAGTGTTTTGGTCTCTTCTAATTGTAAAGCAGATTTTTTACCATCAAAGTCAAAGATACCCCCTTAACGCATCCAGGCGATTTCTAAGTGATTGTATATGTTCTTGAGTAATCATTTGTGTAAAATTAATACTAATTAAACAAGTTGAGAATATTTTCATTAAAAATTTATATTATGTAGATTTANTAAAAATTTAANAACAATGAANNGAAANACAATAAATCTAATNTTTTTTATAATTACNCTNAATTTTTCTTTTTCNCAGGATAATAAAATTGAGAAATTTAAAGGTTTTTTTGATTTCACATATAACCAATCAAAGGATAAAATNTTNCTTNATGTTGATAAGCTTGATTANGAATTTTTATATNTAGGNTCNCTGGCTTCTGGAGTTGGTTCAAATGATATTGGACTAGATAGNGGNCAACTAGGTTCGGAGAGANTAGTTAAGTTTGTNAAAAAAGGTAATAAANTACTTTTGATNGAGCCAAATCTTTATTATAGAGCTGANACAGAAAANAAAAGCGAGAAAAAAAGTGTTGAACAGGCTTTTGCTAAATCAGTNATTTTTGGGTTTGAAATTATTGAATCAAAAGAGGACTCGTATTTAATTGATATAACTCCTTTNTTAATGTATGATAGGCACGGNGTNGCAAAAANATTAAGNGATAGTAAACANGGTNCATACAAAGTTGANAAATCAAAAAGTGCNATTGAAATTGAGAANACAAAAGCATTTCCTGAAAATGTNGAATTTGAAGCATTATTAACTTTTTCAGGNGAANCAAAAGGAAATTTAATTAGAAGTGTTGCTCCAGANCCNGATAATGTTACNGTATTTCAGCATCATTCTTTTATCAAACTTCCAGANAATAATTATAAGCCAAGAAAATTTGATGCTAGGAGTGGGGCAATTTCAATTTCNTATATGGATTATTCCACNCCAATTACNGAGNCAATCACAAAAAAATATATTATTAGGCATANGTTAGAAAAGAAAAATCCAGAATTAGACATTTCTGAAGCNGTNGANCCTATTATTTATTATTTNGANCCCGGAACNCCTGANCCTGTAAAAAGNGCNNTNTTAGATGGAGGAAAATGGTGGAATCAAGCATANGAATCNATAGGTTTNAAAGATGCTTTTCAAGTTAAAATGCTTCCTGAAGGNGTTGACCCTTTGGATTGTAGATATAATGTAATTCAATGGGTNCATAGATCNACAAGNGGNTGGAGTTATGGTGCCAGTGTTGTTGACCCAAGAACAGGAGAAATTATTAAAGGTCATGTTAGCTTGGGAAGTCTTCGAATTAGACAAGATTATATGATAGCTCAAGCATTAACTAAGGATCCGTTTATTTCAGACAATGAAAATAACCAAATGCTTGAGTTAGCGATTGCCAGAATAAGACAGCTTAGTGCTCACGAAATTGGTCATACAATTGGATTTGCACATAATTTTGCAGCAAGCACTAATAATAGAGCATCTGTAATGGACTACCCACATCCGTTGGTAGATGTTAAAAATGGTGAAATTGTTTTTGACGATGCATATGATACAGGAATTGGAGAGTGGGACAAGGTTACTGTAGCTTATAGCTATAGTGATTTTAAATCAAATCAAAATGAAAATTATGAGCTAAATAAAATTTTGGAGGATGCTACAAATGATGGTCTAAGGTTTATCAGTGACTATGATGCTCGTTCACTTGACGGCTCTCATGCTTATGCTCATCTTTGGGATAATGGAGATACAGCATACTCGGGATTAGATAAAGTAATTGAAATAAGAGAAAAAGCAATTCAAAATTTTTCTCAAAACAATGTGCCTAAAGGAACTCCAAATTCAGTGCTTGAGGATGTATTTGTTCCGTTATATTTTTTTCATAGATATCAAACCGAGGCTACTGCGAAGATAATTGGTGGTATGGATTATAATTATTCTTTGGTCGGTGATAATCAAAATGAATTTCATTACCTAGATAAAGACACCCAACTAGAAGCANTAAACTCACTAGTTAAAACTCTATCTCCCAGTTTTTTAGCGATTCCAAAGGATAAATTAAAGCTATTTCCCCCAAGGGCATTTGGATACCCTCGAACAAGAGAATCTTTTAAATCAAATTTAGGAGTAGCTTTTGACCCTTTTTCAGTTAGTGAAACATCTGCTGATATGACTTTAGGTTTAATATTAAGACCCAAAAGACTTAATAGACTAATTTTACAACATTCCTTAAATAATTCTAATTTCAGCCTAGATGATTTGTATAATTTTATTTTAAAAAGAACAATTCTTTTAAAAACAAATATCGTCCCGTCAATTGATGATTCCTATCATGAAGAAGTTCAGCATATTGTTAATGTGACCTTATTAAAAAATATTTTCAAGGTTATTAATGATTCAAGTACTTTTTCACAGGTTAAAAAAATTAGTAATGATTACTTGAAAAAAATTACTTTAGAGCTATTATCCAAAAAAAGAAAGGATTATAAACTTTCAAAATATTCAGGTTATTATATNAGAATGATTACAGATTTCTATGAGGACCCAGAAGAATATGAAATAAAAGATTCTTTAAAAATCCCCGATGGTTCTCCAATAGGAACAGAAAATTGTAATTATATACCGATAAGATGATTGATTTAAGGAGTGATACTATAACCAAGCCATGTAATAAAATGCTTGATGCTATGCTTAAGGCAAAGGTTGGAGATGATGTTTATGGTGAAGATCCAACTGTTAAACAGTTGGAAAATTTAGTTGCAGATTATTTTGGAATGGATAAAGCAATGTTTTTTCCATCAGGAACTATGGCTAATCAAACCGCCATTAAACTTCACACAAATCCAGGAGATCAGGTGATTACTCACGACTATTCACATGTTTATAATTACGAAGGTGGTGGCGCGTCGTTTAACAGCGGAGTTTCTTTTAAATTATTAAAAGGTGAAAAAGGTATTTTTTCTTCAGAACAGTTATTAGATGCAATTAACCCTAAAGAATTTTATCATGCACCTTTATCAAAATTAGTGAGTCTTGAAAACACAACAAATAAGGGTGGGGGCTCATGTTGGAATGTTAATGATTTTGATAAAATTAATAAAGTTTGTAATAAAAATAATTTAGGTCTACATATGGATGGGGCAAGGATTTGGAACTCATTGATAGTAAAAAATGATGATCCAAAATTATACGGAAAGTTTTTTGACACGATGTCTGTTTGTTTAAGTAAAGGTTTGGGATGTCCAATTGGATCAGTTTTAGTTGGATCAGAAGAGTTTTTAAATAATGCGTTAAGGATAAGGAAAATCCTGGGTGGTGCCATGAGACAAGTTGGGTATTTGGCTGCAGCAGGATTATATGCTATTGAAAATAATATAGAGAGATTAAAAGAAGATCATAGAAGAGCTAAAGAATTAGCTAATCATTTTTCAAATAAAGAATTTGTTGATAACATAAATGACGTTGAAACCAACATTATTATTATTGACTTGGTTAATTCATCTAAAAAAAAGAAATTGATAGAATATTTCACAAAACAAAAAGTATTTTTTGATTGGCACTCTATGGGGCCAAAAAAAATAAGGTTAGTCACACATTTAAACTATATTGAAAATAATCATAAGAATCTTCTTGAGATTGTTGATAATTGTATGGTTTAATCTTTAAATAGATAAAAAAATCTCGTATTTTTGTTTTTTATTTTATTGAAAGCTTTTTTCTCTAAAAATGAACCGAAAAAATAATGTTTTTAATAATTTATTGGAGCTTGTAGGCAATACACCTATGGTAAAAATAAATAAATTAAGTAAAAGCTTTCCTGGAACATATCTAGCAAAGCTTGAATCTTCTAACCCTGGGCAATCTTCAAAAGACAGAATTGCCCTTCATATAATCGTTTCCGCTGAAAATAAAGGAATATTAAAAAAAGGTGATACAATCATTGAAACAACATCTGGAAATACCGGATTTAGCCTTGCGATGGTTTCACTAATGAAAGGATATAAATGTATTTTAGCCGTTACATCGAAATCATCAAAGGATAAAATTGATATGTTAAAAGCCATGGGGGCAGAGGTCCATGTATGTCCATCTAATGTTGCAGCAGATGATCCAAGATCATATTACGAAGTTGCAAAAAAATTCCATAAAGATATCCCTGGATCTATATATATTAATCAATATTTTAATGAGTTAAATGCAGAAGCACATTATTTGACAACTGGTCCTGAGATATGGGAACAAACTGACGGAAAAATTTCTCATCTAGTCGTTTGTAGTGGAACAGGAGGTACAATTTCAGGTACTGCAAAATTCTTAAAAGAAATGAATTCAAATATTAAAATTATTGGAGTAGATGCATATGGTTCCATTTTAAAGAAATATCATGAAACCGGTAAAATTGATGAAAAGGAGATTTTTCCTTACAGAATTGAAGGTTTAGGAAAAAACTTAATACCTGCAGTAACTGATTTTCAAATAATAGATAAATTTATTAAAGTAACGGATAAAGAAAGTGCACATACAGCTAGAGAAATTGTTAAAAAAGAAGGTATTTTTGTAGGATATACTAGCGGTGCAGCATTTCAAGCAGTAAAAGAGCTTAATAAATTATGTGAATTTAAAGAGTCCGATATGATAGTTGTTATTTTTCCTGATCACGGATCTAGATATCTAAGTAAAATATTTGATGATAATTGGATGAAAGATCAAGGCTTTTTGGATTTAAATTAAAAATATTATTAATTATAAAATTATGAGAGATTTATTTGATAGAATGCGAAATAATAAGGGCCCGTTGGGAAAATGGGCAGATATTGCAGAGGGTTATTTTGCCTTCCCCAAGCTTGAGGGTGATATTTCAAGTAGAATGAAATTTAACGGAAAAGAGGTTATAACTTGGAGTGTTAATGATTATCTCGGTTTAGCTAATCACCCTGAGGTTAGAGAAATTGATGCAGAAGCTGCCGCTAAATATGGTTCTGCCTATCCAATGGGTGCAAGATTAATGTCTGGTCATACTGATTTACATGAAAAACTTCAAAATGAATTAGCAGATTTTGTAAATAAAGAAGCTGCTTATGTTTTAAATTTTGGCTATCAAGGAATATTATCTACAATTGATTCACTTGTAAGCAAAAATGATGTTATAGTATATGATATTGATTCTCACGCATGTATTGTAGACGGAGTTAGACTTCACTTAGGGAAAAGATTCACATATCAACATAACGACATGGAAAGTCTTGAAAAAAATCTTGGAAGAGCAACAAAAATAGCTAATGAAACTAATGGTGGTATTTTAGTTATTTCTGAAGGTGTGTTTGGAATGCGTGGAGAACAGGGTAGGCTAAAAGAAATTGTTGAACTAAAGAAAAAATTTAATTTCAGATTATTAGTTGATGATGCTCATGGTTTTGGAACATTAGGTAAAACTGGTGGAGGTGCAGGGGAGGAGCAAGGTATTCAAGATGAAATTGATGTGTATTTTGCAACATTTGCAAAATCAATGGCAAGTACAGGAGCTTTTATTGCTTCAGATAAAGAAATTATAGATTTTTTGAAATATAATATGAGATCACAGGTTTTTGCAAAATCTCTTCAAATGCAGTTAGTTGAAGGAATATTAAAACGTTTGGATATATTAAAATCCAGACCTGTGATAAAACAAAAGCTTTGGGATAATGTAAATAAACTTCAATCAGGATTAAAAGATAGAGGATTTGATATTGGTTCTACTCAAAGTTGCGTAACTCCTGTTTATTTAAAAGGATCTGTTCCAGAGGCTTTTGCATTAGTTAAAGATTTGAGAGAAAATTATAAAATTTTCTGCTCAATTGTTATTTATCCTGTTATTCCAAAAGGACTAATTTTATTGAGACTAATCCCAACTGCTTCACACAATTTTAAAGATATCGAAGAAACATTAGATGCATTTTCATCAATTAGAGATCGATTGACATCAGGTGTTTATAAAAAGATTTCGGAAAAACTAATGTAATTCTAATTTATAAGTACTTCTCTTTTTTATAAGTTTTGGATTTAACTTTTTCCATAATTTATCTATTGAAATATTATCAGTAAGTTCAGGAGTTCTTCTACAAACCTGTATTCCTTTATTTTTTAGCGTCTGAATAAAAGAGTTAAAAATGATTGCAGTTACTCCTATTTTTTGATAATCTGAGTGTATTCCTATTAAGTAAAGTGTAACATCTTTATTGAATTTTTTAGCATATAATAGGTTCAAGAATCCAAAAGGGAATAATTTACCATTCATTCTCTGTAATGCTTTTGCAAAGGAGGGCATAATAATTGCAAAGGCAATAATCTTATTTTCGCTATTTTCTACAAATTTTATGTATTCTGGATTAATAAAACTTAGAAATTTTTTCTTCATATGTTCTTTTTGTTTTTCAGAAATTTTCACAAAAGAAGATAATTTAGAATAAGATTGATTAAATAAATCAAACATTTCATTTGCTCTATCCATTACCTTACTTGTAGAATAAAAATTCACCTCTTTAAGGTTATTTCGTTTCTTAACAATTCTACTCATTTTTTCATAGTAATCCAGATCAATATCTTTAAACATAAATGTTTTTTCATGAAATGTTTTCTCAACTTTTAATCCATGCTTTTCATAATGATTTTTATAATAATCATAATTATAAGTTGTAATCATTGTCCCAATAACATCAAATCCACTGGTTAGAACTCCAACTTTATCTAAATTACTAAAACCCATTGGCCCCTCCATATATTCAAGTTTGTTAGCTTTGCCGATTTCCGTTACTTTTTCCAAAAGCTTTTTACTAACATCGTAATTATCGATAAAATCAAACCAGCCAAATCTTATTTTATTAGTCTTTTGTTTTTTTACCTCAAACCAATTTATAATCACTGCTATTCTACCTACAACTTTTTTCTCTTCTAATGCCAAAAATAGTTCTACACTAGAATCCTTTAAATTTGGATTCAAATCTTCATTGAAGTTATTCATTTCTTGATTTATAATTGGTGGAACCCAATATTTTGAACCCTTGTAAAGTTTAAAGGGAAACATTACAAAATATTTTAAATCTTTTTTTTCTGTTACTTTTTTTAAAAAAATCATTTTTCTGAATATAAATTAACTCTATAGCTTAAGCCTAAATTAATATAGCCGATTTTAGGTGTTTCTTTAAAATTTAACATAGTTCCCACATCAACTTGTAGATTATCACTAAAAAGATGGGCTAACCCAAAACCTAACTTGTTATCAGCGTAAAAATCACTTTTAACCCCATGAATTTCGATAAATCCTATAAAATTTTTATTAAATGCATTTGTAATAGAAATCAAATATTCAAAATCATTTTGGTAAGTACCAATTCGTTCAAATATTAAGTTTGTAATAATTACAGATCTATTTGTAATATTGCTTTGAGTAAAAATAGCTAAGGAGGGACTAACTCCTTTGATTTGTGAACTTGTGTAAGGGTTGTTTTTAGAATCAATATTTAATCCAATATAAGCTGATATAGCTGGAATTATATTTTTGAAATTAAACTTTTTATTTGCCCAATAACTGTATAAGTTAGTTTTATCTTCTGTACCCTTTTTAGGGTCATAAATTAAGTATTTTGCCCCTATTTGAAATTTTTTTAAATTTTTTCTACTAAAAGTGTTAGATGGAGTGTATCTTAAATCAGTAAATTTATCAGACTGATATATTCCATCAATTAGCAACTCTAATTTTTCATATAATAGTCCATATCTTATTTTAAAATCTGTTCCAAATCCGTTAATCTTATAGTTTAGTAGTTTATGCTTTTCATTTGCAATATAAAATCCATTTTCAAATTGTAATATGTTTTTACCAACAGAATATGCACCAGACGAGTTTCCTGGTCTATTAGAATTAATTATCTCGGTATATTGTGAATAAACAAAGTCAATCTTTGAAATAAAAAATACAATTAAAATTAAAAAAAATCTATTCACCTATCTAAGTATCATAACAAATATAAATCTTATAATTTAATAAGATATTAACTTTTTTTGAATTATTAGAATCGTAACTTTGTCAAAAATATTTAAAAAATGAAGTTTTTTTTATTTTTAATTGTTTTTTATTTTGTTTTTAGATTTTTGTCTAGAATATTTTATATGTTTCTGTTAAACAAGATTAAAAAACATCAAGCAGGTCCTTACGATAAAAAAAGAAGTAAAAGATATAAGGAAGGAGAAGTTTCAATAGATAAGATGCCAAAAAATAAATCTAATGATAAAAATAATTTAGGTGATTATGTAGATTATGAAGAAATTGACTGATATCGATTATGATTAAAAATTTATTAAAATATAATTTTTTAAAGCATTTTTTTGTGACAATTATTTTTATTGTTACTTCAGTATTATTTTTCTCACCTATTATTGAAGGTAAAAAAATTCTTCAAAATGATATAATTCAATATACTGGGATGTCTAAAGAACTTAAAGACTTTAGAAAACAAAATAATGCAGAAACATATTGGGTAAATAATGCATTTTCTGGCATGCCTACTTATCAGTTAGGCGCTAAATACCCACATAATTACATCAAAGAACTAGATTTGTTTTTAAGGTTTTTACCAAGACCAGCAGATTATCTTTTTTTATATTTCTTAGGCTTTTATTTTTTTATGATTAGTCTAAAAGTTGATTATCGCCTTGCATTGTTTGGAGCTTTGTCATTTGGATTATCTACATATTTGATAATAATAATTGGTGCTGGTCATAATGCTAAAGCCCATGCTATTTCCTACATGCCATTTGTTTTAGCTTCAATTATATACGTAACAAGGAGAAAATATTTTTTTGGATTTTTATTAACTACCATAGCTCTTGCTCTTCAGTTTACAGCTAATCATTTTCAAATGACCTATTATTTAGGTTTTATTGTTTTTTCTTTGGCTATATGGTTTATATACGACAGAATAAGAAGTAAAGATATTGATCATCTATTAAAAACTGCTTTTACGCTTATTTTTTCATTGTTGTTCGCTTTGCTACTAAATGCTTCTAATTTGATGACAACAATTGAGTATTCTAAAGAATCAACAAGAGGAAGCTATTCTTCACTTTCTATTAATCCTGATGGTAGTGATAAATTAATGAATAATGGTTTACAACAAGAATATATTACTCAATGGAGTTATGGAATTTTTGAAAGCTTAAATTTATTTATTCCAAAAATTATGGGAGGCGGATCCTCAGAAAATTTAGGGATGAATTCTAATTTTTTTAATTTTCTTAAATCAAATGGTTATAATACAATAGAAGCTAAAAATTTTGTAAAAAACAGCCCAATATATTGGGGGGATCAACCTTTTGTTGAAGCTCCAGCTTATCTGGGAGTAGTTGTTTTCTTTTTATTTATTTTTTCTATATTCTTATATAGAGGAAAGCACAAAGGATGGCTATTAGCTGCAATAATAGCTTCCTTACTACTTTCATTTGGTAAAAATTTTGATAGCTTAACAAATCTATTTATTTCCTATTTCCCCTTATATAATAAGTTTAGGGCGGTTTCGTCAATTCAGGTAATTCTTGAGTTATGTATTCCTGTTTTAGCAGTTTTTGGTTTGACAAGTTTGATAAATAAGAAAATTAATAATTCAGAAAAAACTAAAGCTCTTTATGCAACTCTTTTTGTTTTTTTATCAATTTTGATAACTCTGTATTTTTCATCTTCTTATTTAAGCTTTAGCGGTCAGTCAGATTTAAGATTAAATCAAGTTGTTAAAGATGTTTTAATAGAAGACAGAAAAAATATATTTTTAGATCAATTGGTCAGAACATTATTTTATGTTCTAATCATTTTTACTGTTATTTTATTGTATTTAAAAAATAAAATAAAATTTAATATAACCTTAATTTTTATTATTACGTTAACTGTTTTTGATCTAGTAAGATTTAACAAGAACTATGTAAATGACAGAAATTTTACGGATTCATATTTTGTTGAAAATCCTTATAGCCTGGATGAAAACTACAAAAATATTATGTCTGACAATTCTGATTTTAGAGTTCTTGATTTAACAGAATCTTCAACACGGCCAAATTTTTATTTAAACTCTATTAATGGCTATCATGCTGCCAAATTAGGAAGATATAATGATGTTATGGAATTTTATGTAAATAAAAATCATATGAATTTCTTAAATATGTTAAATACCAAATACATCCTAGATAACGATCAAAATAAGAAAAATGTTTATGTTAATGATGATATTACTGGAAGTGCGTGGTTTGTAAAAGAAAATATTAATGTTACAAATGACAATGATGAGATTTTAAGTCTTGATTCTTTAAATTTCAAAAATATTTCAGTTTCTCAAGTTTTTGAATCCAAAAAATATAAAAATACTGATTACAGAGTAGATTTAATCGAAAAAAAATCAAATTACCTTAAGTACGAAGTTGAATCTGATGAGTTGGGTTTAATTATATTTTCTGAAATATATTATCCGCATGGATGGAATTCATATATTAATGGTGAAAAGGTTTCACATTTTAGATTTAACTATATTTTAAGAGGTTTAGAAGTCCCTAATGGTAAATATAATATAGAATTTAAATTTGAGCCAGAAGTCGTAGAATTAAGTAGTAAGATTAGCTTATTCAGTTCTATTTCATTTATTTTAATATTATTCATTGGTTTTTTAGCAAAAAGAAAAGATTGAGAAAAAAAGTTTTAATTATTTCATACTATTGGCCTCCGGCTGGAGGTCCTGGAGTGCAGAGGTGGATGAAATTTGCTAAGTATTTTCCAGAAAATGGTATTGAGCCGACTTTTTTTGTTCCCGATAAACCAAATTATCCAGTGTATGATTATTCACTTAATAATCATATAATCAAAGATTTAAATATTATAAGACATCCTATTTTTGAGTTATCCTCAATTTTTGGAAATAATAAATATTTAAATAACATTAGAAAAGGTAATGTGAAAAATAAAATTAATCAATCTTTTTTTCAAAAGATGTTATTTTTTTTGAGAGGCAATTTATTTATTCCTGACATGAAAATATTTTGGAGAAAAACCTCTGTTAATTTTCTCAAAAAATACATAATTAAAAATAGTATAGAAACTATAATCACTACTGGTCCACCTCATAGTATCCATTTAATTGGACTAGATCTAAAAAATAAATTAAATATAAAATGGATAGCAGATTTTCGTGATCCATGGTTAAAATTAAATTATTTACAAAGATTTCATCTTCTAAAGTATACTAAGAAAATTCATAAAAAATATAGAGATGGTGTTTTAAATAATGCCGATGCGATAATTACAACTTCAAAAAAACTAAAAATCTATTTTGATACTATTTCTAAAAATAATTTTAAAGTTACCAACGGTTACGATTATTTTCGTAAAGACATTAAATTGGACAAACAATTTTCGATTTCTCATGTTGGCTCTATATATCCAGATAGGAATCCTAAAATTCTATGGTTGGCTATAGAAAAATTATGTATAAATATAAGTGGTTTTATAAATGATTTAAAGTTAAATTTTGTTGGAAATGTTGATCAAGAATTTAAAAATAATCTTAAGTCAAAAATTTTTGCAAAATGTATTAATTATTATGGTTATGTTGATTATGAAAAGACTATTGATTATGTATGTAGGAGTCAATTATTATTGATGATTGAGGTAAATGATATAGAATCATCATATGCTGTTCCAGGCAAGTTTTATGATTATTTAAATTCTAATAGACCAATATTGGCCATAGGACCAAATAATTCTGAAGTATCTTCTATTTTAAACAAAACTAATACAGGTGATTTTTATAATTATAAAGAATTAGATCTAGTATATAATTATATTTTAGAATCTTATAATAAATTTAAAATGGGATCTAATATAATCTCACCAATAAATCTAGAAAAATACAGTAGAAAAGAATTAACAAAAGATATGGTAAAAATTATTAATAGTTTGTGATGTAATAAAATAAAAAGCCCCGTAAATTAAGGAAAGATACGGGGCTCAAACTAACTATTCAATAAATTAAACTAACCAATATACATTATACAAACTGCGTGCCAAACTATTTTATAAAACTACTTTTCACACTTTGACCTGTTAAACTATTTTGTTTAATTAAATCTTTAAGATTACCACTGAAAATTAGTTCTCCTCCATTTTCTCCAGCATATGGTCCAAGGTCAATTATATGATCAGAACATTTAATTAACTCTAAATTGTGTTCGATAATAATAACAGAATTACCAACATCAATAATTTCATTTATTGAAGTTACTAGTTTGTTTATATCATCATAGTGTAACCCAGTTGTTGGTTCGTCAAATAAAAATAAACCATTTTTAGCTTTATTTTTTATACTTAAAAAATAAGCTAATTTAATTCTTTGAGCTTCTCCACCAGAAAGTGTAGATGAGCTTTGTCCTAATTTTATATATCCCAAACCAACATTTTGTAATACTTCTAATTTCTTGCTTATTTTTGTTTCATTGTTTTCTTTAAAAAAAACTACTGCATTATCAACCGTTAAATTCAGAATTTCTGAAATATTTTTATTAAAAAATTTAATTTCTAGAATTTCTTTTTTGAATCTTTTGCCATTACAATTTTCACACTGCAGTGTGACATCTGGCATGAATTGCATTTCTATTGATATTGTACCATCACCTTTACAATGCGTGCATCTGCCTCCTTCAACATTAAATGAAAAATGTTTTGGCTTATAGTACCTTAATTTACTTTCCCTTATTGATGCAAATAGTTTTCTGATTTCATCGTATGCTTTAATATATGTAACAGGGTTTGATCTTGATGATTTCCCGATAGCTTTTTGACTAATATATTCGACAAATTCTATTTTTTCTATATTTCCTGATATTTTATCAAATTCGCCAGGTTTTTTTGAAAAATCTTTTAGATTATTTAAAATTGCAGGATATAGTATTTTATTTATCAGGGTGCTTTTTCCAGAACCAGAAACTCCAGTTATTGTAACAAATTTATTTAATGGAAAGCTAACATTAATATTTTTAAGATTATTTTCTCTTATACCATAAATATTTATATAATTTTTTGATAATCTTTCTTTATTAGGTAAAGATATATTCAATTCATTTTTTAAATATTTAGCCGTTAACGTATTAGATTTTATAAATTCATTAAACTCTCCTTGACCAACTAAATAACCACCAAGGGATCCAGCGTTAGGTCCAATATCAAAAATATAATCTGCTGATCTTATAATTTCATCATCATGTTCTACAACAATAACGGTATTTCCGAGATTTTTTAATTTTTTTAAAATTTTTATTAATTTTTTTGTGTCGTGAGAATGTAACCCAATACTTGGTTCATCCAAAACATAAAGAGATCCAGTTAGATTGCTTCCTATACATGTTGCTAAGTTAATACGTTGTGATTCGCCCCCGGAAAGAGTTGAAGACTTTCTGTTAAGTGTCAAATATCCTAATCCTAGGTCATTTAAACAACCAATTCTATCAATTATTTCATTTAAGATTCTACAATTTTTAAGATTAATTTCTCTCATAAATAGATCTAAATCAATTAATTGCATGTTTATTAAATCAAATATGTTTTTATTATTGATTTTTATATATCCTGCCTCTTTTTTAAGTCTATTTCCTTCACAGCTGTCACATTTTGTTTTACCTCTATATCTTGAAAGTAATACCCTGTTTTGTATTTTATACATTTTAGCTTCAAGTTTTTCAAAAAAATTATTTATCCCAAAAACTTTTTCACTTCCATTCCATAAAAGTTTTTTTTGATCTTTATTTAAACTGTTATATGCTTTATGAATAGGAAAGCCATTTTCTAAAGAATTTTTGATAAATAAATTTTTGTATTTACTTAGTTTTTTTCCCCTCCATGGAAATATAGCCCCATCATATACAGAAAGAGATGTGTTAGGAACGACAAGTTTTTCATCAATTCCAACAATATCTCCGTATCCTTTACATTTTTCGCACGCTCCATGTGGATTGTTAAAGCTAAAAAAGTTTGTATCAGGATTTTCAAACAAAATACCATCCATTTCAAGTCTTGTATTATATTTAAAGGTTTTATTTGTAGAAATGTTTTTTATTATACATTTCCCTTTAGATTCATAGATAGTATTTTCAATAGAGTCGGCTATTCTGTTAAGATATTCTTCAGAATTATTGCATATTATCCTATCTATTACAAGGAACAATTCATCATAATTATTAATTTCAGAATCTACAATATTATTAATTTTCAAAACTTTATCATTTGATAAAATTCTATTATAATTTTGATTTTTAAGAGATTTTATTTTTTTGTCAAAATTTTCTTTATTAATTTTTTCTAATTTTGATAAGATTAAAACTTTATCACCTTTTTTTTGTTTTTTTAAATCATCAATAATTTCAGAAACAGTATTTTTTTTAACTATTTTTCCAGAAATAGGTGAATATATTTCACCATATCTAGAAAAAAATAGTTTTAGGTAATCATAAATTTCAGTTTTAGTTCCAACTGTAGACCTTGGGTTAGAAGAGGAGATTTTTTGTTCTAAAGCTATTGCAGGTGAAAGCCCACATATTTTATCCACTTTTGGTTTTTCTATTCTTTCAAGGAATTGTCTTGCATAACTGGATAGGCTTTCAACATATTTCCTTTGTCCTTCAGCATAAATTGTGTCAAATGCTAATGATGATTTTCCGCTTCCTGAAACCCCTGTGATTACTATAATTTTTTTCTTTGGAATTGATAAATCAATATTTTTAAGGTTATGCATTTTTGCCCCTTTTATTTCGATTGATTTATTTTTTCCTGATAAAATCTTCATTTTTAACTTATAGCAAATATAATGCTAAAAATTATGCTATATAATTTTCTGAAATGATAAAGTTTTGAATAATAATAAATTTAAATGTATATTTGATTAAATTAATATAATCGCCTATAGGATAACATTACTTAAAAACTTATTAGACTTAGTTTAATCTAAATGTAATGTTATGAAAAAATCTGTTATTGCTGATTCAGTTTTAGTTTCTAAATATATTTCCGGTGATGAAAAATCATTAGAAGTTCTGTTTAAACGTCATAAACAAAGAATTTATAGTTTTATTTATTCCAAAGTTTACGATAGAGATTTATCAGAAGACATATTTCAAGATACTTTTATAAAGGTTATAAAAACATTAAAATTGGGTAATTACAATGAAGAAGGTAAATTTATTTCTTGGGTAACCAGAATTGCTCACAATTTAGTTATTGATCATTTTAGAAAAAACAAGAGAATTCCAAAATTTGAAAATTCACATGATTTTGATATTTTCTCTGTTTTAAAAAACTCTGACATTGATATCGAAAATCAGATGATAAAAAATCAGATTCATAGTGAGGTAAAAAAATTAATTAATTTCTTGCCTAATGATCAAAAAGAAGTTCTAGTTTATAGGTACTACAATGATTTAAGTTTTAAAGAAATTTCAGAAAAAACAGGTGTAAGTATAAACACTTCACTTGGAAGAATGAGATATGCTTTAATAAACCTTAGAAATATAATTAAAAATAAAAATATTAGTTTAACAAATTAATATAATATTTTATTTTTTTTTTTCGTTATCAAAATAGAAATATTTATGAATGGAAAAAAACTACTTTTTTCAAGAAATAATCTCTCTTGAACCAAAAAGAAAAACTATTAATTTTTTAATAAACTACTCAAAGTCAATTAAATCGGTTAGGGTTAATGATAAAACTACATTGATTAATCTAAACTAATTTTTTTAAAATAGATTTTCTTCCTATTTTTTTTGTGATTATGTCACGATTTATATCCCATGCTCTAGCTGGTGAATAATTTCTTGCATAATATATAATTTGTAAATGAAGTTTATTCCATTTGTCTTTCGGAAATAGTCTTTTCGCATCTTTCTCTGTTTGCTTGACATTGGACCCATTACTTAATCCCCACCTGAACATTAAGCGATGAATATGTGTGTCTACCGGAAATGCAGGGTGTCCAAAAGCCTGTGACATTACGACACTAGCTGTTTTATGACCAACGGCTGGAAGTTCTTCCAATTCATCAAAAGATTGGGGTACTTTTCCGTCATGTTTTTTAATGATAATTTTACTTAAACCAAAAATCCCTTTGCTTTTCATTGGAGATAGCCCGCAAGGTCTTATTATCTCTTTAATTTCTTCAATTGTTAAATTAACCATATCAAATGGATTATCAGCAATTTTAAATAATTTTGGTGTTACAGTGTTTACTCTTTTGTCAGTGCACTGAGCTGATAAAAGAACAGCAATTAATAAAGTATATGGATCATTATGGTCTAATGGAACAGGAACTTCTGGAAATAAATCCTCAAGTTTTTTTATTATAAAAATTACTTTATCTTTTTTATTCAAATTATGTTAATTTTATTAATTCAAATATAAGAATTATGAATATTTTAAAAATAGGAGACATTGCGCCTAATTTCAGTTGTAAAGATCAAAATGGTAATATTATAAAATCTTCAGATTTTTTCAATAAAAAACTAGTTATTTTTTTCTACCCCAAAGCTAATACACCAGGATGTACAGCAGAAGCATGTAACCTAAGTGATAACTATTTAAAATTTAAATCATTAGGTTATGAAATTCTTGGTGTTTCCGCAGATAACGAGAAATTACAAAAAAAGTTCAGTGATAAGTTTAATTTTCCATACAGTCTATTGTGTGATGAGAATAAAGATGTTATTATGTCTTATGGTGTGTGGGGTTTGAAAAAATTTATGGGAAAAGAATATATGGGTATTATAAGGAAAACATTTGTAATTGATGAAAAGGGTAAAATATCAAATATTATTGAAAAGGTAAAAACCAAGGAACACGCTTCTCAGATTATAGGATAATTATTTATAACCAAAAAGTTTGAATTTTTTGATTTTTGATCCAACTGCTTTCGGTAATAGTTTTTCCCATCCAAATTCATTTTTTCTTATTTTTTCTAAAACTTCATGAGAATATATACTAAGTGATTGTTTTTTGAAATTTAAAACATCGACAACTTTTCCGTTAAATTTAAAAAATTTGTAGAGCTCTTTCATCCTAGGATGTACCTTAAGGTTGTCACTGTTAATAATTTCATTATTTTCAGATAAAACAGGGTATAAATATACTTTTAGGCTTTTAAAAAAAAGTTTACCAAAGGCTTCAAGAATTCCACCACTCAAGTGTGTGTAATATTTAGGGTCAAAAATTTGGATCAAGTTATTTACTCCCATACACAATCCTACTTTCTTTTTTGTATAAAGAGAAAAATACTCTACTAACCTATAGTATTCCTTGTAGTTAGAAATAAGAACTGTTTCTCCAAGAGATCCTAAGAGCTTAGCCCTGTCCATAAAATCTTTTTCATCAATTTCACCGTCAGATGTTAAATCAGCTAAAGTGATTTCAAATATTACAATTGTATCTTTTTTATCAACATGACGCTCTTTTAAAAACATTTCTAAAGAATTTTTATACATTTCTTCGTTAACCTTAGTTACAGGTCTAAACCGACCTCTCAAAGCAAGAATATTTTTTTTATAAAGAGCACCTGCAGGTAATAAATTATTACCGTCTGGGCCAAACATTACAGCTTCAGTCATTCCATTCTTAACTAACTCTAAACTTAAAATTCTATTATCAACATTTTTAAAAATAGGTCCTGAAAAATTTACAGTGTCAATTTCAACCTGATTATCATCCAGGTGATCATACAGGTATTTGATTATTTTTTTTGGTGTCTCATAATGGTAAAAAGCACTGTAAATTAAGTTTGTTCCTAGAACACCTAAAGTCTCTTGTTGAAGACTTGCAGAATTTTCTTTAAATCTTACATGAAATATAATATCATTATAATCTTCTTTTGGATTAATTTGAAACCTTACCCCAACCCATCCATGTCCGTTATATTTTTTTGCAAAATCAACTGTTGCTACAGTATTAGCATAACAGAAAAACATTTTATTTTCATTGTTTTTTCTTTTGATTCTTTTTTCGATTAGAGATGTTTCAAGTTTCAACATTTTTCTTAATCGATTTTCTGTCACATATCTTTTGTTGTCTTCGACTCCGTATATATCATCACTGAAGCTCTTGTCATACGCTGACATTGCTTTTGCAATTGTGCCAGAAGCACCACCAACTCTGAAAAATTGTCGAACAGTTTCTTGACCTGCTCCAATTTCTGCGAAGGTCCCATAAATATTTTCGTTAAGGTTAATTCTTAAGGCTTTTTGTTTAATAGTTGGAATTGCTTCTAAAAGCGATTTATCACTACCTGATACCATTTTCATGAGGTTGTTTTTACATTACAAATGTATTAAATAACTCTAATTAGATGAAAAAAAATAATGTATTTTTGGTAATAGTATAAAATGAAAATAACTTTTTTAGGAACAGGAACTTCTCAGGGTATTCCGGTAATCGGAAGTGATCACCCTGTATGCCTAAGTAATGACCCCAAAGATAAAAGACTAAGAACTTCCGCATTGATAGAGTGGGATAATAAAAAAATAGCCATTGATTGTGGTCCGGATTTTAGAATGCAAATGATTAATGCAAATTGTGATAAATTAGATGCTATTTTTTTTACGCACGAACATAATGATCATGTTTCAGGACTAGATGACATTAGACCTTTTTATTTTAAACATGGTGATATTCCCATTTATGCCTGTAAAAGGGTTATAAGTGCACTAAAAAAGAGATTTGATTATATTTTTAAGTCTAAAGGTAATATCCCAGGCACACCAAAGGTTTCTGTTAATTTGATCGATAAAGATTTTAAATTTCATAATAAAGAAATAAAAGTTTTAAATGCTTTTCACGGAAAATTACCAATAATTGGTTTTAGAATAGACAATCTTGCATACTTTACCGATGTTAAGACTATTCCTGAAACAGAATTTCATAAATTAAAGAGTTTAGATGTATTGGTTATTAATGCACTTAGAATAAAAGAGCATTATTCACATTTAAGTCTTAATGATGCATTAGCTATTATCGATAGATTAAATCCTAAAAAGGCTTATTTAACACATATTAGTCATAAACTAGGTTTTCATAAAGATGTTCAAAGTAAACTACCTAAAAATGTTAGTCTAGCTTATGACGGATTAGTAGTTGATGGATTTTAGTTATCATAAATCCATGATTTCATTTTTTCAAAATTCTCTGGAGATACATTGTGTTGAGACTCAAATTCTAGGAATATATGTTTAATTTCTTTTTTCAATAACCAATTTGATGATTCTCTTCCAGCATTAATCTTTATAACTTGATCATATATCCCGTGTGAGCAAAAAAAGTTATGATCTAAATAATACTCTTTTTCTTTATATTGTAATATTTCTTTAGGAATTTTTCCGCTTAATCCGACAACTTTTTTATAGAACCTTGGGTAATTAATCGATAGGGCATATGCTATCATGGCACCTTGGCTAAATCCTAGGAGAAAGATATTTTCAAAGTTAAATTTATAACTTTCAGATAAATATACTGAAATAAAGTTGTGTAATGATTCAATAGATTCCTTTGCTTCGGAAATATTCATTGATAAATTCATTGATTCATCAAAGTTTATTGTCCACCAACAATAAGATCCATAATCTATTTTATTAGGACCTTGAATTGATATTATTAAATCATTTGGATTCATGTAATCAGAAAATGAAAATAAATCTTCCTTATTACTTCCGTAACCATGAAGCATAATAATAATCTTAGATTTAGAGCTAAATTTTTTTGGATGATTTATGTTATAAGCTAATTCATTACTCATTGATTGTTAATTTCCCGTTAGAAATAGTCCCATATACAAATCCTTTTAGTTTTATATCAATAAAAATTGAATTTTTAGAAATTGAATGTATGTGCTCCTTTTTGAAAATATAGTCTTTTAATGGATTAAATAATGTAAAATTAGCAAGTTCACCTATTTTAATAATAGAGTTGTGAATATTAAATATTTTTTTACCTCTAGTTAAAATATCAATTGACATTTTTGTAGAAAATAATTTATTTAATGCACCAAAGAAACTTTCAAGGCCAATTGAACCAAAATTAGCATTATCAAATTCTAAATTTTTCAGTTCAATATTTAACGGATTGTGATCGGATGTCACCAAATCAATAGTACCGTCTTTAACTCCAATAATCAAAGCATCAATATCATTTTCAGACCTGAGAGGAGGTAAGACTTTAAAGTTTGTATTAAAGTTTAAAACATTCAAATCGCTAAAAAATAGATTATTAATTGAAGTGCTACATGTTACATTTAATTTTTTGCTTTTGGCTTTTCTTATAATATCAACTGATTTGGCTGTTGATATTGTTGGTATATGTAAACGACCTCCAGTATACTCTAATATTGTTAGATCTCTTTTTATATTTATTTCTTCAGAAATTGCAGGAATTCCTTTTAGCCCAAGCAAAGTACTTGTGATTCCCTCATTTATAACTCCATCAATGTTTAATTTTTTTTCAAACGGAAATGAAAAAATGGGATAATTTTGATTTTTACAGTAAAGAAGTGCAAGTTTTAGTAGATTTGGATTTTCAATTGGCTTTTTAAAATCACCAAAGGCAATTGCACCTGAATCTCCCATTTCTAATATTTCTGCTAATTCATTACCTGTAGATTGCTTGGTTAAGGCTCCGATGGGATGAATGTCTATATTAGATTTTGAAGCTAATGATTTTAGATATTCGACTTCAGTACATTTGTCAATAATTGGGTTTGTGTCAGGTTGAATTCCTAATGATGTAAAGCCTGATTTAGCAGCTACATTTAATGTATTTAGTAAATTATCTCTTTCTTCGTATCCTGGTTCTCCAGTACATACACTATAATCAAACCATCCATTTGAAATGGATAAATTATTCAATTTTAATTCCTTGTAATTTTTAGAGTTTTTGATGTTTTTATCAATATCAGAAATAATCCCTCCCCTTATTAAAATATCTAGAGTTTGGTTATGAAATTCACTTTTTTTATCAATTACAGTAGCTGAACGGATTAGTAAATTCATTTATAAAATTTGAACAAAAATAATAAAAATTAAACTATAAAATTTTAATATTTTGCAGGCTTACCATTTGTTGATGAATTTTTAATGAAATGACGAAGATCTTCATTTGATTTTTTCAGATCTTCTTTTCGCAAATACATCATGTGACCACTTCGATAACCTTCAAAATAAAATCTATCCTTCATTTTTCCACTGGGATCAACTTGCCACATTGTATATTTTGCTTGAAAATAATTTGTAGCACCATCGTAATATCCAGACTGAATAAAAACCTTTAAAAAAGGGTTTTGAGCCATTGCTTTTCGAAGATTCTCCCGAGTATTATTATTTTCCCTATCCCACGGATGAACAGGTCCAAAAACATTATATTTAATATCAGTTATAAAATTTAATTCATTTCTTAAATAATAGTTTATAGCAGGCGTAAACGAATGGTTCCATGAATTTAGTTCAATATTAGTATCAGGAGATGATCCAGCATTTTTCTTATCTAACCCACGATATCTTGAATCTAATCTTCCTACTGTTAATCCGTCACGTTCTTTTAGTAGTTCTTTCCAAAAGAAATTATTTGGCACATTAAGATTGTTGTTTAAAATAAATATTTTACTTAAACCAGAATAATACGAATATTTATCAGCTATTTCATCTCTTTCTGTTTCTGAAATGAAACCACCTTTGGCAATTGCAGGAATTAATTTATTAATTGTAAAATCTTCAACTTCTGGTAGAATTTGATTTAGATCTTTTTTCTGTAAATCTTCGTCTAGTGCACCATGATACCATGCAGTTGCTGAATAATATGGAAGGTGAAGAGACGAATTTACCGAGTCACCTTCTTCAAATAATTTATAGTCTGCAGGGGAAACCATTATAACTCCATTCAGATACATCCAATGTTTATTTTGTAATTCATATGATAAACCCATCACTCTTGTGCCACCATAACTTTCCCCTATAATATATTTTGGAGATTCCCATCTGTTTTTTCTTGAAATAAATGTATTAATCCAATCAGCTAAATACTTTATATCAGCGTTAATTCCGAAGAATATTTTTCTATCAGGGTATTTACCCTTACTATCAGAAATCATTCTTGAATAACCTGTATTAACAGGGCATACAAAAACAATATCAGCTGTATCAATAATTGAATAAGGGTTGTCTTTTACACCATATGGTTGTATTGGGTAACCTTCTTCGTCAATATTTAAAACTTTTGGACCAGTATATCCGATATGCATCCATAATGAACCTGATCCTGGACCTCCATTAAAGGAAATTATTAATGGTCTATGATTAGGATTTAATTTTGAATCTTTATTAAAAACTCTTTTGTAATAAGTAAAAAATAAACTTGCAATTGGGTTTCCGTTTTTGTCCCACACAGGTTGTGTTCCAGCTTCAGCTGTATATTTTATTGTTTGTCCCTTTATTTTTGTTTCATGATAAGTAGTAACAATTGTATCAATTGGTAACGTTATATTTTGTGATTTAATTGAAAATGAAATCAAACATGTAATTAGAATTAATTTTTTCATTGTATTTGGTATTTAATGCTAAAAATATAAATTTAAAATTATAATTTTTCATTTACACCAATACCAAACAGTGCAAAATCATATTTTACCGGGTCAAGAACATCTAATTTTCTTAGGTATTTATCTAATTCAATAACTGCTTTATGATCATTTTGCTTTCTATTTAGAATACCTAACTTTCTCGCAATATTTCCAGAGTGTATATCTAAAGGACATGAAAGAAATTTTGGATTTATTGATTCCCATATACCAAAATCGACACCTTTGTCATCTTTTCGAACCATCCATCTTAAAAACATATTTATTCTCTTCGCAGCTGATCCTTTATATGGGTCAGAAATGTGCTTCTTAGTACGTTGTAGATGTTCAATTTCAAAAAAAATTTTTTTTAGTTGGTGAATTGAATTATGCATTGCGGCATCCTTGATATTTTGCGTAAAAATATTTTCTAATCCGCCGTGATTTTTATAAATATTTTTTAAACTTTTCACAAATTGAATCAGATCGAATCCGTTAAATGTTCTATGAACAAATTTTGTAAAATGTTTTAAGTCGTTATCTGTGTGATTGATGATAAAATTATATGGCTCCTTTTCAAATAATTTCATCATTTTATTTGAGTTGTTGATTATGGATTTTCGATTTCCCCAAGCAATTGTAGCTGTAAGAAATCCAGAAATTTCTATGTCTTCTTTTGATTTAAACGCGTGAGGGATTTGAATTGGATCTCTTTCAATAAAACCTTTGTTATTGTATTCTTCAGTTTTACTGTCTAAATATTCTTTGAGGTCCAATATTAAATCAATTAATTATTCCGTCTGAAATTTTTAATATTCGATCTGATTTTTTTGCTAGTGAAACATCATGAGTAGCAATCACAAAAGTATATTTAAAATCTTTTCTTAAATCGCTAAATAAATCATGAAGACTATTGGATGTCGTACTGTCTAAATTACCAGAAGGTTCATCAGCTAAAATTATGCTAGGATTATTGATTAAGGCTCTAGCTACTGCAACTCTTTGTTTTTCACCTCCTGAGAGTTCACTTGGCTTATTATTAACTCTGTTTTTTAGTCCAAGATAGTTGATTAATTCATTAGCCCTTGATTCAGCAATTTCCCTAGGTGTTTTATTTATAAATGCCGGAATACAAATATTTTCGATTACAGAAAATTCTGGTAAAAGTTGATGAAATTGAAATACAAAACCAATTTCTTGGTTTCTAAAACTAGCTAGTTCGTCATTGTTAAATTCGCTGATTTTTTTATTTTTTAAAATTAGTTTTGACTTCTGATTTTTTTCTGGAATATCAATAGTTCCAAGTATTTGAAGTAATGTTGTTTTCCCTGCTCCAGAGGCACCAACTAAACTTACAATTTCTCCTTGTTCAATCTTTAGATTTATTCCTTTTAAAATATGATTCTTTTCATAGAATTTATGTATATTTTCAGCGATAATCATATTTTCAAAAATACTATATTAATTTATGAATAAAAATAAACATGCATATTTTTCTGGAGGCTGTTTTTGGTGTACTGAAGCAATATATAAAAGGTTAAATGGAGTTATAGAAGTATTGCCTGGGTATAGTGGAGGCGATTTAATTAACCCATCTTATAAAGATGTTTGTTCAGGCCTAACAAATCATGCTGAAACAGTTAAGGTAATCTATGATTCTCAGATAATTGATTTTCAATCCCTTTTAGACGTTTTTTTTAAAACTCATGACCCAACTACACTAAATAGACAAGGTAATGATTTAGGAACTCATTACAGGTCAATTGTTTTTTACTCTGATGAAAAGCAAAAAGAAATAATTCAAAATCATATTAATAAATTAAATAAACAAGAGATTTATCCAGATCGAGTAGTTACACAAATAGTTAAATTTGATGTGTTTTATAAAGCTGAAAATTATCATGAGAATTATTATGAGTTAAATAAAAATCAGCCATATTGTGATTTGGTTATAACGCCAAAGATTAGAAAATTTGAAAAGACCTTTGCGAATAAAATATCAAAAGATTAAATCTTAATTCCTAATCTGATCAATAACTTTTTGATAAAGTTCCAGAAGAAATGAAATTCCCCAAATAAAAAAGCAACGAATATCAAAATAAATTTATAAGCTATCGTTATTAACAAGACTCGAAATGTCCAATAAATAATAATATTTAAATTCGTAGAGTTTATGCCTAAAAAATCACATAAAGGATCTGATATCCATGCGGCAGTTGATCCAGTAATTCCAAAAACAATGAATATTTTAAGAATTTGAAAGGTTGAGTTTATGCCCCATCTTTGTTTTAGTTTTTCTAACATTTTAAGAGTTGTATATTTTGAGTATTTGAACTGCAAGTTCAATCCCGATTCTTTTTTGAGCTTCTTTGGTTGCTGCCCCGATGTGTGGAGTTAAAGAGATGTTTTGATTCGTTAAAATTTTAACACTTGGGTTTGGTTCATTCTCAAATGTGTCAAGTGCAGCAAATGACACCTTATTTTCAGAAATATTTTTAAGTAGAGCCTTTTCATCTACTACACCGCCTCTAGCTGCATTTATTAATCCAACACCAGTTTTCATTTTTGAAAATTCCTTATCTGAAATAACATATTCTTTTTGTGCAGGTACATGAAGACTGATAAAGTCTGATTCTTTAAATAAATCATCTAACAATGATGCGTTTAGGGTAAAATCTTTGGTACTGTTATCGAAAAAGTTTAAACTAATTGAAGTAGACTTAATGTGTAAATCGTAAAATTTTATTGACATACCCAATCCTAGTGCGATTTTGGCTACTTCTTGTCCGATTCTGCCAAAACCAATTATTCCGATTGTTTTACCTTTTAATTCAATACCTCCAGCATAACTTTTTTTCAATTGTTTAAAATTAGTACCTCCCTCAAGTGGCATTAACCTATTTGATTGATGGAGTTTTCTTACACATGAAAACAAATGTGCAAAAACTAATTCTGCTACGGAGATGGAGGATGCAGCTGGAGTATTTATAACATGTATATTTTTACTTTTCGCATATTCAACATCAATATTATCCATGCCTACACCACCTCTTCCAATAATTTTTATTGATGGGCATTGATTAATTAAATCTTTTCTAACTTTAGTAGCACTCCTAACCAATAATACTTCAATATTATTGCTATTAATATGCTCAATTATTTCATCCTGAGGGATGGAATCCATACTTACATTAAAACCTCCCGATTTTAATTTTTCAACTCCTTCTTGAGAAATACCGTCATTTGCTAATACATTCATAATTATATTTTTGATTCTAATTCACTCATTACTTCAACAAGAACTTTTACACTATCTAAGCTCATTGCGTTATACATTGATGCTCTGTATCCACCTACGCTTCTATGTCCAGTTAACGCTTTAATATTAGCTTTTGCTAGCATAGATTCAAAAGTTTGCTTGAAGTTATCATTTGTTAAATTAAAAGTGGCATTCATTATAGATCTATCTTTTATTTCTGAATGTCCTTTAAATAATGGGTTTAGATCAATTTCAGAATATAAAATTTTAGCTTTTTTTCTGTTATTTTTTTCAATTTCAGAAATTCCCCCCATACTTTTCAACCATCTCATGTTAAGCATTGAAACGTATACTGCAAACACAGGGGGTGTATTGAACATACTGCTTTTATCAGCATGAATCTTGTAATTCATCATCGATGGAACATTGCTTTTGATGTTGTTAAGTAGGTCATTTTTAATAACTACGAGTGTTGCGCCTGCTGGACCCAGATTTTTTTGTGCTCCTGCATAAATTAAATCAAATTTTGAAAAGTTTAATTGTCTTGAAAAAATATCACTACTCATGTCACAAAAAATGGGGGTTTCAGTTTCTGGAAAATTATTCATCTGAGTACCAAATATTGTATTATTAGATGTGCAATGAAAGTAATCATATGCTTTCGATAAAGAAAAATCCGGAATGTGATTAAAATTTTTATTCTCTGAAGATCCTAAAACATCAACTTTTCCAAAAAGTTCAGCTTCCTTTATTGCTTTCTTACTCCATGTTCCTGTATTTAAAAAAGCAGCTTCATTTTTTAAAAAATTATAAGCTGTCATTAAAAATTGTGAACTAGCTCCACCTTGAAGGAAAAGAGATGTGTATTTATTTCCGCTTAAATTCAGTAGTTCAAGAGCTAAATCACGGGCCTCATCCATTATGTTTACGAATGCGTGACTTCTATGTGATATTTCAAGAAGAGATAAACCAGATCCATCTAAATTTTTTACAGCCTCTGACGCTTGATTAAAGACCTCTTTAGGCAAAATAGATGGGCCTGCGCAAAAATTATGTATTTTCATATTTTGTATCGAAAATGCAAATTTCGATAATTTATTGAGTTATATAATTATCAAAACAGTAAATCTTTTTAACTATTTTGTTAACAGAAAATTCAGTGTGTCTATATTGTCAGAATAATCATGTAGGTCGGGATTTTGAGCATCTCCAAACTTAATTTTGTTGTTGATGTCACAGTTGCTAACAATACATTGAATATTTTCACAGTTATCTTGAATTATTTTTTTTACTTCAGATATTTTATTATAATAATGGTAATTAATTACAGAAATGGGGGGTGAAAACTCTCTAGATTCTTTAAGAATGAAGTATTCGCCATCTATAAATATTTCATTATTCATGATTTTTATTGTTTTATGATAATTATAATTATTCGAATACTTGTTATGATATATGATATCTTTAAATTCAGCAAAGTGTTTCTTGAATTTCTCAAGATTATAACCAATAGGAATAAATATTTTTGAAACATTACGGCATCCAAGTCCAAAGTATTGAAAAATATCTTTAGACAAATTTTCTAATTCTTTTACCGATTCATTACCATCTAAAACAGCTACAGAACTTCTGTTTTTTCTAAGTATTGATTTTTTATTTCTAAAATAGTATTCAAAATAATTAAATGTATTATTAGAGCCTGTCGCTATGACTTTGTCAAAACCAGAAAGCTTTTTATCTGAAAAGCCTATAATTTCATCTAGTTCAGGGAAAGTGCTTTTTAAATAATCTATGAAAAAACAAATAAGTATTTTATCATCGGAAGAAGGTTTAACAATGATCTTATTTCCTGATATAATACCACAAATAAAATCATGAAATCCTGCTAACGGAAAATTTCCAGCCATAATTATTGCAACGGTTGAATCCATATGGTTAAAATTATATTTTTTAACCCACTTCTTTAGATTTCGAGTTGTTAATTTTATTGACCAGTAGCGTAGTGCATTTTCAATATTAATTTTTGTAAACCAAGGATTGTAGTTTTCAGCATCTTTAATAGCATTAATTAACCCCTTTGTCCAATTGTTTTGATCTCCGTCAAAATATGAGGTTATTAGTTCACTTACGTTATTAAAATAAGCTAATCTTGTTTTTAATTCTATGTGTTTGCTTTTGTTTTTAATGTTTTTGGCTTTAATTTTGCATGCAAATTTAGGTAATATAATTAAATCAAATGGCAATAATTATTACAGATGAATGTATAAACTGTGGAGCTTGTGAGCCAGAGTGTCCAAATACAGCCATTTATGAAGCTGCTGTTAATTGGAAATATTCTGATGGCACTAATCTTTCAGGTAATGTTAATTTACTTGACGGAAAAATTGTTAATGCTGAATTGCCACATAGAGCTGTTAATGATGAAGTTTATTATATAGTTCCTGACAAGTGTACAGAATGCCAAGGATTTCACGAAGAGCCACAATGTGCAGCTGTATGCCCTGTAGATTGTTGTATTCCTGATTTAAATAATATTGAATCTTCGTCTCAGCTTTTAGAAAAGCAGAAACTAATGCATAATTAATATGAAAGCAGGAATAGTAGGCTTACCTAATGTTGGAAAATCAACTCTTTTTAATTGTTTATCTAACACGAAAGCACAGAGTGCTAATTTTCCATTTTGTACAATTGAGCCAAACCATAGTGTAATCAATGTTCCTGATAATAGATTAAAAACATTAGAAGAGCTTGTTAGTCCTGAAAAAGTTATTCCCGCAACTGTTGAAATAGTTGATATTGCTGGTTTGGTTAAGGGTGCAAGTAAGGGTGAGGGACTAGGAAATAAGTTTTTGGCTAATATTAGAGAAACAGACGCTATAATTCATGTGTTACGTTGTTTTGATAACGATAATATAACCCACGTTGATGGATCTGTTGATCCTCTTAGAGATAAGGAAATTATTGACATAGAATTACAGTTAAAGGATCTAGAGACAGTTAATAACAGGCTTGAAAAAGTATCAAGATCTGCAAAATCAGGTGATAAAGAATCCATTGCTGAAAAAAATGTTTTAGAAAAAGCAAAAAATCTGTTAGAGCAATCTAACAATATAAGATCAATAGAGTTGGATCCTGAGGATAAAAATAAATATTTAAAACCTCTACAGCTAATAACTGAAAAACCAGTTTTATATGTTTGTAACGTTGACGAGTCTAGTATTTCAACCACTAATAACCATGTAGACTCTGTAAGAACTTTAATTGAAAAAGAAGGTGCTGAGTTGATAATATTGGCAGCTGGTATTGAATCTGAAATAAATGAGCTTGAAGATTATGAAGAAAGAAGGATGTTTTTAGACGATTTAGGTTTGGAAGAACCTGGATCTTCAAAACTTATTAATGCTACTTATAACTTACTGAACCTACAAACTTATTTTACCGCAGGATCTAAAGAGGTTAGAGCCTGGACAATTCCAAAAATGGCTACAGCTCCGCAGGCAGCAGGAGTAATCCACACTGATTTTGAAAAAGGTTTTATTAAGGCTGAAGTTATTTCGTTTGATGATTATGTTAACTTCAAGACAGAGGCTAAAGTTAAGGAAGCAGGTAAAATGAGAATGGAGGGTAAGACATATATCGTTAAAAATGGAGACATTATTCATTTTCTATTCAATGTTTAATTCCTGATTACTTATTTTGATATTTTGTTAATTACTTTGTTAAAACAGCATATTTTTTTTTCTGTTGATACATTATATTAGCATTCCATAAGTATGTCCGTACAAAATCAATATACAGAAGATAATATCAGGTCTTTAGACTGGAAGGAGCATATACGTATGCGTCCAGGTATGTATATAGGAAAATTAGGTGATGGCTCTTCTCCTGATGATGGTATTTATATATTATTAAAAGAAGTTTTAGACAATTCGATTGACGAATTTGTTATGGGTGCTGGAAAAACTATTGATGTATCAGTGCAATCATCAAAGGTTACTGTTAGGGATTATGGTAGAGGAATACCATTAGGTAAGTTAATTGATGTTGTTTCTAAGATGAATACAGGTGGTAAGTATGATACAAGAGCTTTTAAGAAGGCTGTTGGTTTGAATGGGGTAGGTACAAAAGCTGTAAATGCCTTGTCTGATTTTTTTAGGGTTGAGTCTAACAGAGATGGTAAAACAGCTTATGCTGAATTTAAAAGAGGTGAATTAGATAATCAGTTAATTCCAGAAGATAGCAGTAGGAGGAGGGGTACTAAGGTTACCTTTATTCCTGATTTATCCATATTTAAAAACTTCAAATTTAGAAACGAATATATAGCTAGAATGTTAAAGAATTATGTATACCTAAATCCAGGTCTTACAATAATATTTAATAATGAAAAATTTCATAGTAAAAACGGTTTAAAAGATCTTTTGGAAGAACGTATTAAGGATTCAGCAATTACTTATCCTATTATTCATTTGAAGGGCGAGGATATTGAAGTTGCGATTACTCACAGTAAAACTCAATACAGTGAAGAGTATCATTCTTTTGTTAATGGTCAGAATACTACACAGGGGGGTACTCATCTTAGTTCTTTTAGGGAAGCTTTTGTTAAAACAATCAGAGAATTTTACGGGAAGAATTTTGATGCATCAGATATAAGAAAGTCAATTGTTTCTGCTGTATCTATTAAAGTCATGGAGCCGGTATTTGAAAGTCAAACTAAAACAAAGTTAGGTTCTACAGATATGGGTGGTAATCTTCCATCGGTCAGAGTTTATATTAATGATTTTCTAAAAAATAAATTAGATAATTATTTACACAGAAATAGTGATGTGGCTGAAGCTTTACAAAAAAAAATACTTCAAGCTGAAAAAGAGAGAAAAGAATTATCTGGTATCAGAAAATTAGCTAGAGAAAGAGCAAAAAAAGCTAGTTTACATAATAAAAAACTCAGAGATTGTCGGGTTCATTTCGGTGACCTAAAAAACGATAAAAGACTTGACACTACTTTATTTATCACAGAGGGTGATTCTGCTTCCGGAAGTATAACTAAATCAAGAGATGTTAATACTCAGGCTGTTTTTAGTTTAAGGGGTAAGCCTTTAAATTCTTACGGGATGTCAAAAAAGATTGTATATGAGAATGAAGAATTTAATTTACTGCAGGCTGCACTAAACATTGAAGATTCAATTGAAGATCTCAGATATAATAATATAGTCATTGCTACCGATGCCGATGTCGATGGAATGCATATTAGACTTCTTTTAATAACTTTCTTCCTTCAGTTCTTTCCAGAACTAATTAGGGCTGGTCATTTGTATATTCTTCAAACACCTTTGTTTAGAGTCAGAAATAAAAAAGAAACAATTTATTGTTATTCTGAACCCGAAAGGATAAGCGCCATTGAAAAGTTAAAGCCAAAACCTGAAATAACGAGATTCAAGGGCTTAGGTGAAATTTCCCCGGATGAATTTGGTCATTTTATTGGTGATGATATTAGATTAGATCCGGTAATGTTAGATGAGGATAAAAGTATTGAGGAGCTTTTGAGTTTTTATATGGGTAAAAATACACCTAATAGGCAATCTTTTATTATTGATAATCTTAAAGTTGAATTAGATATTGTTGATTAAATGGATGATGAAGATTTAAATATTGACACAAATTATGATCAGGCCGAATCTATCACCAGGGTTACAGGCATGTATAAGGACTGGTTTTTAGATTACGCATCATATGTAATTTTAGAAAGAGCCGTTCCATCAGTTGAAGATGGTTTTAAGCCCGTGCAAAGAAGAATCATGCAGTCGATGAAGGATTTGGATGATGGAAGATATAATAAAGTTGCTAATATTGTTGGTCATACAATGCAATACCACCCCCATGGGGATGCCAGTATAGCTGATGCTATGGTACAGATTGGTCAAAAAGATCTTTTAATCGATACGCAAGGTAATTGGGGAAATACTTTAACAGGTGACAGGGCTGCAGCCTCTAGATACATTGAGGCAAGATTATCAAAATTTGCATCTGATGTAGTTTTTAACCCCAAAGTAACAAATTGGCAATCTTCATATGATGGAAGAAGAAAAGAACCGATTAATTTACCTGTAAAATTTCCGCTTTTGCTTGCTCAAGGAGCTGAGGGTATCGCTGTTGGATTATCAACTAAAATTTTATCTCATAATTTTATCGAATTAATCGATGCATCCATAAAGTATCTAAAAAATAAAAAATTTACTCTTCTACCTGACTTTAATTCTGGAGGTATTGCCGATTTCACTAATTATAACGACGGAAAACGAGGGGGTAAAGTCAGGGTTAGAGCTAAAATTAGTATAGTTGACAAGTCAACTTTATTAATTTCTGAATTACCATACTCTACAACTACTTCATCTTTAATAGATTCAATAATTAAAGCAAATGATAAAGGAAAGATAAAAATTAAAAAAATCGATGACAACACATCATCTAAGGTAGAGGTTCTAATATATTTGCCCTCGGGAATATCACCTGATAAAACAATCGACGCATTGTATGCGTTCACAAATTGTGAAGTGTCGATTTCTCCTCTTTCTTGTGTTATCGAAGAGAATAGACCATGTTTCCTGGGTGTTTCGGAAATTTTAACTAAATCCACCGACAATACTGTTAAATTATTAAAAGAAGAGTTAAAAATTCGTTTAGCTGAATTAGAAGATCAGTGGCATAATTTTTCACTTGAAAGAATCTTTATTGAAAATAAAATATATCGTGATATTGAGAAAGAAGAAACATGGGAAGGTGTTTTACGAGCAATTAGAGAAGGTGTAAAGCCTTTTGTTAAAAATTTGAAAAGGGAAGTAACTGATGAGGATATTTCCAGATTGACTGAAATAAAAATAAAGAGGATTTCTAGATTCGATATTGATAAAGCAATAGAAAAGATAGATAATCTAGAAAGTCAAATTAAAGAGGTTGAGACACATCTTTTAAATCTTGTAGAATTTGCAATCTCATATTTTAACAGATTAAAAAAAGAATATTCAGAAAATAAACAAAGAAAAACAGAAATAAAGATTTTTGATGATGTAGATGTCAGAAAGGTAGTTATTAGAAACATGAAACTCTACATAAATAGGCAAGAGGGTTTTATAGGAACGTCTTTGAGAAGAGACGAATATGTATGTGATTGTAGTGATATTGACGATATTATAGTTTTTACTGAAAATTGTAATATGATTGTGACAAGAGTTGATTCCAAAACTTTTGTGGGTAAAAATATCATCCATGCTGCTGTATTTAAGAAGAAAGATATAAGAACAATCTATAATATGATATATAAAGATGGTGATAAAGGTTATGGTTACATTAAAAGATTTGCCGTTTCTGGTGTAACTAGAGATAAAGTATATAAACTTTCATCATCTAAAAAGGATAGTGTAATTAAGTATTTCTCTGCAAATCCAAATGGTGAAGCTGAAAAAGTATCAGTTTGTTTAAGGCATAATGCCAAGTTGAAAAAATTAAAATGGGATGTTGATTTTTCAGAAATTTTAATAAAAGGAAGAGGAACGAGAGGTAATATATTAACAAAATACAACCTTAAGGGTGTTGAGTTAAAAGAAAAAGGTGTTTCTACATTAAAACCTAGAAAAATTTGGTTTGATGAAACAGTTCAAAAACTAAATGTTGATGCAAGAGGTGAGTTGCTTGGTGAGTTTAGGGGTGAAGATAGAATACTTGTTGTTTCTCAAAATGGATTTTTAAAGACAATAGCTCCAGAATTAACCACTCACTTTAGTGATGATATGATTGTTTTAGAAAAATGGGTTCCAAAAAAGCCATTGTCGGTTGTTTATTTTGACGGTAAAAAAGAAAAGTATTTTGCAAAAAGATTTTTGGTTGAAAACGAAAATAAGGAAGAGATGTTCATTTCAGAAAATAAGGGGTCTTTTTTAGAATTAGTTTCAACAGATTGGAGACCGGTAATTGAGGTGGTTTTTAATAAAATCAGGAATAAAGAGCAAAGGACTAATTTAAAAATTGTTTTTGATGAATTTATTTCAATTAAAGGAATAAGGGCTCAAGGAAATCGGTTGAGTTCTCATAAAGTTAAACAGGTTAATCCCTTAGCCCCAATTGATTATATTCCGCCTACTGAAGTTTCGCCTACCGAAATTGAGGTTGTCGTAGAGGATTTGACAGATAACAATGATGATGGGCTAGAGGACTCAACTTCAAATCAAGCTACTTTATTTTAAAAGCTTCTGACTTAAGCTTCACGCTTTCTCCAACATAAGAATATTCATAAGTGTATGAAGAGTCTGTTGTTTCGAGTATTTTAATTAGAATATTTTTTTTCTCATTAATATTTTTTGGGCTAATAGATGATAGAACCATTTCACAGTCATTTACCCAGCGTACACGACTTGAATCAATATCTTGATTAAATTCCTCAATCTGAATGTTTGTATTATCTCTACGAAAAGTAGATCTTAGTATTTTTCCGTTAATAACAGTTTCAGAGTAAAAGCTGCCAGTATAAAACTTTTTACAATCTCTTTCTTGCTCTTCACAGTTAAAAAAGTTTAATAGAATTAAAAGGAGGAGTAGTTTTTTAGCGTTTTTCATAGCTGCCATCTTTAAAAAGTATAATAATTGAGTCAATATCTTGACTTGATTTAGAAAATTTGTTATTCTTTTTTATTTTTATTCCTGAAATTATCCAATTTAAGTCAACTTCAGGGTATTTTTCCTTGATTTTTATGTAAAAATCTAAACTAGGTTTATTTCTACCGCTAAAAAAGTGAGCTATACTTGATCTTTGCACGCCAATATGATTTGCAAAAGCAGATTTACTTATCTTTTTTGATTTTATAAACTCTTCTAGTCTGGTTACTATATCCATGTTTACAAATGTAAACAAAATAGTTTATGAAAAAAATTAAAAAGAAGAATATATAATAAAAGTTTAACTTTAAGTAATATGTCTTAATATATTCATTTACATCGTTTTATGATAAAATATATTTAATTTATTAAAAATAACCATATATAAATAAATTTTATTGTTTAATTTATATTAATTACTTATAATTCATAAAGATTATTTAAATTTTTACCTATTATTTTATTAATTACGTAAATATGGTATTATATTTGTTATTCTTTTTATTAAATTATCATAATTATGTCAAAATTTAAATTAGATGAAATAGATCATAAGATTTTGGATATGCTTATCCTAAACACACGTACCCCTTTTACTGATATTGCTAAGAAATTACTTATATCTGCTGGAACTGTTCATGTAAGAGTAAAAAAAATGGAAGATTTTGGATTAATTAAAGGTTCATCCTTAATTCTTGATTATGATAAATTAGGTTACACTTTTATTGCATATGTTGGGTTATATATTAGTGATACATCAAAAATCAAGTTTATAATACAAAGGATAAATGAAATCCCAAATGTTACTGTAGCTCACATAACTACAGGGAAATTCAATATATTTTGTAAAATTAGAGCCAAAGGAACTACAAATGCAAAGAATATTATTTTTAAACTAGATGAGATTGATGGGGTATATAGGACGGAATCTATGATTTCTCTTGAGGAAAGTGTAAATGATAAAAAGAGATTAATGCACTCTATATTTAAAAATATGAGCTAATTAATTATCATAAAATTGAAAAGCTTCCATAATATCTTTTATTTCTACCAAATTATCAAAACTTGGTTTTCCAATTTCTTTTAGTAGTACAAATCTAGCATTCTCATCCTTATTTTTTTTATCAAATTTTAATAATTCTATAATTCTTGAAATATCTTGTTTCGAAAAAGATATTTTTTTTGAAAATTTCAATATAAAATCTTTTATTTCCAAAACATCTTTAAGTTCTAAATCTAAAATTTTATGTGATAAAAAGGATTCTAATATCAAACCTATTAAAATAGCTTCACCATGAAGGATTTCTTTGTTTGATTCTAAATAATAAGTTTCTATTGCATGCCCAAGTGTATGCCCAAAATTTAAAAACTTTCTAATATTAGATTCTTTTGGGTCATTTTCAATTATGTTAATCTTTGTATTTATAGAATCATAAATCAATTCTTCAGAAATATTAGAATGATGACTTATCAGTTTGATTTTTTTCCAATGATCTTTTGAATCTAATAAGGAGTGTTTAATCATTTCAGAAAATCCAGAATTCATTTGTCTTTTCGAAAGTGTTGATAAAAATAACGGATCAATTAAAATATACTTTGCAAATTTAAAAGAGCCTATTATGTTTTTCAAATTATTTAAATCAACTCCTGTTTTACCACCAATTGATGCATCTATCATTCCCAATAACGAAGTTGAAATATTTACAAATTCTATTCCTCTCATGAATATTGAAGCTACAAAACCTCCTAAATCGGTGATTAATCCACCTCCAAGATTAATAATAAGACTATTTCTTTTAAACCCGTTTGAAATTAAAAAGTTGATAATCTTCACTGATTCACTTATGTTTTTAGAAATTTCACCAGGAGTGACAGAGTAATAAAATAGATTATTTATAATTTCATTTTCTACAATTGGGTGAGTTGTGAGCAGTTGGTTTTGGAAGTGTGATAAACAATATTTTTCAGTATTAAAATCAGATAATATCAATATTTTATTATACTTTTTTCTTTTTATTAGTTCGTTTAATTTAACGTAACCTAAACTGCCAAAAAAAATAGAATATTTTTGTTTTATAATTGATTTCATCAATCTTTTTTAATTTTGATTAAAATAATCCAATAAATTTAATAAAGTTATAATTCTTGTAAATTATATTTGAAAAAAAAATAATTGGACTTTAAAAACACAAAAATAGCATTTAACTACAAAACAGATTCAGATTTAAATAAAGCCTACTATTTATTTAAATTATTATCTTTTGGATATCTATCGGTTTTGGGTAGAAAAGTCCTTAAAATGCTTTTAAAAATCAATTTCCCGCTTGATATATTGTTTAAAAAAACAATATACGCACAATTTTGTGGAGGAATAAATATTAATGAGTGTCATTCTGTAATAGAGAATCTAAAGCGAAATAATGTCTACTCGATTTTAGATTATTCAGTAGAAGGTTCTGTTACTGAAACCGATTTCGAAAACTCACTTAAAAAATGTCTTGATATATTATTAAAGTGCAGTGAATATAGTCTGTCCAAATTTTTAGTATTTAAGCCTTCTGCTGTTGGCAAGTTTTCATTGTATCTAAAAGTAAGTAGGGGGGATTTATTATCTAAACAAGAAGTTAATCAATGGAGCAGAATTGAAAATAGATTTGATAAGATATGCTCTTTAGCATCTAAAAAAAATATAATGGTTTTGGTTGATGCTGAAGAGAGCTGGATTCAACCCGCAATAGATAAATTAGTATTAAAAATGATGTTTATTTATAACAAAGAAAAATCAGTTGTGTTTAACACCTTACAAACATACAGGAAAGATAGATTTGATTTTCTTACTAGCACTCATGAAAGAATTAAGTCTAAAAATATTAAGATTGGAATTAAATTAGTTAGAGGTGCTTATATGGAGAAAGAAAGAGATAGAGCAATTAAAAATAATTATGAGTCTCCAATTTGTGAAAATAAAAAAGATACAGACCAATTATTTAATAAATCAATGCGGTACATCCTTCAAAACATTGATGATTTCAGTCTTTTTATCGGATCACATAATGAATACAGTAACATGTTGGCTGTAGATTTAATCGACAAATTAAAATTAAAAAAGAATGACCAAAGAATTTGGTTTAGCCAGTTATATGGCATGAGTGATAATATTAGTTTTATATTAGCAAAAAATGGATTCAATGTTGCTAAATACCTTCCTTTTGGGCCAGTAAAAGAGGTGATACCTTATTTAATAAGAAGGCTAGATGAAAACTCGTCAGTTTCGATGCAAACAAATAGAGAACTTCAACTTATATCCTCTGAAATTAAAAGAAGAAAAGTTTAGTTTTTAGAAATATTATATTTGATTACAACAGCATTATCTTTACAGTTTTTAACTATCATCCAAATTATATTATCTGAATTGTTTTGTTCAAAATAATATTCTTTACAGTTTATTAAATCTGTTTTACTTTTTGAAAAATTAATAACTCCGTTTTGCAATACTTTTATTAATATTAATGAATCTTCCTTTTTTAATAAATTTTGAAATTCTAAATTTTTTCTTGAAATATCTTTTTTAACTCTGGATTCTGGAAAATAGCTACATGAAGTTTTTTTTCCACTTAGGAAAAACATGAGAAATGCAAGACCTATTAAGAATCCTCCAGAAAAATAACTAAGTCTACTTATGAAATTCATTTTTTAATTTTTTGAAATATGTAATTCTCTTTCATTATTTTCTAATGTATTAATTTTAATATAAAGATGTTTATAATCGAAATTTTTAAGTATTCTTTGTGGCCATTCGATAAAACATAATTTCCTGCTTTCTAGGTATTCATAAAAACCAAAAGTATATAGATCATCTACATTTTTGACTCTGTATAAATCAAAATGATAGACCTCTAAATCATCTTGTATATAATTATTGACAATTGAAAACGTAGGACTATTAATATTTTCTAAAATTCCAATATTCCTTAAAATATTTTTAATTAAAGTAGTTTTTCCAGAGCCTAGATCTCCTTCCAATAAAAAAATGTTATAATTCTTTATATGATCAACAATTAATTTTGATGCCAAATCAATATTTTCTAATCCATACTTATATTTTTTTATCATTTTATTTGGGATTTAAAACAATAAAAGGGATAATCATTTCCTCCATTGATACGCCTCCATGTTGATATGTGTTTCTAAAATAATTACTGTAATGATTATAATTATTTGGGTATACTAAATAATAATCTTCTTTTGAAAACACATATGAAGAATTTATAGAGGTTTTAGGTAATCCCACCTCTTCAGGATTATTGTAAGATATGTTTTCTTTATGATTATAAGTAAGACTTTTACCTGTTTTATACCTAAGGTTTTGACTAGTATTTTTGTCACCAATTATTTTTGCAGGATTTTTAACATTAATTGTCCCGTGATCTGTTGTTATGATTAATTTAAACCCAAGATCTTGTGCGTTTTTAATAATTTCAAATAAAGGGGAATTTTCAAACCAACTCTTTGTCAATGATCTGTATGCCTTATCATTAGACGCTAATTCTTTTATCATTTCCATTTCAGTTTTTGAATGGGATAACATATCAACAAAATTATATACTATAGTTGTAAGCTTATTGTTAATCTTTCCTTTGAGACTATTTGCTAATTTTAACCCATTTTTTAGATTGGTTATTTTAAAATATTCGTGATCTATCTTCTCAAAATATATATCTTCTAAGTTTTTATCTAATAATTCATATTCAAATAGGTTTTTACCCCCATCTTCATAATCATCTTTCCAGAATTTCGGATATTTTTCCTTAATCTTAAGNGGCATTAAACCCGAAAATAAAGAGTTTCTAGCGTATTGTGTAGTTGTTGGTAATATACTGTAATATGCAATCTCACTTTCTTTTTTGTAATAATCTAAAATTAAGGGTTCGACTATCATCCATTGATCATACCTTAAATTGTCAATAACAATAAAAATAGTAGGATTAGNACCTAATTCTTTAATTAGATGATTCTTTATTAAATTATTAGAAAGNGTAGGGGATTCNGNTGAATTAAGCCATTTTGAATAATTCTTCTCAATAAANTTCGCAAAAAGTGAGTTTGCTTCACTTTTTTGAGTTTTTAAAATTTCAACCATAGTTGAATCATTGATTTCNGAAAGTTTGATCTCCCAATTAATTATTTCTTTGTATAATTCAATCCANTGATTATAGTCAGAGACTCCAATCATTTTTGACGAAAGATTTCTAAATTCTTGTTGGTATTCCAAGACATTATTATCTTTAATTAATTCTTTTTCCTTAAGATTTTTCTTTAAACTCAGTAAAATTTGATTTGGATTTACGGGTTTNATCAAATAATCTGAAATTTCTTTACCAATAGCTTCTTCCATTATATTTTCTTCTTCACTTTTGGTGATCATAATTACTTTTAAATTTGTATNGATTTTTTTTATTTGTTTTAGTGTTTCAATTCCACTAATACCTGGCATGTTTTCATCTAATAAAATAATATCATATTGATTTTTTTTTACCAAATCCAATGCATCACTTCCGTTTGTNCATGTGTTAATTTCATAGCCTTTATCACTTAAAAAAATNAGATGAGATTTAAGAAAATCAATNTCATCATCAACCCACAGAATTTTATTTTTTAACATTTTAATTTAATTAATAATAAAGTTAATTTATATATAATAAAGTTTTGGAAAATAATTAAATAATTTAACAAAGCTTTAAACCTTGAATTTCTAGAAATTTCCTAATTTTGCATTCAATGAAATTAACCNTAGGTGAATTGGCNGTCATATTAAATGGATCTGTTGTCGGAGATCAAGATGCANTTGTTAATAATATTTCAAAAATAGAAGAGGCAACANAAGGTGACATTACNTTTATTTCAAACCCTANATACTTACCNTACATCAATAAAACAAATGCTACGGCCATTATAATTGATAATGACTTAAAGTATGATGCAGATTTGAATTGCAATCTTATAAAAGTTAAAAANTCATATTCTGCCTTCAATACTTTACTTAANACATTTTCAAGTAAAGAAATTAAATTTTTTGGAATTAGTNAAAACTCCATTGTAGACAAAACATCCGTATTAGGTGANAATATTTCNATTGGAAATTTTACCGTTATAAATAAAAATTGTAAGATTAATGATAATACAATTATTTTGGATAATGTCTCAATAGGANATAATGTAAAGATNGGAAAAAANTGCCTNATATATTCTGGTGTTCGTATTTATTCAGGGTCGACAATTGGAGATAANTTCANAATACATTCGAATTCAGTAATTGGATCGGATGGATTTGGATTTGCACCCAATGACAATGGTGAGTATATAAAAACACCTCAAATTGGAAATGTAACAATAGGGGATAATGTTGAAATAGGTTCTAATTCATCTGTTGATAGAGCTACCTTAGGCTCTACAGTAATATCAAACGGAGTTAAAATTGATAATTTAGTACAAATTGCTCATAATGTTGTAATTGGAGAAAATACCGTTATTGCGGGTCAATGTGGTATTGCTGGATCAACAAAAATTGGAAAAAATTGTCAAATTGGTGGTCAAGTTGGTATCATTGGACATCTTAAGATTGGTGATAATGTTAGGATAAACGGTCAAACAGGTGTTTTCAGTAATATTAAAAACAATGCCATTTTAAGAGGCTCACCTGCAATAGATGAAAAAACTTTTAATAGATCATATGTGCATTTTAGAAATTTAGAAAAAATAGTTAAGGAAATTAATCAGCTTAAAAAGAGTAATGATAGTAACGACTAAAGAAAATCAAACTACTATTTCTAAAAAGATATCACTTAGTGGTGTTGGATTACACACCGGAAAGGAGGTGAGTATTACATTTTGTCCTGCAGATTCTAATCACGGTTATGTATTTAAGCGTACAGATATTGAGGGTAACCCATTAATTGAGGCAGATGCAAATTATGTTACAAGTACGGAAAGAGGAACTTGTTTAAATAAAAATAATATTACAATTCAAACTTGTGAACATGTCTTAGCTTCACTTGTTGGTTTGGAAATTGATAATGTAATGATAGAATTAAATGCTTCAGAACCTCCGATCATGGATGGTTCTTCAAAATTCTTTGTTGAGGCATTGGAAAATGCAGGAATTAAACAGCTTAACCAAAAAAGAAAGGAATTTGTAGTTAAAAATGTAATTTCTTATAAAGACAATGCTTCTGGAAGTGAAATCACTATTATTCCATCAAATCAGTACATGGTTACCACAATGGTTGACTTTGGAACAAAAATTTTAGGAACCCAAAATGCAACTTTAGAAAATATTTCTGAATTTAAAGATAATATCTCATCCTGCAGGACTTTCAGTTTTTTACATGAAATAGAGATGCTTTTAAACAAAGGTTTAATTAAGGGTGGTGATTTGAATAATGCGATTGTGTATGTCGACAAGCCATTATCTAGTGAAACGATGTCTAAACTTAAAAAAGCTTTTAATAAAGATAAAATAACTGTCAAGTCTAATGGAATTTTAGATAACTTAACACTTCTTTATCCAAATGAGGCAGCTAGACATAAACTACTTGATGTAATAGGCGATTTAGCACTTATAGGTACAAGAGTTAGAGGTAAGGTTATAGCCACTAAGCCTGGACACTATATCAATACAAAATTTTCAAAAAAAATGAAAAATATTATAAAGGATTCCAAAAAAAATAACATCCCTCAGGTTGATTTCTCATCAAAACCCTTGATGAACACAACAAAAATAATGGAAATATTACCTCACAGACCTCCTTTTTTATTTATTGATAAAATATATGAGCTAAGCGATGATTTAGTTATTGGTGTCAAAAATGTTACTATAGATGAAGATTTTTTTAAAGGTCATTTTCCTGAATACCCAGTGATGCCTGGGGTTATTATTATTGAGGCAATGGCTCAAATGGGTGGAATACTGGTTATGTCAAAGCTTGATGATCCAGAAAATTATCTAACATTTTTTGCAAAAATCGATAAAGTTAGGTTTAGACATAAAGTGTTGCCAGGAGATACAATAATTTTTAAATGCTCACTACTTGGACCTTTTAGAAGAGGTATTTGTCATATGCAAGGTCTAGCTTATGCAAATGGAAAATTATGTGCTGAAGCTGAATTAACAGCTCAAATAACTAAAGTTAAATAATTATGAAACAACCATTATCATATGTTCATCCTAACGCCAAAGTTGCTAAAAATGTAGTAATAGAACCTTTTACCTCAATCGACGGTGATGTTGAGATAGGTGAGGGTACATGGATCGGCTCTAACGTATCCATAATGGAAGGTGCTAGAATCGGAAAAAATTGTAATATATATCCTGGGGCAGTAATTTCTGCAAACCCTCAGGATTTAAAATATAATAACGAAAGAACTCGTGCTGTAATCGGAAATAATGTTACGATTAGAGAATGTGTAACAATAAACAAAGGAACTAACGATAGGAAAAAAACTTTAATTGGAGATAACTGCCTGATTATGGCATATTCCCATATTGCTCACGATTGTTTAGTTGGTGACAATTGTATCTTTTCCAACAACACGACATTAGCTGGTCATGTAACGGTTGGAAATTTTGTTATTATTTCTGGATTAACAGCTGTCCACCAGTTTTGTTCAATAGGAAATCATGCTTTTGTAACAGGTGGTTCATTGGTTCGTAAAGACGTACCACCTTATGTGAAAGCAGCAAGGGAACCTCTTTCGTACGTTGGTATTAATTCAGTGGGTTTAAGAAGAAGAGGATATGAATCAAAAAAAATTAGAGAAATTCAAAATATATATAGACTATTATATCAAAAAAATTATAATAATACCCAAGCTTGTGCAATTATTGAGGCAGAGATGGAAGCTTCAGATGAAAGAGATGAGATTTTGATGTTTATTAAGAACTCTCATAGAGGTATAATGAAAGGGTATACAAAATCAAATTAAGAAGATGAGTACAACGTCAGATATAAGAAATGGATTGTGTATTAAATACAATCATGACATTTACAAAATAATAGAATTTTTACATGTCAAACCTGGAAAAGGACCTGCATTTGTAAGAACAAAACTGAAAAGTCTAACATCAGGTAAGGTAGTCGATAACACATTTTCATCTGGTCATAAAATAGATGTAGTAAGAGTTGAAACAAACAAGTTTCAGTTTTTGTATAATGATTCAACAACTTATCATTTTATGAATACAGACGATTACAATCAGATATCCATCGAAGAAAAATTTTTAGATAATCCGAAACTAATGAAAGAAGGAGAAGTTGTTACGGTTATTACAAATTCAGAAACAAATATGCCACTTTCAGTTGAAATGCCACCAAGTGTAGTGCTTGAGGTTGTCTCTACCGAGCCAGGAGTTAAGGGCAACACGGCAACTAATGCAACCAAACCTGCTACATTGGAAACTGGAGCAGTTGTAAACGTTCCATTATTCATTAATGAAGGGGATAAAATAAAGATTGACACTGTTAAAGGGAATTATAAAGAAAGATTTAAAGATTAAAAATGAGTGTATTAGTAAATAAAAATTCAAAAATAATTGTTCAAGGTTTTACCGGAAAAGAAGGTACATTTCATTCTTCACAAATGATTGAATACGGTACAAATATTGTAGGTGGAGTTACCCCTAAGAAAGGTGGCCAAACTCATTTGGGACTACCTGTATTTAATTCTGTGAGAGATGCTGTAGATAAAACTGATGCTAACACAAGTATTATATTTGTTCCTCCAGCTTATGCTGCAAGTGCTATAATTGAAGCAGCTGATGCGGATATTTCTGTAGTAATCGCTATTACTGAGGGAATTCCTGTAAAAGATATGATTAAGGTTAACAATCACATAAAAAGTTTAAAAACTATTTTGGTTGGGCCAAACTGTCCAGGTGTTATCACACCTGGAGAAGCTAAGGTTGGAATTATGCCTGGATTTATTTTTAAAAGAGGTAATGTTGGTATTGTTTCTAAATCTGGAACACTAACTTATGAAGCTGCAGATCAAGTTGTTAAAGAGGGGTTTGGAATTTCTACAGCAATTGGAATTGGTGGTGATCCAATAATTGGAACCACAGTTAAAGATGCTTTAAAGCTTTTTGTTAATGATAATGAAACTGAAATTATCGTTTTAATTGGAGAAATTGGTGGTCAATTGGAAGCTGATGCAGCTAAATGGTATTTAAACTCAAAATCTAATAAACCAATTGTGGGATTTATTGCTGGTGAAACTGCTCCTTCTGGAAGAACAATGGGGCATGCTGGTGCCATTGTTGGTGGGGCAGATGATACAGCTGTTGCAAAAAAAAGAATTTTAAAAGAATCTGGTATTCATGTTGTAGATTCTCCTGCTGAAATTGGAAAAAAAGTTATGGAAATAATAAATAGTCTATGAAAATTTTAAAAGGAAAAACAGCTATTATCACTGGTGCTACTAGAGGTATTGGAAGAGGTATTGCAAAAACTTTTGCTGAGCATGGTGCTAATGTTCTGTTTACATTCTCTAGTTCATTTGATTTAGCTAAAGAAATAGAAAATGAATTATCAAATAAGGAAATTGTAGTAAAAGGATTCAAGTCTGATGCTTCAAACTTTGAAGATTGTCAAAGATTAGTTGACGAAATAACCAAAGATTTCCCTGTCATTGATATTTTAATTAACAACGCTGGTATTACTAAAGATAATTTATTGATGAGAATGCAGGAGGAAGATTTTGACAGAGTAATTGATGTAAATCTGAAATCGGTTTTTAATATGACAAAGGCTATTCAAAGAACTATGTTAAAGCAAAGATTTGGTTCGATAATAAATATGGGCTCAGTAGTAGGTGTAAAAGGAAATGCCGGTCAATCAAATTATGCGGCTTCTAAAGCTGGAATTATAGGTTTTTCTAAATCAATTGCTTTAGAATTAGGTTCAAGAAATATTAGATGTAATGTAATTGCCCCAGGATTTATTGAAACTGAAATGACTGAAGTATTAGACGAAAAAATTGTACAGGAGTGGAGAAATTCAATTCCTTTAAAAAGAGGTGGGAAGCCCTCTGATATTGCAGATACATGTGTATGGTTGGCAAGTGATATGTCATCGTACATTACAGGACAAACCATTCATGTTAATGGTGGTTTATTAACTTAAATATTAACTTAAAATTTATAAATATGAATAATTTACCAAAAATTGGAGTTCCATTGTTAATCGCTTTGACATTTGGATTACTTATTGTTGCAAAATGTTTTATCACTATCGGTAGTGGTGAAGCAGGTGTTTTGTATAAACTTTTTAGCGGAGGTGTAGTTACTGATGAGCCCCCATTAGATGAAGGATTTCATATGGTTTTACCATGGAATACAGTGTATGTTTATGAAGTTAGACAGCAGGAAGTTTTTGAAAAAATGGATGTATTGTCAAAAAACGGATTAGATATTCAACTTGAGGCATCAGTTTGGTTTCAACCTAAATACGAAGATTTAGGAAAGCTTCATCAAGAAAAGAGTGAAGCTTATAAGCAACGTATATTGTTACCTGCTATAAGGTCTGCTGCACGTAGTGTAGTTGGAAGATATACACCAGAAGAGCTTTATTCTTCTCAAAGGGACGCTATTCAGATTGAAATATTTGATGAAACAAAATTAATTGTAGATGATCAATATATACAATTAAATAAAGTTCTAGTAAGAGATGTTACACTTCCTTCAACAATTAAAGATGCAATTGAAAGAAAGTTAAAGCAAGAACAAGAATCTTTGGAATATGAATTTAAACTTGTTACAGCAGCTAAAGAAGCTGAAAAAGTAATTATTGAAGCAGAAGGTAAAGCAAAAGCAAACGATATTTTAGCTAAGTCATTAACGGCAAATATCCTAAAGGATAAAGGAATAGAGGCAACAATCAAATTAGCTGAATCTAATAACTCAAAAGTCGTAGTTGTCGGAAGTGGAGGTGATGGTCTTCCGTTGATTTTAGGAAATAACTAAAATTTTTTAGTATACAAAAATAAAAGCACCGAATACATCGGTGCTTTTATTATTTATAAATTAATCTTCAGTTGGAAGTACATCCATTGTCCATTGATGCCACCAAACAACTTTTCCGTCAACAACATAATATTTCTCATGGTAGTCTTTTTTGACCCCAAGAGAATCAGGAATATTGCCACTTATAGCTGCATGTACATGTTCTCCGCCTCTAGAAGGATCTAAATCAATCGAAAATGCACCATTTAATGTCCATGAATTATCAGGTGTTTCTTTTGAGGATATAGCTGATATAAATTCATCAGGACCTTTATGGATTACTCCATTAGGCCAGTAAAATGTTGCAGTATCTGAAAGGTATTCTCTCATTTTTTCATAATCTCTATCAGCCCATGCTTTGTCTAAATCTTTTACTACTTGAACTGCTTGATCTGTTCCTAAGAAAAAGTTATATTCTTCACCATCATCTGACCAATTAGTATAACCCATTGATCTTTCAGGAGAATTACAACTTGCAATAAAAACTGAAATTAATAATAAATAAATTGTTTGTTTAAATTTCATAATAAATATTTAAATAGTTAATTTTTGAAGATATTAATTTATTTTCTGTTTAAGAAAATATATCTTTAATATTTATTTTAATAACTTCGATAAGATGGAAAATTTAGAATTTTTAAATTTAGAATTTTTAGATGATTCCTTGAAGCAATATTTTTATTTTGTTTTAAGTATGGTTTTAGGGTTAATCCTAATAATTCCTGTAAAATCAGTAATCATAAAATTATTATTTAAATTTTTTGGAAAAAACAACTCTGATAATGACACTAAAAAATTTAAAAGTCTATTAAGTAAACCGTTACAATATTTTCTTATTCTTATTGTTCTGTTTTTTTCTTCAAAATTTATAAATGCAGCGGATTTTGCTATTTTAAATGATAACAATAGTTTTAAATTTAAGACTTATATAACAAAAGCATTTAATTTATTTTTATTAACTACTATTTTTTGGGTAATTATAAGATCGATTGATTTTATTGGTTATAAATTAAAAAACAAAGCTCTTGAAACTGAAAGCAAGGTTGATGATCAGTTAATACCTTTTGCAGTGGATTTAGCTAAAGTTATTTCTGTTGTATTAGGAGCTGTAATGATTCTCGGAGATGTTTTTGATGTAAACATAACTGCACTTGTAACAGGTCTTGGAATTGGAGGTGTAGCTTTTGCTTTGGCTTCTAAGGAAAGTTTGGAGAACTTATTAGGTTCTTTTACTATTTTCTTTGATAAACCTTTTACTGTAGGTGACATAGTTACTTTAGGGGGAGTTACTGGAATTGTTGAAAAAGTTGGTTTTAGAAGCACTAGGATTAGAACATTTGACAAAAGTATAGTTACAGTCCCAAATAAAAATATTATCAGTAGTGAATTAGATAACCTTGGCGCTAGACCAGTAAGAAGAGTTAAGTTTAGTATTGGTTTGATATATGACACACCTATAGAAAAAATAAAAGCTATTGTTAATGATATTCAGGCTTTAGTTGATAAACACGAAATGACAAATCAGGAGGGTAGGGTTAAATTTTTAAATTTTGGACCAAGCTCACTAGATATTATGGTTTTATATTATGTTGATAGTCCAGAATGGGAAGTATTAATTGAAACTCAACAAAAAATTAATTTCAGTATTATTGAAATTGTTAATAAACATAAATGTGAATTTGCGTTCCCGTCCAGATCTATTTACATTGAAAAAAAATAATTATGTCTTTATCCCCCCTAACATCAAACTTGGGAGTTACTAGAGCAAAACACTTGCTTAAGCGGGCCTGCTTTCATTATAATAAAGATTTACTCTATACAGTTTCAAATATGACTGCCGGTGAAGCAATTAATTTATTATTACAAGATAATGCAGTTAGTTATGCTGAACCGTACGACCCACTACCAAATGATAATCCGCACGGATTTTGGCTGTCATCAGGAATATATCCACCAGATATTCCTAATCAGGCAAGAAAAAGAAAACTATTATCGCAGTGGTGGTTTTATAATATGATAAATAGAGTAAATTTAAAGGATAAACTTCAGTTTTTTCTTCACACAACATTTACAATTGCTAGTGGTGATGTTGGCGCTTCACACTATTTTTATGATTATTTAAGACTCCTAGAACATTATTCAGACGGAAACTTAAAAGATCTTGCCAAGAAAATTACACTAGATAATGCAATGCTTAACTATCTAGATAACACTCAAAATAATGCTAACAACCCTAACGAAAATTACGCTAGAGAATTTTTAGAGTTGTTTACAATAAGCAAAGGGGAACAGATAGGTGAGGGGGATTACACAAACTACACTGAAAATGATGTTATTGAAGCAGCTAAGGTTTTTTCAGGTTTTAAAACTCAATTAGATAGAACAATTATTGATAGTGATACAGGTATTCCAATGGGAAGAATTAATGTAAATCAACATGATCAAAATGAAAAGCAATTTAGTCATGCATTTGATAATTATGCATTACAGGCGGGAGTTGATGAAAATTCAATAATGGATGAGCTTCACGAGTTTGTTGATATGGTCTTTGATAAAGAAGCTACTGCTATAGCATATATTGAAAAGCTTTACAGGTTTTTTGTTAAAAGTGAATGGGATGAAAATACTCAAAATGATATAATTAATCCACTGTCACAACAATTAATGAATAATAATTATGAAATACTTCCTATAGTAATAACTTTATTATCTTCACAGCATTTTTATGATTCTGATGATTCTAACCCATCAGATGAAATTATAGGATCTATCGTTAAATCACCACTTCAGTTATTGGCAACTGCAATTAATAATTTTGAATTTGTAATACCTAATCCTAATGATGATCTGGATAATTATTACAGATTTTCTATATATTTCTTACAGAATGCATTTTGGCCTATGTCAGGAATGAATCTCTTTGCACCAGACACTGTTGCAGGTTATCCTGCTATTTATCAAGCACCTGATTTTGATAGACAATGGTTTTCATCAAGTACAATATTAGCCAGATACAGGATGATTGAGTGCTTAATTACTGGAAGAAATGCTTTAGGTCAAAATGGTCAGTTTGGTTCTGAGTTGGATAGTGTTTCGTTTGTTGAAAACAATATTACATCACCACAAAACTTAAATAATTTAATAAACGATTTAGCAGAATATTTATATCCTTTTAGCATTGACCAAGACCGAATTAATTATTTTGCTGACCTAGTATTAGATGGTTATCCGGATTACTATTGGACCGATACTTGGAATAATTTTGTTGCTGATGGGGATAGTACAATTGTAAAGAATAAGCTTGACGTACTAATAGGAGCAATGGTTAATGCTCCTGAAAACCAATTAATGTAATTAGTTTAAATATGAAAAGAAGAAATTTTATAAAATTAACTACTACAGCATCAGCTATTAGTCTTTTTCCTACTCAAATAACTAATGCATTAAATATTGGTAAAAAGTTTATCAACTGTGATATAAGTAACAGAAAGCTAGTTTTAATATATCTTGGAGGTGGAAATGATGGATTAAATACTTTAATCCCTCTCAATCAATACGATTTATATAGTAATTTAAGACCTACTATTAAAGTTTCAGATAGCGGAGCTAATTCTTTTATAAATCTTGACACAACATTAAATGATTCACAGCAAATTGGATTGCATCCATCTCTTACTGGATTTAAGAATTTATACGACTCAGGTTTTTTAAGAATATTACAAGCTGTTGGTTATCCTTCACAAAATAAAAGTCATTTTGCATCAACTGACATATATAATACAGGTAACGATGGAAATAGTTGGGATAATGGCGGAGATTCAGGCTTGATTGGAAGATTTATAGAATCATACTATTATGACTTAGTCCAACAGTCATTTCCTATTGGTGTTGAGATTGGTTCAAAAACTGGTTCTCTTGGGTTTCATGGAGCAGAAGAACATGGTTTGTCAATAAATATTGAAGGACAGGATGCATCCGGATTTTATTCAGTATTAAGTGGACTAGGAGGTGAGGCTCCCACATATATTCCGAACTCTCATTATGGTGAAGAATTACAATATATTATAGATAACGATCAAATCTCGACATTGTATTCAGAAGCAATATCGAACGCCTTTAATAATGGCTCAAATTCCGCTACATATGAAGACTCAAATTTATCAAATCAGCTAAAAACGGTTGCAAGATTAATTAGTGGTGGTCTTGAGTCAAAAGTATACTTAGTTAAACTAAACGGTTTTGACACACATTTCAGTCAAGTACAATCTGCTGGTGATTTACATGGTGATCATAATAACCTACTAACAGAGCTTAATAATGCAATTTCTAGTTTCATGGATGATATTAGTAGCCAAGGTTTTCAAGATGATGTAGTTGGTTTAACATTTTCAGAATTTGGAAGAAAAGCAAAGGAAAATGGTAATTTAGGAACAGACCACGGAGAAATAGCACCAATGTTTGTATTTGGAACTGCAATTAACGGGGGTGTTTCTGGAACTAATCCTGATTTAACCGAGGCTTCTGAAAATAATAATTGGCAATTAGAAACATTTCAATTTGACTACAGGGAAACACTAGGTACTTTATTTCAAGATTATCTTGGTGCTGATGATTTTGCATTAGATTCAACCTTTTACAATCATACAGATAACGAAAGTTTTAGTCAGAATAAAATCTCTGAACTTGTAAAGGATGAGTATTCGGTGGAGGAGAACTGTTACAGTAACACTTTGACTAATCAAAATCTCTATGAAAAGTTTTTTAGAATTTCTCCAAATCCTTTTAAAACTGAGATAAAGATCATCAACCCAGATTATCATAATAATATTTCATATACTATATATGATTTAAACGGTAGATCTGTTAAATCAGGAATTTCAGCTATAAATAAACCAATTGTCTTAGACGACATTATGAATGGTATTTATTTTATTAAAATAAAATTTGATAATAGAGTAGAGTCTCATCAGATAATAAAGGCACCTTAATATCTTTAGAAGGTAAATATTCTATTTGACATAATATAAATTATAAGACAATTAATTATTTAGCTTATTATTTATTAAATCAATAATGTTATCATTATTTAAAGTATTTGTATCCACAGAAACACTATTATTGCCATAAACACCATATAATTCAGGATTAGTTGATTTAAATAAACCAATGGTAGTAATTGGGCTTGAACTAGCTAAATGCATCATTCCACTGTCAGCTCCGATGAATATAATAGATTGCGACATAACACTAGCAATTTCTCTAATATCCTTACTATAAAAAGTTCTTGCAGAAAAATTTATAGAAGAAATATTTTCAATTGGCAGAATCTCTAGAATATTAAAAGAAGTAAATTTTTGATTTAATTTATTATAAAATAAATACCACCAATCTTGACTTAAACACTTATCCCCTGTAGCGTATGTGAATATAGAAATTACAGGTTTATTGTTGTTAAATAAAGAATCGATAATTTTTTTTCCGTTTTCAATTTCATATTCTCTCAAATTAATTTCCAATAAAGGAATGTTTTTATTCAGTACAAATTTCATTTTTTTCCTTATAACAAATCTAAAATTATATATAGGATTCTTTGCATTGTGATTATAATCTGAATAGTGTGAAATATTTTCATTAAAATGATTATAAAACTTATAATTTGAATCTGATAATTTAACGGCAATTTTACCTGAAGATGAAATGTGATTAGCATTTATACTTATATCGTATTTTTCTTTAAATAAAGAAAACCAGGATTCAAAATAAATCAATAAATTTTTAAAAGGTTTTCTAGGTAATCTAATTATTTTTGTTACATATTTGTTATTTTCAAAAACGACTTCCCCTAAAGACCCCATTAAAAATAAATGTATTTCTGCATAAGGAAAAATATTCGATACATCTTTGATTAAAGGTGTTAGAAGAAGAGTATTACCAAGTCTATGGTTTGGTCTTACAATAAGAATTTTTTTTACTTGGGTAAGGTCAATATTAATTAAACTTTCTTCTTTTGAAGATAAAACAATACTTTTTGTAAAAAATCTTGTTATCCTTCTTCTAAAAAAATTTATTTTACCTTTTGGATCCAATTTTTATTATTGATGTTAATTGACAAATTTATATTGCACTAAAACATTTCCTTTAAGGCATGTCTAAAGTTGTTTGCAATATTTTTGAAGCTGGAACATTCATTTTTTTATCATATTTACAACATTGTGGAAGTGAATTGTAAGCGTCTTGATTTGCTTTAGTATTTGTAGTTTCATATCCTGAAAGTGATATTGTTTCTTCAAGAATATTTTCATTAAAATCTATACTATTTTCTAACTTCAAGCTAAGGATCTTTGTTTTAATACTCCAATTAGCTTCTTTGATAAAATCTAACTTTAACACTGATTGTTCTATGGTGGTTTTGCACATTCCACAATTACCTTTTACTCCAACTGAGTAATCAAAATTAATTGAATCAATAATTTTATCAGATTTAACAGGTGGTGCCTCTTTTACAACAACTTTTTCTTCACAGCTAAATAAAAACATAATTAAAATTCCAAATCCAACTCCTTTAATGAAAGAAAGCCACATAGCGAAATATGTGCTAATACCAAGATTATTAATCATTTTTTCAGCTAAATTTTTATGCCAATTTATTAAATTCATACAATAAAGTTAATAAATTATTTTTTCATTTTAATTTTATCAAAATTTGTTCTGATATAAGTTCTCAATCTTTTTTTATAATCTTCTGTAAGCCATTGTAAGAAATTAGTGGTGCTTTTACTGATACACCTTGTGTATCTTTTTAATAAAAAATCTATATCATCATTTAATTTTTTTACCAAAATTAATGCATCAAATTCGTCTTCGCTATTTTCAATACAAATCTTTGAATGATGTTGAATTGCTTTTTCAAGCACTAATTTTGAAGATTTCCCATCTCGAATCGTTTTTACATAAATTTTATTAACATCAAAATAAAGAGATTCTGAATTTAAAAAAAATAGTTTGATTTCTTCAGGCATTTCATATCTGAATCTCCCCTCAATTTCTTCATCAGATTTTATATTATCAAGATAATACATAGGATTTCTAAAAATCTTATGCCAATCTATATCAGAACCCCATTCACCAAATCTGTAAAAATTATTTCCTAAATCAACTACATCAAATGCATCTTTTTTATTTAATAATCTAGATCCTCTACCAATCATTTGATAGTAAAGTGTTAGTGATTTTGTAGCTCTGTTTATCATTATGCATTCAACTGTAGGCTCGTCAAAACCAGTTGTTAATATACTTACAGAGGTTAAAATAGCATTAGGTGTAATTTTAAACCAATTTAAAATTTCAATTCGTTGTTTCTTTGTTACCGTGTTGTCTAGGTGTTTTATCTTATAACCTGCTCTTCTAAATCTATCATAAACTATTAATGAAGTATTAATTCCGTTATTAAATATTAATGTTTTCTTGTTAAGACATTTTTCTTCATAAGCAATCAGTAATTTAGATAGCATGTCATTATTTGTATATAATTCTTCTGATGATTTAACAGTGTAATCTCCATTAGCACCGACTATTAAAGATGTTAAACCAACATTGTATGTATATAAATTTGCTTTTGCTAAAAATTTATTTTTTATCAACTCACTAATCGACTCCCCTACTATTAACTCGTCATAATTATCAGTCATTGGTAGGTTAATATTAGAGCTTAATGGAGTTGCGGTTACACCCAACATAAAAGCAGAACTGAAAAATTTAAATAGTTTGGTAAATGAATTGTAGTGAGCTTCATCAATTATTACTAAACCTACGTCTGAAATATCAAGCTTATCATCAAGAAGTCTATTATTTAATGTCTCAACCATAGCAACAAAACATCTGTAGTCTTCTTGATCATCGAGTGATGCTTTACTGTTAATAATTTTATTACGTACATCAAAATTTTTAAGCACTTTGGATGTTTGATTGCATAACTCTATTCTATGAGTTAAAACAACTACTTTTTTTTTCTTTAACTTAATATATTTACTTACTATTTCAGAAAATATAATTGTTTTGCCGCCTCCAGTTGGTAATTGATAAAGTAAATGATAATCGTTTGGGCATCCTTCAAATCTTTCAAAAATTTTATCAATTGCACCTCTTTGATAATTATATAAATCAATTTCTGTTTTCATCGACATTTTACATAATAAGATTTGCAAAAATAATAAGAATTATAACTTTATCTATATATTTCTTGAAATTTATATTTAGTAAGGAAAATATTGTTAGTATTTCAAAAGTTTTAAAACTTCAGATTCAAATCTTTTAAACGGAAGATATTGTTTTTCTAGGTTTTCTTCAAAAGGGATCGGTGTGTCTAAACTAGCAACTCTAATAACTGGTGCATCTAATTTCTCAAAGCAATTTTCCATGATAATGGATGAAATTTCAGAAGCTAGTCCTCCAAATAAGCTATCTTCATGTAAGACTATTGATTTGCCGGTTTTTGAAACTGATTTTATTATTGAATTAGTATCCAGAGGTGTTAAAGTTCTCAGATCAATTAAATCAGCACTTAGATTATGTTTCTCTATTATTTTAATGGCTTCATGAACTCCAGAGCCATATGTTATTATTGTAATATCTGTACCAACATTTAATGTCTTTGCTTTGCCAATTTCGGTGTTATAGTATCCTTTGGGAACTTTACCTCTTACACTCCTATATAAAGCTTTGTGTTCAAAAAAAAGTACGGGGTTAGGGTTTTCTATAGAAGAAATTAATAGACCTTTTGCGTCTTCAGGTGATGATGGATATACTACTATTAGTCCAGGTGTCTTTGTAAACCATGCCTCATTGGTTTGAGAATGAAATGGCCCTGCACCTACTCCAGCTCCACACGGCATTCTCAAAACTATATCTGCATTTTGGCCCCACCTGTAATGTGTTTTTGCTAAATAATTAACAACTGGATTGAAACCTGATGATATAAAATCTGAAAATTGAAGTTCTACAACACTTTTTCTGTTACATATAGAAAGACCCATAGCAATTTCTATTATTGAGGATTCACATATGGGTGTGTTTCTTACTCTATTTTTACCAAAAAGATCAACAAATCCTTCGGTTATCTTAAAAACACCACCATATTCAGCTATATCTTGTCCCATTATTATAAGATCTTCATTTTTTAACATAGACTCTTTTAATCCATCTGAAATTGAGTCAACAAATCTCATTTCGACAACTTCATTTGATTTTTCAATTCCTTTGAAATTAAATTTAGCATAAACATCAGATAACTCATTTTCAGTAGAAGAAATTATTTTATTTTCATTAAATGTTATTTCAAGATTTTTTTCAATTTCTAATCTTATGCTATCTTTTATTTTTGACAGATCATTTTTTGAAAGTACAGATGAATCAATCAAAAAATTTTCAAAATTTATTACAGGGTCTTTTTTAGCCCAATCATCTAAAATATCTTTAGGAACATATTTAACCCCACTAGCCTCTTCGTGACCTCTCATTCTGAATGTTTTAAATTCTAGCAAGAAAGGTTGAGGTTTTTTAATGATTTTTTTTCTTATTTCTTTAATTTTTGAATAAACCTCAATAATATTATTTCCGTCAAGAGTCATTGATTCAATTCCATATCCAATTCCACGGTCAGAAAGATTTTTACAATTATATTGCTCACTAGTTGGAGTTGATAATCCATAACCGTTATTTTCAATAATAAATATTATAGGTAAATTCCATACTGAAGCAACATTTAATGCTTCATGAAAATCACCCTCACTTGTCCCTCCTTCTCCGGTAAAAACAACGGTGATATTTTTATTTTTTTTGATTAAGTTATGAAGAGCTACTCCATCAGCTACACCCATTTGTGGGCCTAAATGTGAAATCATTCCAATTATATTGTAATCCTTAGTTCCGAAATGAAATGATCTATCACGACCTTTTGTAAAACCTTGGCCTTTACCCTGCCATTGAGAGAAAAGTCTGTATAATGGTATCCCCCTTGACGTAAAAACACCTAAGTTTCTATGCATTGGAAATATATACTCTTCTTTTTCCAATGCTTTTGTTACGCCAACCGAAATTGCTTCTTGACCAATTCCTGAAAACCATTTAGAAATTTTTCCTTGTCTTAACAGAATTAGCATTTTTTCTTCAATCATTCTAGGCAATAACATACTAGAATACAGATCAATGTATATGGAAGTATCAATTTTCGAATTAGAAAAATTCATTTTTTAAAATTAATATCAAATTATTAATTTTTATTAATAACTATTGATCTAAATTTTCACTTAAATTTTAAGTTATTAACATTTGTTATATTTGGTATCTAATTTCTATGTATTATGAAAAAAATTCCATCAGTTGATTTAAAAGATTTTTTAAGCGGAGATTCAAAAAGAAAATCTTTATTTGTGAAATCTATAGGAAGCGCATTTCAAGAAATTGGTTTTTGTGCTGTTAGAGGTCATTTTTTAGATGATGATCTTATTAAAAGATTATATAACCAAATTAAATTATTTTTTGATCTTCCAGACAACATTAAAAGGAAATATGAACATCCGGAATTTTCTGGTCAAAGAGGATATGTGTCCTTTGGTAAAGAAAGTGCCAAAGGCAGTAAACATGGTGATTTAAAAGAGTATTGGCATTTTGGCCAGTATATTGAAGAAAAAGATAAAGATAAATACAATTATTTCCCTAATATCTATGTTGATGAATTACCTGAATTTAATAAAGTTGGTAAAGAATTATATTCAACATTAGAAAAAACAGCAAAATATATTCTTAGAGCTTTGGCTTTGTATTTAAATATTGAAGAGAATTATTTTGATAATTACATCAAGAATGGTAACTCTATATTAAGACCTATTCACTATCCTCCAATTTTAGATGATCCTAAAGAGGCTGTTCGTGCTGCTGCTCATGGGGACATAAACCTTATAACATTGCTTATGGGTGCACATGGTAAAGGTTTACAGGTTCAGCATTCAAACGGAGAATGGATTGACGCAATGGCTGGTAAAGATGAATTAATGATTAACATTGGAGACATGTTATCAAGACATACAAACAATGTTTTAAAATCTACAGTCCACAGAGTTGTTAATCCAAATAAAGAATTGCTAAAGAAATCAAGGTATTCTATTCCGTTTTTTATGCATCCAGTAAGCGAGATGAGATTAGATGTCTTAGAATCATGTATTTGTGAAGATCATCCGAAAGCATTTGAAGATATTACTGCTGGAGAGTTCTTAAACGAAAGATTAGTAGAATTAGGTTTGCTTAAGAAATAATGAATTTGCATGACCAATTAAAGAGCTTGTTTCCTGAACATGATTTTAAAGAGGAAACAAACAAATCTGAACCTGTTTTATTTCAAAAAGAGCCCCTTTTGTGTAAGTATGAAAAAAGAAAAGGCAAACCTGTCACTATCATTGATGGTTTTAGAAGCGTAAATGACAGTGAAAAAAAAGAACTTGCAAAAAAGCTTAAAACAATGTTTAGTGTAGGAGGTAGTGTTAAAAACGGAAAAATTATTATTCAAGGAGATAACAGAAGTCTCATCATGAATGAATTAAAAAGAATAGGATTTAAAGTAAAAAGAGTTGGAGGTTAAATTATAGTTAATGGACAGATCAGAATTAATATTAAATAAAGATGGTTCAGTCTATCATTTAAAACTAAAAACTGAAAATCTATCTTCTAAAGTAATTTTAGTTGGTGACCCCTTTCGTGTAGACAAAATCAGTAAATATTTTGATCGTATTGAATTTAAAACTCAAAATAGAGAATTCAAATCTGTTACAGGTTATTATAAATCTAAGAGAATTACCATTATTTCAACTGGAATTGGTTCAGGTAATATTGATATAGTTTTAAACGAGCTTGACGCTTTAGTTAATATAAATTTAGAAACTGGAGAAGTTTTAAACTCAAAAACATCTCTGGAGTTAATAAGAATTGGCACTTCAGGTGCAATCCAAGATGATATAAATGTAGATTCTTTTTTATTAAGTAAGATGGCGATAGATATTGATGGCTTTATGCTTAATTATGACCTGTCCAGTATTGATAATAAAAGTTTTTTAAACCATATAAAAGATAATTATCAAATTAATGATCAATTATATTGCTACAATTGCTCTAACGAGCTATACAATCGGTTTAACTCAAGTCACATAAATAACGGGATTACAATAACTTGCAATGGTTTTTATAGTTCCCAAGGTAGATCTATAAGGTTAAATACATCTCATAAAAACAATCTTAGTAAAGTTAAGAAGATAAAATATAATAACTACAGAACTACTAATCTTGAAATGGAAACAGCAATTATATACGCAATGTCTAAGCTTTTAGGACACAAGGCTATTTCACTAAATGCAATACTTGCTAATAGGAATTTGAAAGAATATAGTCTGAATCCAGAAAATACTGTTGAAAAATTAATAGAATATACGCTCAACAAGCTGTAATTACCAAATAATTTCCTCTAATCCATTTGATTTCAGATACTTATTAGTTTTACTAAAATGTTTATTTCCAAACCAGTATCCTCTATTTGCACTCAAGGGTGATGGGTGACCACATGTTAATATACTATGCTTGTTGTTATCTATTAAATTAGCTTTACTTTTAGCATATGTCCCCCAAAGTAGAAATACTATATTGTTTTTATTTGATGAAATTGTTTTTATTATTCTATCGGTAAAAATTTCCCACCCCCTATTTTGGTGACTTCTAGCTATATTTTCTCTTACAGTAAGAATTGAATTCAATAGAAGAACACCTTGATTTGACCATTTTGTTAAATCACCATTATTTGGAATAGTTACATTAAGATCATTTTTAAGTTCCTTAAATATATTAATTAACGAGGGAGGAATAATAGTTCCGTTAGGTACAGAGAAACAGTATCCATTAGCTTGCCCTATACCGTGATATGGATCCTGACCAATTATTACCACTTTAAGTTTATTTAAAGGACAATTATTAAGTGCTGCAAATATATTTTTATATGACGGGTAACATGTGTAATTACTATATTCTTCTTTTATAAAACTTACTAATTCTAGGAAATAAGGTTCATTGAATGTATTATCTAATTCTTTTACCCAACAAGAATCTAGATCATCATTCATTTCTTTTTAATTAATTTATCTACCAACATTGAGACAGTTGCATCTCCAGTGATATTAACCACTGTTCTGCACATATCTAGAGGTCTATCAACAGCAAAAATTAATGCTAATCCAGCCTCTGGTATTCCAGCTTGAGATAAAACAATAACTAATACAATAATTCCTGCGCTAGGAACTGCTGCTGCTCCTATAGAAGCAAGAGTCGCAGTAAGAATAATCCCTAGCTGAGCACCTAGTGATAAATCTAATCCAAATGTTTGAGCAATAAATACAGCTGCAATAGCTTGATATAAAGCTGTTCCGTCCATATTTATAGTAGCTCCAATAGGTAACACAAAACTTGAAACTTCTTCTTTTACTCCTAAATTATTATGAACTCTATCCATAGTAACTGGCAGAGTTGCCGCACTAGAACTAGTAGAGAACGCAACTAATTGAGCAGGAAGAATGCCTTTTAAAAAGTAATTAGGGCTTTTTCCAGTAATAACTTTTACAATTAAGATGTATAGTATAATAAGTACTGATAATCCTAGTATAAGCGTCATAGAGTATAACAATAAGCTTTTAAGTAAATCCCATTTTGGTGCCTCTACGATTAATGTAGCTAATAGTGCAAATACGCCGTATGGAGCAAATGACATAATGAGATCAATTATTTTTAATATGACTTCATTTAGTGAATCAAAGAATTCTTTTATTGGTTTCGCTTTCTTATATGGAATTAATATCATTGAAATACCAAATAAGATAGCAAAGAAAATTACTTGAAGCATATTCTTATTATTAGATGCTGCATAAACTATATTCGAAGGGACAACATCAACAAGTACTTGAAGAGGTCCTGAATTTTTTGTATTTGCAGCCACTTCTCTTTTTTCATTTGCATCATTTTCATATGCGCTTATTAATTCTGCTCGTGTTTCTTTAGAAATTGAATCACCTGGCTTTATAACATTTACTACGATTAAGCCTATACTAACAGCTAATACAGTTGTTATCATATATGTAGCTATTGTAGCTCCCCCCATTTGTGACAGTTTTGAAATGTCTTTTAAATCAGAGATACCCTTTACAAGTGATGCTAGTATCAAGGGAATAGCTATCAGTTTTAAAGAATTAATAAAAATTGTTCCAAAAGGTTTTATCCAATCAGAAATTAATTCTTTCCCAAAGTCAAAGTTTGACATTATGATACCGAAAATAACACCTAGTGCCATTCCGATTAATATTTTCCAATGTAAAGGTATTTTTTTCATATTTATATTTGCTTTGTCTTATTAATTAAATAATAATCAAGAATAACCATTGCCGCCATTGCTTCAACAATCGGAATAGCTCTTGGAACAACACAAGGGTCATGCCTTCCTTTTCCTTTAATTATGGATTCCTCACCTTTTGAGTTTATCGTTTTTTGATCTCTCATTATAGTAGCAACAGGCTTAAATGCAATATTAAAATATATATCCATTCCATTACTTATTCCACCTTGAATCCCTCCTGAATGATTAGTTATAGTAGTCTGGTCTTTTTTAATAATATCATTATGCTCTGAACCTTTCATCTTTGTACCTTCAAAACCACTACCATATTCGAAACCTTTAACAGCGTTTATAGAAAGCATTGCCCTACCTAGTTCAGAGTGTAATTTATTAAATACAGGCTCACCTAAACCAACTGGAACATTTTTAATTATACATTTAACCACTCCTCCAAGAGTATCACCATTTTTTCTAGCCTTTTTAATTTCAGAAATCATTTTTTCTGAAGTGTTTTTGTCTGGGCATCTAACAATTCTTTCTTCAATTTTTGAGAAGTTCTCAATTATATCATCATCTAAAAGAGATACTTTACCGATAGATGATGTGTAGGCAAAAATTTTAATGTTATTTATAATTTGTTTTGCAATCGCTCCAGCAACTACTCTGCAAGCGGTTTCTCTTGCAGAACTTCTTCCTCCCCCACGATAATCTCTATGGCCGTATTTTTCTTCATATACAAAATCAGCATGACTAGGTCTATATGATTTCTTTAAATGGTTGTAATCTTTACTTTTATGATCTTTATTTTTAATTATAAACCCAATTGGTGTTCCTGTAGTTTTTCCTTCAAAAATTCCAGATAGAAACTCAACATAATCATCTTCCTTTCTTTGAGTTACAATTTTTGATTGACCAGGCTTTCTTCTATTCATTTCATAAGTAATAATATTTAGATCAATCTTGTGTCCTGAAGGACATCCATCGATTATTCCACCTATAGCTTCTCCGTGTGATTCACCAAAAGTTGTAAGCCTAAATATATTTCCAAAAGAATTATTCATGATGATTTATATGGATAGTAAAAATATGTTTAAAAAATTACATCTAAAAATTAATAGTATTATTTAAGATTATATTATTTCTATTTATATTTTTATAATATGGAATCATCCTATAAAAATATTCAACAAAATGACATTGATTTTTTTAAGTCAATATTGCATGATATAAATATTATTTATGAACGTGAAAAGCTAGAGTTTTACAGTAAGGATCATACGGAAGACTTACAGTTTTTTCCAGAAATTGTTCTTATTCCTACAGATGAATTTCAAGTTTCAGAAATTGTCGAATATTGCAACAATAATTTAATTCCAATTACTGCGTCTGGTGCAAGAACTGGCTTGAGTGGCGGAGCATTATCTGTAAAGGGAGGTGTGATTTTAAGTGTTGAAAAATTAAATAAAATACACTTTTTAGACGAAAAAAACATGCAGGTTACCGTTGGTCCTGGAGTTATTAACGAAGTTTTAAAAAATCATGTGGCAAAAAAAAATCTTTTTTACCCACCTGATCCAGCAAGTCAAGGAAGTAGTTTTATTGGAGGTAATGTAGCTGAAAATGCTGGTGGTCCAAAAGCACTCAAATATGGTGCTACAAAGGATTATGTTTTAAATCTTCAAGTTGTTTTAGCAAATGGGGAAATTATTTGGACAGGTGCAAATGTTTTAAAAAATTCTACAGGTTATAATTTAACTCAATTATTAGTAGGAAGTGAAGGTACTTTAGGAATAATAACTAAAATTGTTTTAAAATTAATTCCTCTTCCAAAATCAAGTATTTCTTTATTAGCTCCGTTTACTTGCATTGAAAAGGCTACTGAAGTTGTGTCTCACATTTTTAACGAAGGAATATCTCCTTGTGCTTTAGAATTTATGGAGATTGATGCAATTCGCCTAGCTAATAAATATTCTGAACATAAATTAGAAATTAATGATAATATTAAAGCTCATCTTCTAATTGAATTAGATGGAAATGATATGCAAATATTATTAGATGAATCAGAGAAGATATATTCTGTTTTAGAAAAATTTGAATGTGGGGAAATAATTTTAGCTGATACTTTATCTCATCAAAATAGAATTTGGAAGCTAAGAAGGTTTATTGGAGAAGCTGTTAAAATGCATTCAATCTATAAAGAAGAAGACACTGTTGTTCCTCGAGCTGAATTACCTTCCTTAATTAAAGGAGTTAAAAAAATTGGTAAAAAATATGGATTTAATTCAGTTTGTTATGGTCATGCTGGTGATGGAAATTTACATATAAACATATTAAAGGAAAATATGTCTGATGATAAATGGAAATCTAAAATTGATAATGCAATTAGAGAGGTTTTTGAACTTACTGTTAGTCTTAATGGCACAATCTCTGGTGAACATGGAATTGGTTATGTTCAAAAAAAGTTTATTGATATAGCATTTGATAAAAATCAGATCAAGATCCAAAAGAAAATAAAATGTATATTTGACCCTAACAGTATTCTTAACCCAGATAAAATTTTTAATTAAACAACTCCTTTATGAAAAACATATTATTTACACTAGCCTTACTTATTTCTTTTAATTCTTTTGGGCAAACTGCAAAAGAATATTTTGATAATGGAATTGAAAAGATTACAAATGAGGACTACTACGGAGCTATAGCGGACTTTACTAAAGCCATAGAGATTGATCCTAATTATGCTCGTGCTTATACCCTTAGAGGTGATTCAAAAGAAGATTTAAAGGATTACTACGGAGCTATAGCAGACTATACTAAAGCCATAGAGATTAGTCCCAGTTATTCTTATGCTTATGCCTCTAGAGGTAATACAAAATTCTATTTAGAAAACCATAACGGAGCTATAGCAGACTTTACTAAAGCCATAGAGATTAGTCCCAGTTATTCTTATGCTTATAACAGAAGAGGTGTTTCGAAAGACTATTTAGAGGACTACTACGGAGCTATAGCAGACTTTACTAAAGCCATAGAGATTGATCCTGATTATGATTATGCTTATGTCAATAGAGCTGATACAAAAAGACAATTAGAAGACTACTACGGAGCTATAGCAGACTATACTAAAGCCATAGAGATTGATCCTAATGATGCATATTCTTATGTCTTTAGAGGTGTTNCNAAANNCTATTTAGANNACNATAACGGAGCTATNGCAGACTTTACTAAAGCCATAGAGATTNANCCNGATTATGATTATGCTTATNNCNGNAGAGGTGATGTNGAANNNNTATTNANANAAAGACTANTACGNAGCTATAGCAGACTATACTAAAGCNATAGAGATTGATCCTANTTATGANTATGCTTATGCCTTTAGAGGTGTTNCAAAAGAAGAATTAGGAGATTTAAATGGGGCTTGTGCTGATTGGAAAGAAGCNGNCAAATTGGGGTATGATGANGCAGTAAAATGGGTTNCTGATCAATGTAACTAAACCANCATCATANGATATNAAAAANNTAATACAACTAAAAATTATAGGGATATTTTATACTTGTTCCTTATNTACGTAATTATAGATAAAGGATTAGTGGATTTCCAATTTCCTCTTGTAAAATCAGGAAATTTTTGAGGTTCTCCCCCATTTTTAATCGAATTTGCACTTAATGGAGTTACTGCACTCCAAAAACATCCTTCATAAACATTTTGATCTAATGGTTCCCCATTTCTTAAACATTCAATTATTCTATATCTCATTATAAGATCCATCCCACCATGTCCAACGTGATTACGNCCACCCATTTCTTCTACTAAAGAGTCTAANCTTTTATAAAGAGGGTGATCATATTTTTCGTATAATACTTTTAAATCTTCCCCTTGAGCCCAAGAATGATGATTTTTAGTAACTCCTTCTACTCCACCCTCAAGAGCAACACGAGTAGGAAATCCAGCAAGTATGCCTTTAGTACCTTGAATTAAATTATGTCTAGAATACGGTCTTGGACTAGTTTCATCCCATTGAACCAATATCGTTCTTCCTAAATTTGTTTTTATTATCGAAGTATTTAAATCTCCATTTTTATAGTCAAGATTGTTCCATTTATGATTAGCTGGATAGTTTTTATTCGCATATAATTTTCTACCTAAAGCTGGGGTTGAATAAGAAATTAACGAGTTAAAGTTATCTTCACTTCTAGCTAGATTCATNTATTGAGCCACTGGACCTAAACCATGAGTAGGATATAAATTACCTCTCCCCTTTGCATATTGGTGAGTTCTCCAAGATCCAGTGCCTCTTTCTTGNTCTTCCATCTGAAATCTTAACTCATGTATATATGCTGCTTCTGCGTGTAAGAAATCTCCTATCACTCCCTTTCTACACATATTTAAATACATCATTTCATCTCTTCCGTAATTTACATTCTCCATCATCATACAATGTTTCCTTGTCTTTTCTGAAGTGTTTATAATCTTCCACATATCATCAATGGTTGTAGCTATNGGAACTTCAACAAAAGCATGAGCTCCACTTTTCATAGATTCAATTGCCATTGGTGCATGATTATTCCAGTTGGTAGAAATAAATACTACATCAGGTTTCACTTCATCAAGCATTAATTTCCAATGGTCCTCTTTCCCATAATAGACAGCAATTTCACCATGTCTTTTACCATTACCAATTTCTCTACATACATCAACGGATTTTTTAGCTAAATCTTCATATAAATCACTAATTGCTACTACCTCAGTACCTTCTATTGATGCAATTTGTCTTGCATGACCACTACCCCTAGCTCCAACNCCAATAAACGCAACTTTTACAACTTTTAGCTTTGGAGCTGCAAAATCCCCCATATATTTTGAATTATTCTTTNAATAATCATAATCATCTTTAATTACTGAAGCATTTAAAATATTTGATTTTAAACCCATAAAAAAGGCAGATGCAGAACTTAATTTTATAAAATCTTTTCTTTTCATTATTAAATTAACTTATTATAAATTTTCTCATATAAAGGCACAATCTTATGTATATCAAAATCTTCAGCTCTTTTTCTAGCATTAGTTTTGAAATTATTAAGAATTTTTTCATCTGATAAAATCATTATTGAATCTTTAATCATTTTATCAACATCTCCAANATTACTTAAAATCCCAGAAAAATTATCAGTATTTAATTCAGGAATCCCTCCTGCATTAGTTGAAATAACAGGAACATTTGCCGCCATCGCCTCTAAAGCTGATAATCCAAAGCTTTCAATTTCAGATGGTAAGATAAATAAATCACTAAATGATAATATTTTATTTGTTTCATTACTTTTTCCAAAAAATGTTATTTTATCTTTTATACCNAATTCATTAGCTTTTTTCTCAGCCTTATTTTTTTCTGGNCCATCACCAATCATAAATAATTTTGCAGGNATTTGCTGTTGTATTCCGTTAAATATTTCAATAATGTCCATAATTCTTTTCACTTTTCTAAAATTACTTACATGAGTAATGATTTTATGGTTTTTATTAGATAAATTATTTTTAGATGATTTTCTAGAATATTTATCAAGATTTACAAAATTTGGGATTACTTCAATTTTTTGTTTTATACTAAATAATGATAATGTGTCATTTTTAAGGCTTTTAGAAACAGAAGTTACATAATCAGAGTTATTAATGCTGAATTCGACAGCTGTTTTATAAGATGGNTGACTCCCTACTAATGTAATATCTGTTCCGTGTAGAGTTGTTACAACAGGTATGTTTATATTTTGTGCATTAAGCATTTGTTTTGCCATTAATGCCGCGTATGCGTGAGGTATAGCGTAATGAACATGTAATATATCAATTTTATATTTTTTTACTATGCCTACAAGTCTGGATGATAAGGCTAATTCGTAAGGAGGGTAATGAAATAATGGATAATTTGGAACTTCAACTTCATGAAAATGAACTTTATTACTAAGCAACTCAAGTTTAACAGGTTGATTATATGTAATAAAATGAATTTCATAACCTTTTTTTGACAACTCAATTCCTAGCTCAGTCGCTAATACACCACTACCTCCAAAGGTAGGATAACATACAATTCCTATTACCATATTTATTTCACAATTATTGATTCATATATAATTTCTTGAATTTTACTTCTTATGTTTTCTTTTACCAACTTTGATCTTAATGCAACCTCTCCGTCTGGGTAAGATCTATTTGATAAAAAAACATAGATAATCTGGGTTTCTGGGTCTGCCCAAGTGTATGTTCCTGTCCAGCCTGAATGACCAAAACTATCCCTTGATAAACTATTATTATTTATCTTGGGCTTATCAAATCCAACTCCTCTCCTATTACCTTCTTCACAGAAATAACATTGATTAAATAGATTCATTGTACCCTTTTTTATAATTTGATTGCCACCATAATTACCATCTTGCAAATACATTTGCATTAATTTAGCAACATTTATGGAATTCCCAAATAAACCTGCATGACCAGAAACCCCTCCAAACATTGCAGCTGTCATATCATGAACATATCCTTGTATTTCAGAATATCTATAATATTTATCTATTTCAGTTGGTGCAATATTTGTTGTTGACATAAACTTATATGGATTATAAGTTAGATTAATACCTAATTTATAAAAAATTTCATTTTTTATAATATTATCTAGGTTGTCACTATAATAATTTTCAATTAATTCTTGTGATATAATATATGCTAAATCACTGTATTTATATTTAACTTTCTCAAGTTCACTGTCTCTTATTCTATTTCTAATAGAGTCTAAATAGGTGATATTTAAATATAGATTTGGAAAAACTTTAATTCTATTTAAAGAATCTTTATAATTAGAATAATATTTTTTATCTGGCTTGTTATTTTCGTTAAGAGTTGATTTATAAAAAGGGATCCAAGCTTTTAATGATGCATGTGCTGATAATAATTCTTTTATCGATAATTTTGATTTATTAGAACTTTTATATCTAGTTAAAACATCACCTATTTTAGTATCTAATTTAATTATATTTTTATCTACTAGTTTCATTATAAGAGGAGTTGTAACTAATATTTTTGTAAGTGATGCTAAATCATAAAACGTATTATTTGTTACTTTATAATTTCCTTGATACCTGAATTTACCAAAAGATTTTTCATAAATTATTTTACCATCTTTTGCTACTAAAACTTGCACTCCAGGTGCCATTTTAGAATTAATTGTATATTTAATAATAGAATCAATTTTATTCAATTTACTACTATTGATTCCTACCGATTCAGGTGAAGCATATGATAATATATTTTTTGATTTTATTTGCAATCCTTGGCCAAACTCATATTTATCGTTAACTGTTACCGGTAATTTACCAGAAATACTTTTGGCTCCAAATAATTGTTGAGCTACAGTTTGTTGAAAAACATCATCATTTTGAAAACCTATTAAAATTGATTCAAAATCCTCTAAATCAAGTTCACTTAACATATAAGGATTTGTAAATGAAACAAGAATCTTATTTTTTACAAAATTTAAACTATTAAATATTTCTATTTGATTATAATTCAAATTCTTACCTATATTATCCCAAGGAGTATTTGATTTCATATGGATACTTACTATAAATAAATCATTTTCGTTTATAAGTTTATTTAGGGTATTTTTATTATTTATTTGATCAGCACGTATTGATTTAACTTTTTTATATTTATTAAGAAAGTAGGAAAACTCTTTACCTTCATCATTTCCAAACTGTATATTTAATATGTTTTTTTGATCTAAATCAATTGGCAATACATTATTATCATTCTTTATTAACGTTGAAATATTTTCGGCTAATTTATTGCTTAGATTAGAGAAGTTTTCATTGTTAAGATCAGAAATTAAATTATTTATTTCAATAGGTGTATAATTATTTAATCCAACTTTATATTTAGCTTTTAATATTTTTTTTACGGACTCAGATAATCTCTTTTCTGAAATTATTCCATTAACAAAAGCATCTTTAATTGATTTAATACCTTGTTTCACATCCATAGACATTAAAAGTATATCGTTACCAGCTAAGAAAGCTTTTAAATCAATGTTTATTCTATCAAATGATGAAACCCCTTTCATGTCTAAAGCATCTGTTATTATCAAACCTTTAAAATTTAGTTGCTTTTTTAATATTGTATCAATAATTTTTTTAGACAAAGATGAGGGAAGAAATTTTTCTTTTACAAGAGCAGGTACATCTAAATGAGCTACCATCACAGATGGTAATCCATTTTCAATAAGTTCTTTAAAAGGAAAAAGCTCAACATTGTATAATCTCTCTTTATTAAATGAAATTGTGGGCAGTGTTTTATGAGAGTCCTTTGATGTGTCCCCGTGACCAGGAAAGTGCTTGGCTGTAGCTAATACATTATTTTTATTTATACCGCTAAGAAAATAAAATGATTTCTTTGCAACATGTAACTCATCTTCTCCAAAAGACCTATTACCAATAATTGGATTTTTAGGGTTTGTGTTTATGTCTACAACAGGCGCGTAATTTAAATGAACTCCTATTCTTTTACATTGATATCCAATTTCTTTACCAACTTCTTCAATTAAATTATTATTTGAAATTGCTCCAAGACTCATATTCCAAGGGAAATTTTTTATTGAATCTAATCTCATACCAATNCCCCATTCTGCNTCCATNCTAATTAAGAGTGGAGTTTTTGATTCTTCTTGAAACTTATTTGTTAANATTACTTGATTTTTAATATGACCAGATGAAAATATAATACCACCTATCTTATTTTTGTCGATTGNTTGTAAAATTTTTTCAGAGTTNTTTTCTAATTTNCTACTAGCCTGTACAAAGAATAATTGACCAATCTTTTCGTCTANACTCATATTATTATAAACGCTGTCAACCCATTTTTTTTGATCTTTTATATTAACAGAAAGAAGNGGGTCTANATTTTGTGAACTTAAGCAAACGCTGTAAGAAACAAATAAACTTAAAATAATGTATTTATTCATTCGTTAAATATTTTTTATGCCAGCTTTTTCTCACATCAGTTTCCCAATTTGTTTTAAAATCACTAATGTTTTTGACTAAGTTATTAAATACTGTTAATTTTTCACTTAGATTTAAATTCTCACATATATCTTTAAATTGTTTCAAACCAACAGTTTTAATTTCTTGTCCAATCTTGTATTTAATATTTAATTTATCTAACAAAAACAGAGAATATTTTTTTTCAAGTATTTTTATAAAATTAACTAATGAGTCAATTGAGCAACCAGAGACTAAGGTAGATTCATCAGCTGCTACAACTATAAATGTATTGTACTTAATTACAAAAGACGATTCAAATACATTTTGATGTGATTTCCAATTTTCTAAAAAAATACACAAATCTTCTTTTAATAGATTAATGGTTATATCATCAATTACTTTTGTAGATTGAAATATCCACACCCTAGATAATCCGTTAAGTTTTGAAAATTCCACAAACATAATAAATGTTATAAATCTTTAGCTTTTACAATAAGTTCTGCAATATCTAATACCTCAACCTTATCTTCGGGGTTAAATGATTTTGTTCCGTCAGTTAACATAGTATTGCAAAACGGACATCCAGTAGCAACAATTTTTGCTGAATTATCTTTTATTTCATCTGATCTTTCAATGTTTATTTCTTTCCTTCCCTTTTCAGGTTCTTTAAACATTTGTGCGCCTCCAGCTCCACAGCATAATGCTTTGGACTTACATCTTTTAAGTTCTGACAATTCAGCATCTAATTTTTTTATAAGATTTCTGGGGGCGTTATATTCATTATTAGCCCTACCAAGAAAACAAGGGTCATGGTAAGTTATTTTTTTTCCTTTATACTCTCCTCCTTCAATTGAAAACCTATTATTTTCAAGTAATTTATTTATAAATTGTGTATGATGATAAACTTTATAATTACCACCAAGTTCAGGGTATTCATTTTTTAATGTATTGAAACAATGGGGACATGTAGTAACGATAGTTTCAATATTAAAAGAATTTAATAATTCGATATTACTTATTGCTTGCATCTGAAATAAAAATTCATTCCCAGCTCTTTTAGCTGGATCACCCGTACATGATTCATCTTTGCCTAAGACAGCAAAACTTATGTTAGCAGAATTCAATATTTTAACAAAGGCTTTAGTAATTTTTTTTGCCCTATCATCAAAACTTCCAGCACAGCCTACCCAAAATAATATTTCTGGTGATTTACCTTCACTAAGATAATCTTCGATAGTTTTAATTTTTAAACTATTCATCTTTAAACACTTCTATTGTAACTTCTTTTCTTATTAAATCACTAAACGTTCCTCTATACCTCGTAGCTTTTACCATATGATTATCAATCCAATGGTAGTTTCCGCCTCTAGGTTTACCCATTAAAAGAGAATGATATTTAAAACCATACTTTTTAAGCCAATTTTCAGTGACTTTTCTGTGTTCCTCAACTCTAGAAGTAAAAAAACATATCATATGGCCTTCATTATACCATCTATTACAAGTTTCAAGTGCATCATCAAACGGTAAGCAAGTAGCCATTCTTTCAGGTTCTTCATTTGGAACATCTTCTGTGATTGTTCCGTCAATATCAATTAAATAATTTTTAACGCCTATCGGTAGCACAGGACTAATTTTTTGTCCATACTCAACTTTTTCGTGTAAAATTTTATCTATTTCTTCTCTATCCATAATGTTTATTCATTCCAATTTAATCTATCTTGTTGATTATAGGGCCATGGAGCTCCGTTATTCTCAATATTATTCATCATATTATTTATCTCGTTTGGAGCTGATGATTCCTCCATAACTAAACTCCTTCTCATATCCATGATTATAGACAAAGGATTAATGCTGATTGGGCATTCTTCAACACATGCATTACATGATGTGCAGGCCCATAATTCTTCTTTAGATATATAGTCATTTATAAGTTTTTTATTATCATCAATAAACAAACCATTTTTATNTATATTTTTACCTACTTCCTCAACCCTATCTCGGGTATCCATCATTATTTTTCTAGGGGATAATTTTTTTCCAGTAATATTTGCAGGACAAACACTAGTACACCTACCACACTCGGTACANGAATAAGCATTTAATAATTGTAACCACGATAAATCTNTAACATCTGCTGCNCCAAATCTCATTTCAGTTAAATTATTATTAGAATCGACTTGTTTACCCAACATTATATTTACTTCGTTGGTTACAGCTTGCATATTATTTAGTTTACCAGAGTTTGATATAGATCCGTAAAACGTATTTGGAAAGGCTAGGATAATATGTAGATGTTTAGAATAATATAGATAGTTTAGAAAAATTAAAATACCAATAATGTGAACCCACCAAAATGATCTTTCTAAAAAATGTAGTGTTTCAGAAGAATAACTTTCGAATAAAGGAAATATAAGTCCACTTATAATATTTCCGTTATTCATACTTTGAAATTCAATGTCAGTAGCATTCATCATAAGAAAACAAGTCATNAATAATATTTCAAAATANAAAATNAGATCTGCATCAATTTTTGGCCACCCCATCATTTTNGTTTCATAAAATCTTTTTATCCTAACGATGTTTCTCCTAGTCCAAAAAATTAAAACAGCAATCAAAACAAGAACAGCAAATATTTCAAATAATCCTATGAGAATTCCATATAAAACACCAAGTGATGAAAATATTCTATGTGTTCCAAAAATTCCATCTATTACTATTTCAATAAGTTCAATATTAATAATTATAAAACCTAAATAAACAACTACATGAAGTGCCCCAGCAATAGGCCTGCTTACCATTTTTGATTGACCTAAAGCGATTCTAGCCATATTTTTCCACCTTTGAGTTTTGTCAGAGATAGGTTCTGTATAGCCCTTACCTAAATTTATATTTCTTCTAAGTCTTTTCAGATTCCTGAAAAAAATATATAGTGAGGAGATGAGTATTAAGGAAAATAATATGTTAGGCAGTAATTCCAATTAATTATTTTTTTTGAATTCTTTATTCTTTCTTCCAAAAACAGAAAATTTAATATATCTACCAGGGTTTATCTTTATATCTTCAATTAAAATATTTAGCTCATTTGAAGCTTTTTCAAGATTACTNTAAATAGAATCATCATTAATTAATTTACCAATACTTCCTTTCGAATTNTTTAAATTATTGGAAATAATNTTTAAATTATTTAANAANTCATTTAAATTGTTAGTAATATNAGTTATCTCCTTGCCAGAAATAGAGTCAGATATTGATCTAATATTTTTACTTGCATTTTTAAAATCAAGAATTGCTGATGAAAGATTATTAGAGTTCTTATTAATTAAATCAGAAATATTTTTTGACGTATTATTAAGATTACTCGTCAATAATGAAAAATTCTGAATGCTATATTTTAATTCTTCTTTTGTTTCCTCATCAAATAAATTATTAATGTTTTTAAATACAATTTCAGCATTTTTCATTACTCCCTCTAGTTGTAATTGAACTTGTGGTAATATTTGATTCACTAATTCTGTTAATCCTGGTTTATTAACACCCTTTAAGAAGTCTCCATCAGATGCAATCGTAGAATCATTCATATAATCAGGAATAATGGCTATAGCCTTACCCCCAATTAAACCTGTTTCATATAATTCAGCAATGCTAGTTTTAGGAAATTTAATATCATTTTCGANAACTACATCAACAATTAATTCTTTAGAGTTTAAAGGNTTGAATTTAATTTTTTTAACATTTCCAATTTTTAATCCATTCAGGGTTACGGGGTTTGAAACTGACAAACCATCAACTTTTGTGTATATAATCTTGAAATTNCTGTTTTTTTCAAATAAATTAATTCCTTTTAAATAATTATAAGAAAAAACACTCATGATTANACCAACTATTGCTAAAAAACCAACTTTAATTTCTTTCTTAAATNTCATCATAATTATTTATTAAAAATAAAAAATTAATTTAATCGTTTGTTATTAATTCTTGGTTTTTAAACTTAACGATAAAAGCACTNTTNAATCCNTTGGATTTGACATAANNTAAATCTTTTTTAATTTTATCTATATCAGCTGAATTTGAATAAAAATANTTATATAGTTTTCCATATTTTATTCTAGAAATATTTTTTAATCCGTTAAAATTATATGGTTCANGATCAATGGATNTTAGTCCAGCTGCTATCTGAATTTTGTATATAATTTCATCAATTTTATAATCTTGGATTTNATAATTTGTAACTTTTTTATATTCTAATATGGCGTTGTANATTGAATTTGCTAATTCATTNTGACCTTTAGTTGAGTTTAAATATNTACCTTCTTTAATATTTGTNATGAATCCTGTTTCAANTAANACACTNGGCATGTANGTATTGTGNAGCACCCAAAAGCCAGACTGTTTAACNCCTCTATTTTTTCTTTTAAGATTTTTAGTNAAATTATCCTGAATAAAACTNGCAAGTAATATACTCTGATCTAAGTACTCTTCTTGCATCAATGTTAAACCGATCAAAGATTCTGGTGAATTTGGATCAAATCCCTTATAGTTTTTCTCATAATCATCTTCCAAAAAAATAACCTCGTTTTCTTTTAAAGCTATTTGGAAATTCGCATCATTAACATGTAAACCATAGACAAAGGTTTCTGTACCATATACACTCTCTTTATGCCAAGCGTTACAGTGAATGGAAATAAAAAGATCAGCGTCAGATTGATTAGCTATTTTTGCTCTTTCTCTTAAAGTTAAAAAAACATCTTTATCTCTTGTGAAAATAACATCATTACCATTATCTTTTAATTTTTTACCAAGAATTAATGATATTTTAAGAGCAATATCCTTTTCTTTTACGCCATAACTATTTGGTCTTCCAGGGTCTTTACCACCATGTCCAGCATCAATTACAATTTTAAATTTATTTTGAGAATTAATTTTGTTGAGTGAGGGTAATAAAAAAAATACTGTGATTAGGAAATAAACCTTTGTTGTTAAACTAAGGTTAAAAAAAATATGATTTAGACCATCTTTAGTCATTATTTTTTATAATAGCTTTAAATATGTGTAAATTTACATTTGTTATTGCTATTACTAATATACATTCAATAGGTTGAAAACAGACTTTTTCAAATTAATATTATTTTTAAGTTATACATATTTTATAAACACAGAATATTTATTTTCTACAACTTTTGATAATGATACAATTGTAAAAAATGATACAATTGTAAAAAACAACAACTCTCTTCTTGCTAAAATTTCATATGAAGCAACAGATACTGTATTTATTAGTCCTAAAGAAAAATTTATTAGACTATATAACAATGCAAAAATTAATTACCAGGATATGCAAATCACATCTGGAATCATTGTGATAGATTATAATAAAAATGAAATTTATGCAGGAAGAATTTTAGACTCGCTTGGGCAATATTCCCAACTCCCTGTTTTTACTCAAGGAAATGATGAAATAAGACCTGATTCACTGAAATTCAATTTTGATACTAAAAAGGCAATAATTTTTAATTCTAGAACGGAAGAATCTGGTTTGCAGATAATCTCAGATATTACTAAAAAAGAAAATGACTCTGTTTATTACATGAATAGAGCAAAATTTACAACATCAGCTGATATTGATAATCCTGAATATTATTTTTTGTTAAGAAAAGCGAAAGTAATACCTGGTAAAAAAATTATAACAGGCCCAACTAATATGTATATTGCTGATGTACCCACTCCTATTGGTCTTCCATTTGCATATTTCCCAATTTCAAATAAAAGAAGCTCTGGAATAATTTTCCCTTCATTTGGAGAACAAAATTCAAGAGGATATTTTATTCAAAATGGTGGATATTATTTACCTATAAGTGACAATTTAGACTTAACACTTTTAGGTGATTATTATACAAATGGAAGTTATGGATTTAGGCTTGAAAATACTTATATCTTTAGATATAGATTTAGAGGTAATTTGAGTTTTAGATATGAGAATCTTATACAAAGTGAAAGAGGTTTTCCTGATTATTCAAAAAGTTCAATTTATAATTTAAGATGGTCTCATAGTCAGGATTCAAAATCAAATCCCAGCTCAAGATTTTCTGCTTCTGTTAATTTAGGAAGCAGCAAGTATTACCAACAAACTATTAATCAGATGAATTCTGCTAATTACCTTAATAACACCCTTTCATCTTCAGTTTCATACTCTAAAACTTTTAATGGTGAACCCCAAGTAAATATGAGTTTGACTGCTACTCATTCACAAAACACAAATACTCAAACGATAAATATGTCTTTACCTACATTTCAAGGTAGCGTTTCAAGGATCTATCCATTTGCACCAAAATCTGGCACAAAAAAAGGTATTATTCAGAACATAAATTTACAATACAATGTTAGAGGAGAAAATAGAATTCTAACAACAGATTCCCTTTTTTTTAAAAAAGAGATGTTTGAATCTGCGAAATCTGGATTTCAGCACTCAATTCCTTTAAGTACAAATTTTAAGCTATTAAAATACTTAAGCTTATCGATTGGTTCAAGTTTTCAAGAAACCTGGGTTTTTAAGACATTGAGTAAAGAATATAATCAAGATTTGGATGAAGTTTTAGTTACCGAAAGTTCGGGTTTTGATTCATTTAGATCTTATAATTTTTCCACCAGCTTGGGTACCACAATTTACGGAATGTATGACTTTTCAGAGAATAGTAAAATTAGGACTATTAGGCATGTAATGAGACCTTCATTAAGTTTTGGTATTTCTCCATCATTTAAACAGTATTATGATACTTATGAGGTGGTTAGTGCTGATGGTGTTACAACATCAGATATTGAATACTCTAGATTTGAAGGATCAATTTTTGGTTTGCCAAATAAGAATTTTTCTAGCTCTGTTTCATTATCGATTAACAATAATATTGAAGCTAAGGTAGTGGATAATGAAAGTGAAGAAAAAGAATTGAAAAAAATTACTTTACTAAATAATTTAAATTTTTCAACCTCATATAATATAGCTGCAGATTCTTTAAAACTTTCACCTATAAGAATGACCGGTGGTACTCAGTTATTAAAAAATAAAATGAATGTAAATTTTGGAGCTACCTTTGATCCTTATGCTTTAGACGAAAATAATATTAGGATTAATCAGTTTCAGATATTAAACGGGGGTGGATTATTTAGACTAACTAGTGCTAATATGACTCTAAATTACGCTTTTAGTAGTAGTGAATTAGATAATACATCAAAAAATAACAGTTCAAGTAATGAATCCCTAAGAAACGGCGGAAGAGACGATGATTTATTTGGTGTCGCATTTGACAACTCTTCAAACGATAATGATGAACAAAATGAAAATAAAAAAATATCCAATGATTTATATACCTATAAAATCCCATGGTCTTTACGCTTAGCATATGCTGTTAATTATAATAACTCGATTGGTCAAAATGAAATATCTTCCCATTCTTTGATGTTTTCTGGGGATGTTGAATTATCTCCAAAATGGAGTGCTGGTATTTCATCAGGATATGATTTTAAAAATCAAGGGATAACATATACTCAATTTAGATTCGAAAGAGATTTACTAAGTTGGAGAATGAACTTTAGCTGGATTCCTTTTAGCGCTAATAAATCATGGAATTTCTTTATTGGAATTAAAAGTGGTATGTTAAGCGATATAAAATATGATAAAAGAAGACAAAGAGATAAAATTTTATAAATTTATATTATGAAAAAAATTATTAAAACTAATAAAGCGCCAAAACCTATTGGCCCATATAATCAAGCTGTACTTGCTGGAAACTATTTATTTATTTCTGGTCAAATTGCTTTAGATTCAAATACAGGTGACTTAATAACCAATAATATTGTAGATGAAACCAAACAGGTTATGGAAAATTTAAAAGCTATCTTAAATGAGGCGTCATTATCTTTTGAGAACGTCGTCAAGACAACAATATTTCTTTCAAGCATGAATGATTTTAAATCTGTTAACGATGTTTATGGCTCTTATTTAAGTGATGATAGTGCTCCTGCACGTGAAACCGTTGAGGTTAGTAAATTACCTGTCGGAGTTAATGTAGAAATCTCAATGATTGCTATTTTGTAGCTGCTTTTTATGAAAATCTAATAATCCATCAATTGGTTTTCTAATGATATTACCTGCATTTAAGTCAAACTCTTTTAAACATTTTTTTAATTCATTTTTTAGGTAAAATGAGATAGATCCTACAAAATGAATAGGAATTTTTTTAGCATCATTAAATTGAAGTATTTGCCTTTCAATAAATAAGTTAAATCCTCTTTTAATTAAAGATTGACAATATTCTGAATTTTTATTTTTAATTAAAAATTTAGCAAAGGTTGCTAAGTAAGTATTCGGATTCGGTTGTTTGTATAGATTGTCTTTAATTGTTTCAGCATCTAAATCAAATTCATCACTAAATTTTTTAGCAGTATCAGAGGGGATTCTGTTAAAATAATAATCTCTAAGCATTTGCCTTCCAAAGTAATTTCCACTAGCATCATCCATTAAAATATAACCAAGTGAGATTACTCTTTGATCTATTTCTTTACCATCAAAGTATGTACAATTTGAACCAGTTCCTAAAATACAAACTATCGATTTGGAATTAATTTTAGCTGTTGAATAAATTGCTGCATAAGTATCTTCTTTTATAGAATATTTAGAACAGTTTCTGAAAACATCTGTAAAAACATTTTTTATTAAAATTCTTGGGGGTTCAGTTCCACAACCAGCACCATAAAAATAAATTTCAGTAACATCTTTTCTAAACTTATAGAGCTCAAAATTATTTACAATTCTTTCTTTTAAAATATTATCTGATAAAACCTGAGGATTTAGACCCAATGTTTGTGTGTTAAATAAAGTTTCACCCTTATTATTTATTGCAATCCAATCAGTCTTAGTGGAACCACTATCAACTATTAATATCATATTTTCTTACTTAGATTATTATCTGATTAATCTTGACTATGAATCTTACAAATAAGTTCAACAAGTTTTGTTGAATATCCGTATTCATTATCATACCAGGAAATTATTTTAAAAAAATTCGAGCTTAATTCAATTCCTGCATTTGCGTCAAAATTACTCGTATAAGGTGATCCGATATAATCCTGTGAAACAACAGCTTCTTCAGTGTAGGATAAGACTCCCTTTAAACTATTTTTACTTGCAATTTTAAATTTTTCTTTGATTTCATCGTAAGACGTATTTTTTTCTAAAACGACAGTTAAATCAATTACCGAAACATTGGCTGTAGGTATTCTAAAAGCCATACCGGTTAATTTTCCGTTAAGTTCCGGAATAACTTTTCCAACAGCAATAGCAGCACCTGTTGATGATGGAATTATATTATTTAATGCAGATCTTCCAAGTCTATAATTTTTTGCTGGACCATCCACAGTCATTTGTGTAGCAGTTGCTGCATGTACTGTAGTCATCAGACCCTCTTTAATGATGAAATTATCGTTAAGAATTTTTGCAATTGGAGCAAGACAATTAGTTGTACACGATGCATTTGAAACAATTTTATGTTGAGATGTAATATGATCACTATTTACCCCCATAACAAACATAGGTATATCTTTAGAAGGAGCAGAAACAGCAACTTTTTTAGCACCAGCGTCTAAATGAAGAGATGCTTTTTCCATTGTAGTAAATATTCCAGTACATTCTGCTACTACATCAACATTTAAAGATGCCCAATTAATTTTTGAAGGATCTCTTTCAGCTGAAACTTTTATTCTATTACCATTTACAATTAAAAAATCTTCTTCAGTAGAAATATTATCATTTAATTTCCCATGAACAGAATCATATTTAAGAAGATACGCTAAATGTTTAACATCTAATAAATCATTTATTCCTACAACCTCAACATCATTTCTAATAAGTATAGCTCTAAATGTTATTCTACCAATTCTTCCAAAACCGTTAATTCCTACTCTAATCTTACTCATATAAATAAATTTAAATTGACATTATATCACTGACTTTCAAAAGTTCAGTATTTATTTTTGTAATTCCTTTAATTGCTTTTTTAAAGGGTGTTAATTCAAGATTATTATTTTGCAATCCAATCATAATTTTACTTTTACCCTCTAATATAGATTCAACAGCTTTTACTCCTAACCTGCTAGCTAAAACCCTATCAAAACATGTAGGGGATCCTCCTCTTTGCATATGGCCTAAAACAGAAACTCTAGCATCATAATCAGGCAAGTGTTTTTCAACAAATTCTTTTAATTCAAAAACATTCTGACCTGTATTATCTCCCTCTGCAACAACAACTATACTAGAAGATTTTCCAGTTTTTTGACTTCTTTTTAATGATTGAACTAACCTATCTAAACCTAAATTTTCTTCAGGAATTAATATTTCCTCAGCACCAGATGCGACACCAGTATTAAGAGCAATATGACCAACATCTCTTCCCATAACCTCTATAAAGAATAATCTATTATGCGAGCTAGCAGTATCCCTGATTTTATCAATAGCAGTCATCACAGTATTACAAGCAGAATCAAATCCAATTGTGTGAGATGTACCAAAAATATCATTATCAATCGTTGCGGGAACACCTATCACAGGAAAATCATTTTCTTCGCTAAATTTTAATCCACCCGTAAAAGTACCATCACCCCCAATTACTATTAATCCGTAAATATCATTTGATTTTAAAGTGTTAAATGCTTTTTTTCTAAATTCCTTTTTTCTAAAATCTTTTGATCTTGCAGTCTTTAAAATTGTGCCTCCTTTATTAATAATTCCTTTTACACTTCTAGCATTCATTTCAGTCATATTTCCATTAATAAGACCATCATATCCTTTATAAATCCCAATTGGTATTACTTTATGAAAAACACAAGTACGAACTACTGACCTAATTGCAGCATTCATTCCAGGCGCATCCCCACCGGATGTTAATAATGCAATTTTTTTAAAGGTTTTTTCCATATCAGTAAATATAATAATCTATTATATTATTACTAAGCATTTTTTTAAATCTTTTTTTTATTGGAAAACTAGCCATAAATTTGAACCATGGAAGATGATATTTATATTTTGGCAATTGAAACTTCTTGTGATGATACTTCAGTTGCAATTTTAAAAAACAAAGTAGTTTTATCAAATATTGTTTCAAGTCAAAAAGTTCATGAAATTTTTGGTGGTGTTGTGCCTGAATTAGCTTCAAGAGAACATGATAGATTAATTATTCCTGTTATTAAAGAGTCTTTAAAGAAATCTAAAGTTAAATTAAATCAACTTCATTGTGTAGCTTATACAAGAGGTCCTGGACTTTTAGGCTCATTACTTGTAGGTACTTCATTCGCTAAATCTATTTCAATTTCATTAGATATTCCTTTAATAGAAATTAATCATATGCATGCTCACATTCTATCAATTTTTATTGAGGATAATAATACTAAACCTAAATTTCCTTTTATTGCCCTTACTGTCTCTGGCGGGCACACACAACTTGTATTGGTTAAAAGTGCGTTAGATTTTAAAGAACTAGGTTCAACACTTGATGATGCTGCAGGAGAAGCTTTTGATAAATCTGGGAAAATATTAGGATTAGATTACCCCGCAGGGCCAAAAATTGATTCTATATCTAAAAAAGGAAATCCAAAAAAATTTATATTCACCAAACCTAGAGTTGATAATCTAAATTTTAGTTTTTCTGGATTAAAAACTAATTTTAAAAACTTTATAAATAACAATTCAAAGGAATTTGTCTCAAAGAACATAAATGATATTTGTGCTTCTTTACAAGACACCATTGTTCAAATATTAATTGACAAAATAATTACTGCAAGTAAGATTCATAAAATTTCTGAATTTGTAATTTGTGGAGGGGTTTCTGCCAATTCTTATTTAAGAAATGAACTTTCAAAATTAAAAAAAAGTAATTCGATCAACACATATGTCCCTAAACTTAGTTACTCAACAGATAATGCAGCAATGATTGGAATTAATGCGTATTATAAGTACAAAAAGTCTATTTTTGGAGAGTTAAGCGATCCAAGTATTTCTAGATACCCTCTGTAATGAATTTATTCTATTCAGTAAATATTAATGAATCTAAGTCAAAAATTATTCTAAGCGATGATGAAAATAGACATTTAATAAAGGTTTTAAGAAAATCTGAGGGTGAAAAAATAACTATTACAGATGGCTTAGGTTATGTTTATAATTGTCAAATTATAAACATCTTTAAAAAACAAACCGAATTAAAGGTTATAAATTACAAACTAGTTTATTCAAATAAGCCTAAATTAAGAATTGGTATTTCAATGTTAAAAAAAGCAGATAGATTTGAATGGTTTTTAGAGAAAGCAACTGAAATTGGTGTCTGTGAAATAACCCCGATTATTTCACAATATTCAGAGAAAAAAAAATTAAACATGGAAAGATCAAATAAAATAATGATTTCTGCCATAAAACAATCAGTTAGATTTTATTTACCAAAACTAAATAACCCAATCAATTTTAATCAGTTTATTAATGAGAGTTCTTATGAAAAAAATAATTTTTTAGCAACTTGTAAAAATGATGATTTGAAATTATTTCAAAACAGCATAAAGAAATCTCAAGATATTAATATTTTAATTGGTCCTGAAGGTGGTTTTTCAAAATCAGAGATTGATTTAGCAAAAAAAACTAACTTTACACCAGTTTCTCTTGCTGAAAATAGGCTAAGAACTGAAACTGCAGGAGTAGTTTCTTGTATGATTTTTTCATTTATAAATAATTAATCTATGGATTCCAGAGAATTAGTAAAGTCTTTTATTAAAATATCATTACTAATATTGATCATATACTTAATATATGAATTAAGATTAGGTATACTTTATTTATTTATATCTTTAATTTTAACATTGATTGTAAGTCCAGTAAATAAATTATTTTTAAATAGAGTAAAAGTTGGTAAAACATTCTCTTCATTAATATCTATATCTGTTTTAATTTCATTTTTTTCTTTATTGATTGGATTATTTGTTCCTGTTTTAACCAAACAAGGTAATAGTCTATCTTTGTTAAATACTAAAGAATTTAGAGATAATTTAGAAGCAATAGTTGTCAGTGTTACTGATTATTTTGAAAGTCAACAATTAAGTATTTTAGAATTTATATCAGATTTAAATATCATGTCTGAGGTGGATTTTAGCTTTGTAACTAAACTTTTCAATTCAATAATTTCCCAGATTGGAAGTTTAAGCATAGGTATTTTATCAGTACTATTTATCACATTTTTTCTTCTCAAAGATGGAAATAAATTACTTTCAAGCTTACTTAATCTTTTCCCTGTCAAAGAAAGAGGTAAAATAAATCTTTCATTAAGCAAAATTGAGAACTTACTTTCAAGATATTTTACTGGAGTTTTACTGCAAATTACAATTCTTTTTATATTCTATTTAATCCTTTTATTAGTATTAGGAATAGAGAATTCGTTTGCTATTGCATTTATCTGTGCAATTCTCAATATTATTCCATATCTGGGACCAATTATTAGTATTATTTTAATGATTATTCTTTCAGTTACTTCAAACTTAGATTCATTTATTGTAAATGACTTTATTTATAACTCAATATATTTATTTCTAGGATTTTCTTTTATTCAATTAATAGATAATTTTTTCCTTCAACCTTATATTTTTTCATCCTCTATTAAATCACATCCACTAGAAGTCTTTATAGTTATACTTTCATCTGGTTTACTATTTGGGATTTTAGGATTAATCATAGCGATTCCGTTTTACACCTCGTTAAAAGTAGTTTTTTTAAGTTTTTTTGATATCAGAAAAATTATTTCGGATTTTATTAACTAATTTTTAAATAGTTTTGTTTTTTTATTATTTAAATTAAATATCATAATATGAAGAACTTAACAATACTTATTACAGCCTTAATTTCAATATATTCTTGTGATAACGAGAAAGTATTTAATCCTTTAAATTATAATCCTGAACTTTCAGTAAGTGAAAATTTAACAAACGGAGTGTCTGTGTTAGATATTTTAGAATATAATGATGTTTCATTATTTAATGGTTTAGAGTTTGCAGGTGGATTTATCTTTCATGTAAACGAAACTACAGGAGAAATGATTGTTGCTACAGATTTTTCAAATATTGGTGATGTTGCTTGGGGTGATGTATTTGAGTTAGACACAAGTCATTCTATAGGAGAAGGAGATATTAATACACTTCAAATAATTGAAGGTAATAATAATGACAATAGTTCTAACGGTACTGAATTTGGAAGTGATAATTATGCATTTAAAATTGTTGACGACTTATCATACAACGGTTATAACGATTGGTATATTCCATCTAGTGGATCAATGGAGCTTATTTATAATAATATTCACTCTATCGGAATGGGTAATTTCAATGAGACTTTATTTTATTGGTCATCAACAAAAGAAGGTTATTTTCCTTATGTAATGGCTTTTAATTTTGAATCATGGGGTGGTTTACCGTTTCCTGGATCATGTTTGGATGTGAATGGAATATTAATTGCTAGAAAGGTTTTATAATATAACTATAACTTTTTCTTACCTATTCTGATTAAATAATAAAAAATTACTCCAAAAAGCAAAAACAAACCACCGGTTAGAGCACTTTCAGGCTTGTTAATGATTATGTAGTATATAATCCAAAAATTAAACAGACAATATAAAATTGGAGTTATTGGGTATAAAGGTACTTTCCAAGGTCTTTTTACAGAAGGGTCTTTGTAACGAAGTAAAATAACACTGAGAGCGGTTAAAGTTGTAAATATACTTAAAAGAAATCCCATGCTTGTAATTATAAATTCAAAACTACTTGTCAATAATATGATCACAGAAATAATAGTTTGAAAAAGAATTGCTAATCTTGGTGTACCATTGTTATTCTTAGGATTATTTAACAATTTAATATTATAGTCATTTGCAACTCTTTTTAAAACCCTTGGACCAACTATTGTCATTGCACTGATTGCAGAAATTAAAAAAAATGCAATAAAAGCACTTATTATAATTCCAAAATAGTTGCCAAACAAGTTTGATGCAGCAATGTATCCAATTTCTTCCTTTCCGACCATTTCAGCTGATGGGGAAGAACGTAAAAAAATAAATGTTAGTAAGCAGTAAAAAACAGTAACTAGCAATGTTCCAAAAACCGTTGATCGAACTACATTTTTTTCGGGTTTTTCTATATCATCAATAATATATGATGTGGCGTTCCATCCGGAATATGCGTATGAAACATATATAGATCCAATCCAAAAGCCTGAGCTAAGAAGTTGAGTTTTAAAATCACCCGTTTCTAAATAATTAGTTTCCATAAAAAACTGACTTGTATTAATTACCCAAAACCCAGCACAAATAAATATTACAATCAAAATGACTTTACCTATTGTAAAATATATCTGGAATTTAGTTCCGACAGAAAGATTAATTGACTGTATTATGCTAATTATGATTATTACTAATACCCCGATAATTAGAGGATTAATATCTGTTTGTAATGATGCGTTATAATACTTTGAAAAAGCGTGTGCTGCTGCTGCTATTGGAGCAGCAAAACCAACTAACATTGAAGTCCAAGCAGATAAAAAACCTGTTAATTTTCCAAGTGAAATGTTTAAGAAATGATATTCGCCACCAGATCTTGGATAGGCAGCACTAAGCTCAGAATAACAAAATGTTCCAGATAAGGCTAAAAAACCTCCTATTCCCCACATCAGTAATATAACTCTATAATCTGTTAAATCTAATAATTGAAAACCTAAACTGGTAAATATACCAACTCCAATCATATTGGCAACTACAATTGCAATTGAACCAAGTAAGCCTATTTTTTTTTTTCAATTATAAATGATTTTCCTTTAAGTCATTAGAAACTACGACTCTATTAATAAATTTTTTACCAGAATCAGAAGATAAAAATTCATCTTTAAATTTAACCCAAGCCTGATAAATATAGCAATTATCACATGCACCATCAACATCTAAATCTAATTTTTTTGCATAATCCTTATGGTTTACATTAACCCATCTTCTAAAAACATTTCCTTCCCTAATATTTCTAAACGGCAATTCTTTTACTGTATTTCCTGAAATTTCATCATGATATCTATCTTCATCATAATACACAAATAATTTTGCTCCTCTTGGTGTCCACCATCTTAGAAATTTTGATGAATAATCAGACATTCTTAGGCAACCTAAACTTTGTGGAGAGCCCAACATACATTTACTTACTATTGAAAGACTTGATTCATGTATTCCATTTCTTCTTACAGCTCTTGGATAATTTTTATCTGGCTCCATGGTTAAAAAATTAGGAAGTTGGGATTTGCCATCAAAATATACAACTTTAGATAATCCACCTCCCATAATACTATCTCTTTTAAAATCAAATATTTCATATTTTCTTTGCGTATCCCAATGTCTATTTGCTATATGATACAAAGGGGCGTAATATTTTTTATACTTTCCAATTGGCATTGATTTAGAGTATTGCCATTGTATTGGATTATCTTCAATACTATCAATAATTTCAACTCTTGTTTTACCTCTAGCAGATGTTACAAATTTTCCAACAAAATTAATTGTATCATTGTTAATTTCACATAAACATATATTTTGCCCTGTAACTACCTTTTTACCACGATTTATACTTAAGAATTTATTAATAGGTTCTGTTTCATAAAATTTAATTTTATCTAAATAATTTTTATAAAGCTGATAATCAAATATTAAGGATTTATAATCAGAGCTTGTGTTTAAAATAGAATCAATTTNAACATCAGAAAATAAGTTTAAGTCATTTTTATTTATTTTATGTTTTTTAAAAAAATTAAATAACTTTTCAAACTCCCATCCATTATAAATGTTAGGGAAAATCTCTCTAACTCCTCTTGATATTTGATTTTTATCTACCGTGTTTAAGTCAGCTACGAGAAATCTATTTCTATAAGGATTATCTANAGANAGTGAATCACTATATAAATCNGAAAATTTAAATACATTTCTGCCAGTTCTATCAATATTTTTATATATNGGNATATAACATGGATTAACTTCTAAAATACTATCTATATTAATTTCGGATAAAACAACATTTTCTAATGAATTAAATAATCCTCTTCTAATATTAATCATTTTTTTAATTGAATCATGATCAGGATTATTTAAAATAAATCTAGAAATATNAGANATATTCTTNGAATTTTGAAGCGATTTATAAATTGAATCTGTTATAGATATATTTANAATATTATTTTCATAACTATCTAAATCACTGTTAGGTAGNACATAACCAAATATTGTACTTAACATTGCTAATAATAGAAAATAAACTANTTTTGTACTCATTTCAAAAACAAATAAATGAATAAAATTTTAANAAATAAAATATTGNTTNCAACGTTTTTAAGCCTNGTATTCTTTGCTTGNAACAATANTGATAAGAAAATAGATCAGAANAATGATGATTTAATNAANATNGNGGAAAATGATNCANTTACTATTGATGAGCCATTAATAATTAGCCATGACACTTTACTAACAAATTTAGCTAATTATATNGGTCTAACTCAAATAGCANNAGANTATGAAAATAAACATAGTAATAATAAAGATTTTTTAAAATTAAAGTCTGAAACTGATATAAATTTTTCTACAATTTATAATAATAGATTGTTAGAGATGACTAAATGGGATATATCTAATTATATTGGTAANAGTAANAGTTCAAACACTCTGTTCTACCCCTTTTCNGGNCCTGATTTTTTACATGTCAATTTTCTATATCCANATGCCGAAACATATATACTTACAGCNATTGAAAAAATNGGATTCTTACCTGATTTATNAAATAAATCNTCAGATTTTAATTTAAAATTTCTTCAGGANATGAATTATTTCATGAGAGATATTTACATGAGAAGNTATTTTATTACAAAAAGAATGGAGGTTGACTTATCAGAAACAACAATGAATGGTTTAATTGGTTCTCTATATTGGTTTATTTCAAGAACAAATCATAAAATTATAAGTCAAGAGTTTATAACAATTGATNAAAACGGAATAATAATTCCCGAAACTGATAAAANTCAAGGTTGGCTTTTAGACGAATACGATGGGGTATCATTTAATTTATTGAATGAAGAAAATGAAATAAAGAAATTGATATACTTTAGTGCTGATATTTCTAACAAAGGTTTAAATAAAAAAAATCCCCAATTAAAATTATTTCTTAATAATTTGAATAATGTTAATACTTTTGTAAAATCCGCAAGCTATTTAATGCACTATAATTCATTTGATAACATTAGAAATATAGTTCTTAATAATAGTTATTCTTTATTTCAGGATGACACCGGTATTCCGATTAGATTTTTTAATTCCGATAACTGGGTTACTTCTCTTTTTGGTAATTATATAGATCCAATTAAAGATTTTGAAAGCACAATGGATATAATAACTCAAGAAGACTTAAGATCATTTTACCTAGATCAAACGTTAAATAAGGGTTATTTGCCATTTTCCCTNGGATACCATTGGAGAGATAGTAAAAAACAAAATCAGCAATTANTGATTAAAAAAGATTAACGAACTCTAATTATTTTTCCAATTTGTAAAATATCTGTTTCTTTAATAGACGGATTAAGTTTTAAAATCTTTTTAATCGAGATGTTATGTTTTTGAGCAACTATCCCTAGATATTCACCTTTTTTAAGTTTATAATATTTTTTCTTACTTGCAGCAGAGACCCATTTGAAATCTTCTTTTGTCAAATAATAAATCGGGTCTACCCCATTATTAATNTATTTTACATTATTTGAATCAAAATCTATAATATTAGCAGGATTAAAAGCCACATCTTTATATCTTATTTCAAAATGTAAATGAGGCCCTAGAGCATTTCCTGTTTCTCCTCCTAGACCTATTACATCGCCAGCTAAAACAATATCATTTGGTTGAACAAGCAGTTTGTCTAAATGTGCATAATATGTCTCTAAACCACTAAANTGTCGTATAATAACTAAATATCCATANCCNCCATTGTTATATTTTGAGAATCTAACTTTACCTGAAAAAGCGGCTCTTAGAGTATCTCCTGTATCTAAATCCAAATCCATCCCCTTATGTTGCCTGTTCCTTCTCCATCCGAAAGGGGAAAACAAATGTTCGTTAGGNAACATGTAAAAACTACTCTCCTCTAACAGGTTAATTTTTATAGAATCTTCCATTAAATGAAATGTTTGATCAGGATAGGGAAATAAACGAGAATTACTCCAATTTGTGTTAAATATCTCAGAATTTTGAATTTTTGATTTTAAAAGCTCTCTGATTGAATCTTTTTTTACTAGAATAATAGATTTTTCAGATTCAATCCATTCGGCACTTAAATCATCATATAAAACAACTTTTCCAAAATGAATAGTGCTATCATTTTTTTTTAACCTTTAAGTCATGTTGAGTAAAAACTGGAGTTTTTGTTTGACTATTAGAAATCAGTGAAAATAAAAAAAAGAATATGAAAAGTAGACTATATTTTTTATATATATATTGCAAAGCTTTATTTATTTGATTAAAATTTACGCAAATATAAAAAACTTTCATATGCATTTATTAATTACGAATTATATTTATTTTTCGAAGTTAATTTTGCTAATTAGAGTAAGTTTTTTGCAAAAACCCATTAGCAAAATAATTTTCACCGTCAGAAAGTTTTGTTATAGTATAAGTTTCGAAGTCACCTTCTATTAATGTTAAACTTTTCACTTTAGTGTATATTAATCTATTATCCTTTTTACTCCAAACCATCACTTTTAATTTATCTGAATTTTATTTAAATCCTTTGTTTAAACTACACCCTGAAACATATATATTGTCATACGGATCTCCTTGATAATCAATTGGAGTATATCCAGAAAAAATAACAATTCTCTCTTCAAAAGGACTTTTAATTGAACCTAAAAAATATATATTTTTAAAAGGAGAATCTAAATCTATTCTAGAAATAGTTTTTGAACCAAAATTATTTGAAACGCTTATTCTAAAGCCCATATTTTCTTTACTCGAATAATCTATATTTTCCCAGTAATAATCTTTAACTTTTTTTCTGTATTTTATTCTGTAACTTGTATTTGCATCAGGCGAAATACCCATGTAATTATAAAATTCTTTTTGAGGAGTAATACCATATTCTTTCAAGAGATTTATAATATTTACTGATCTATTATTCCACAAATCCTCAATACTTTCATAGTATTCATTATATACATTTTCAAAATCAATATCTTCAAGTATTTTATCAGATTTAGTATTTTGAATTACAATAGAATAGAATGACCCCCTAAAAGAAGACTGATTTAAAATAATAAAAGCAAAATTTGATGTTTTAGACCATCCTAGCGGAAAAATCTCAACCTCATTTGATATATTAAATTTAAAAGACTCAGGCTGTGTAAATTGATTATTTTTAGAATTAGATTGAGTATTTGTTACCTGAACAGGTTCTTTTAATGATTTTATAATATATAGAGCTGAAAAAAAAGTAACCACAGAAAGGATAATTACTGTTAATTTTAAATATTGTTTTTTTGTTTGCAAAAGTTATATTTTTATTTAAAGATTATTAAATTTAATTCAATTTATTAATTCAAAAAATTAATATGAAAATAATAAACATAATTGTTTTAATATTAACAATTAGTTGTTGTAAAGATAATCATTCTTTAATAATTGAAAATAATATTATATCTGATACAATTGTAGACTCTAATTATACAATTAGGGAAGTTTTTTTAGGCAAAAAAATTCCTGATTCTATAAAAAAAAATCAAAAATTAATCAATGTTTTGTATTATGGATATGATAATAAAATTCATAAAGGTCAACTTGTTTGCCATTATTCTGTAGTTAATAGTTTGAAATTAGTATTCGATAAATTACTTGAGGATAAATTTCCAATTTATTCAGTAATTCCTGTAAATGCATTTGAATGGGATGATAACAAATCAATGTTAGCTAATAATACAAGTTGTTTTAATTATAGAAAAACACAAAGTGGTAAATTATCAGAACACGGAAGAGGATTAGCTATTGATATTAATCCATTTGATAATCCATACATTACAAGTAATAATAATATTTATCCTAAAGGTTCTTTGTATAGAAGTGGAGCAAAAGGAACAATACTAGCTAATTCAAAAATTATTAAATATTTCAAGGAGATTGAATGGAAATGGGGAGGAAATTGGAGATATTCAAAAGATTATCAACACTTTTCATTAAACGGCAGGTAACTTATCATGAAATATAATTAAAAAACCAGATAATAAGATTAAAATCACCAATGTTTTTTGTTGAAATAGTAGTCTTCTAATTTGATCTTTATGATTAGGATTATATGAATTTGGAGATCCTAAACCATTATTCAAAATAAACTCACTGCTTTCTGGAATTGGTCTTTCTAAAAAAAAAGTTCTTTTGAAAAATTATTACTCCAATATACACTATCGACTAATTTATTATTTTCATCTACTAAAAACATAAATTCTTTATTTAAAAATTTATGATTAAACTCTTTAAAATCAATTAACAATAATTCTTCAGAAAATGAATCATTAATATGTATTTTACCGTTTGATGATATTAATTTCCATTCATTTAGTTTTTTTTTTTCTGTTTTATTAGAAAACAACTCAACCCAAGGTTTATTTGTAGTTTTCCCTAAACCACCTATTTCATTTATTTTAATTTTATCTTTCCATGGACTATCTCCAATATATTCAAATTTTATTGAATAATTTAATGTATCACTGATGGTGTGATTAATTGTATCATTAACCTTATTTGACCAAAACTTATAGTTATTAGTATTTACTCTTTTTAGAAGTTGTGATGATTTTAATCCTGATGTCGGCTTTAACACAATTTTGTATAAAGGGTTTGGTGTTATCTCTATTGGAATAGGAATTGATTTAAAAAAAACACCACTAAATTTATTTTTCAAATAATTATTTCCGTTAATCAGAACATTGCCGTTATGCACAGAATCAATAGAAATATTTAATACAAATTTATCGTCTAGATTAAATTGATTTTGAGTGTTTTTTAATAAAACATCGGGCCTTACTTTAGAGAAATCTCTAATTTTATTAATTGATTTTTCCCAATTCAGTGAATCCCCTCTAACTAACCTAAAATGTCGCATTAATTCAGGCTTATATAATGTTCTTAAGGAATCAATCAAGCGATTTATATTCTTTGGTTCAAATACAGTGCTAAGTGAATAGCATATTTGATTAATAAATTCATTTTTCAAATCCATATTGTTTAATAATTTTCGTAAAATTAAGGTTGACCACTGTCTATTGTGCCATGTCGTTTGATATGGACTTAATCTCATCTTTAAGAAATTTACATTTGCATTATTACTATAACCAAAACCTAAGTCGGTATCATACATTATCCATCTAAACTTACCCCCGTTTTTAGGTTGCCAAAAACGTATATTTCCCATGTAGTCTTTATTGCTAAGATATATTTGAGCAACTTGATAATTAATAAAATTCCTTATATCCATCATAGAATTTAAGGAGTCTAAATTTTTCTCATTTTTTAAATTATTTTTTTTAATGAATGATAAAAGCTTTTTATATGATTCGTTAGAACCATGATCTGCTGTATACAATCCCTGAAGCAAGTTTGATTCTTCAATTTCTGCACCAAAATTATATTTTAAATAGTGTTGACCTATACGTTCCCTTAAATTATATACACCCCAAAATTCTCCATTAACAAATAAATTTACAGGTTGGAACTCTTGTATATCTATATCTAAATTTTTTGACAACTGTGTAGATAGAACATCTCTAAACCTTGTATGATAAGCATCTGAACTGGAATTTCTGATGATTAAATGTTTATACTTATTATTTGACCTGTTTTTAAAAAATGAATATTTAAATCTACTTTTACCATATTCATTTCTAGCAATTATTCTTAAAGATTTTTCTTTTCTATGCCTAGACATTCCTCCAAATATTCTTAAACCAGCATTTTGATTTATTACTTCTTCACCGTCAGAAGTGATATAGTTAATATTTGATTTTTTCTCCCATTTTTTAGTATAATTGGCGTTTATCCAATACCCAGAACTGTCTTGCCAAGCATTTGGCCCTTTTACATAAATACCACTACGACTATTATAAAGATTTTTTGGAGGTGTAGATATTGAAAGAATAGGAAAAGTCGATTCAAAATCAATTAAATAAAAATTTGTTTTTTTATGAATTATCCTATTATCAAACTTTACCCCAAATCTAATTATTGCAGATGATTTAAGTAAAAGAGAATCTTTGAAAGGCTTACTATTAATAGTTGCCTCTGACCCATCAGTTTCGAATACTAAAACGCCATATTTTGAGGATGCTTTTAAATAAAATTCTTTATAAAAACCGCTTTTATCGGAAATGCTTATTGAATCATTTAAGGAGAATAAGTTTTGATTAAAAAAAACTAATATCGAAACTATTATAAATCTCATAATTCCTCGTTGAGTTTAATCTCTATTCTTCTATTTTTATTTCTACCTTCTTCTGTTTCATTGGAATATCTAGGTTTATTAATACCATAACCAATATATCCAACATTATTTTTATTTACACCTCTATTAATAATAAAATTATATACTGACTTAGCTCTTAATTCTGAAAGGTTCTGATTAAACATTATATCTCCTGAGTTGTCAGTGTGACCTTCTATAATTATTTTATACTCAGGATTAGCATTTAACAATTCAACTGTGAAAAGTAATTGCTTAATCGATGTTTCAGGTATTTCATATTGGTTCTTTTTAAATTGAATTTCATGATTAATTGAAGTTATTTTAAATTCAATTCGCCTGTTTTTATCATGTGCAATAGAATTATTTTCTGAATCTAACAATTTGGTTTCACCATATCCTTTGTAAGTAATTCTTTCAATCTCAATCCCTTCGCTAATTAAATAATCAAATACTACTTTAGCCCTTTTATCAGAAATTCCCTGATTATAAATTTCAGTTCCTATTGATGATGTATGGCCACCTATCTCAATATTAAAAAATTTATTTTCTTTTAGCATAATTATATATTCATCAATTGCTGTTAATGATCCAGGTGAGATGTCAGCTGAATTATTTGCGAATGGAATTGTTGTTAAAAGTGTATTCTTTAATTTTTCTTTTTCAGTACTTTCCAACCTAACCTCCTCAGGCATTTCATCCAAACAAGGACATATGCTTTGCTTAATGTCATCTTCAATTTTTAAGTTTGAATAGGGCTTAAACTCTCTAATCGCTGTTTTAATTCTATCATAACCATTGTTCCACGTATCGGTATTATTTTTCCAATAATAAACAGCTTCTTCGTCACCTAGATCACAAAATTGTTTCAAAAGAATCGCTGAAACATAACCTGATTGATGCCATCCATTCCAACAATGTAAATATAATGGGCCTTTATTGGGATTAGTTATCGACTCATATGTCATTTCTAGTAAGGTTCTCATTTCACTTTTTTCATTTCCACTAATCTGATAATACTTTAATTTGTGTCCATCATCAGAATTCATTTCTAAAGGAGCTGTGTCAAAATTAACTTTATAAAGATAAACAGCAGCGTCAAAATTCAGGTTTGCTAAATTTATAAGCCCGTCATCAGGTAAAGGATTTTTATTATTTCTTTTGTCTGATTTATGATAATAATTATTACCCCCACCCCTATATGCTACTCCATGAAGAATCGTTCTAAAATTTCTTGTTCCGTATAGAATAGGGTTTCCATTTCCTCTGTTATTTGTTGCTTTATCTTCAGCGCAATCTAAATTAAAAAGGTCTTTATAAAAACCAACTTTTTCAAGACTATTATTGAAAGTATTTATTTTTTGTGAAAACAAAAGTTGATGAAAAAGAAAAAAGAAAAATATTATTCTCATATTTTAAATTTATTATTAATAATAATTAACACAAAAATTAATAATTTTTATCTGTAATAAAAAATAATTTCCCTCTTAAAAATATGAAAATAATATATACAATAATCTTTATTTTTATTTCAATGTATTCGTTCTCTCAGATTGAATCTGTTACCAATGAAGGTAAAAAAATTTTATTATCATAAAATGATGCCTGGACGTATAAAAAAAAGAATGATTTAAACAATAGTAATGTTACTACTATTAACAATAATAAGTCTTTTAAAAAAGAAGTAATATGCCTATAGTTTAGTTTCTAAAATTATTGGTTTTAATTTATTAGCAAGTTCATCATATTCAGCTTGATTAATAACTCCTAAATCTAGTAGCTCCTTTGCTTCTTTTATTTCCTTAATCGCTTCACTTTTTTTAACAGCTTTTTTTACAGCTTGATTTTTTTCATGTACTTTAAGTTTTTGGACCTTTATAAAATCGATCATCCATTTACTGTTGGATAAGTAGTAAATAAGCCAAGAAATTGATGGGGCTGAATAAAATAAAAAGAAACTATTTAATACAAAACCATCTCTAGAAGATCTTCCAATTCGGCTTGCTTCACCATCACCATACTGCACTAAAAGAAGAAGTATAAAAAAGATAGTTGCGACTATCGTTAAAATCCATGAAATATAAAACAACTTGTTATGCTTGAACTTTTTAAAACTCATATTCAAATCGTCTACAAAATAATAATAAAGAAAAAATAGGGCCTCAATGACTAGCGCGAGGACAATCCAATCAGAATGTAATAGGTCTAAGAACCAATTAGTGAATAGTATCACATTAAATAAAACAAAAATTAACACTACATATATATATCTTTGATTATTCATAAACCAAATTTACAACATTTGTTTTTTAATTATACTAATTAAGAAAATATGCATATAATATAAAAACCCTACCAATTAAGGTAAGGTTTGATGTGATCGCGATAGGATTCGAACCTATGACCGTCTGCTTAGAAGGCAGATGCTCTATCCAGCTGAGCTA
>NZUH01000029.1 GCA_002697255.1 Flavobacteriaceae bacterium | reverse complement strand
CTCTTAGTTGGCCTACTAGGGCTCGAACCTAGACTCTTCTGGACCAAAACCAGACGTGTTACCAGTTACACCATAGGCCATTGAGGATGCAAATTTAAAATAAATTTTAATCCAGCAATATAATTTCATTAATTATGTTTAATAATTAGTGTGTTGTAGATAATTTTATTAATAAATTTGAAAAAAAAAATATGAAAATAAGCGATTTTAAAAAACTTAATTTAATTCTAGGATGGTTATGTTTTTTGATTGCATTTATAGTTTATTTTTTCACCTCGGAGCCAACCGTTAGTTTTTGGGATACTGGGGAATATATCACAACCTCATCTAAACTGCAGGTTGGTCATCCACCTGGCGCCCCTTTATATCAAATGCTGGGAGCTTTCTTTTCAATTTTTGCTTTCGGCAAAGAAAATATTGGATTTGTTATGAATTTAATGAGTGGTTTTGCAAGTGCTTTAACCATAGCTTTTATGTATTGGTCAATTATTCTGATTCTTTTAAAAATAGTAAAAACTAAAAAAGAATTTGAGTTGAAAAAAAATTTTGCTATTTCTGGTGCTGCATTAGTTGGATGCTTAAGCTTTACTTTCACTGATAGTTTTTGGTTTAACGCAGTTGAAGCTGAAGTATATGCAATGGCAACTCTTATAATGGCTGTTTTATTTTATTTGGGCTTAAGATGGGAAAGTGATATGCACAAACCCAGAGGAGATAAATGGCTATTACTGATTTCATTTGTTATCGGGCTTTCATTTGGAGTTCATTTTATGGGACTCTTAACTATCCCTGCTATTTTTCTCATATATTATTTTAAAAATAGTAAGGAAATTAATGCTAAATATGGATTATCCTTAAAATCAGGGTTTGTTATTGCTAATATAATTGGCTTAGTAATATTGATGGGTGTTTTTAAATTAATACTCCCAAATACGTTGAAATTTTTTAGTGTTATTGAGCTTTTATTTGTTAATAATTTTGGTCTTCCGTTTAATTCTGGAACTCTTGCTGCATTTGTTATTCTTGGATTTACATTCTATTATCTAATAGATTTTACAATAAAAAAAAAAATTAATCACTGCTAATACAATAGTATTATGTTTTCTATTTATTTTCATTGGTTTTTCTTCATGGTTAATTCTTCCGATAAGGGCTAATGCAAATGTAGTTGTCAATGAAAATAATCCGTCAAATGCAAGAGAATTATTGGCTTATTACAATCTTGAACAGTATCCCAAAACTCATCTTTTTTATGGTCCACTATTTTCAGATCAATATTCTGGAATGGATGAAGATAAAAATAAACGTTACAAAGACGACAATCCTAAATATGAAAAAGATTTAGAAAAAAATAAGTATGTAATCGTAAATGACTACAAAGATGCCCTTCAAAATTATAATTCTGATCACGCATCAATACTACCAAGAATGTGGAGCTCAGAACATGCTGTAAATTATTTAAATTATACAGGGTTCTTAGATTTTAAAATTAAACCTAGTTATTCTAACGAATCTGAACTTCAAGATTTTATATTAGAATTTAAGAACGAATTAAACTCCGGTCAAATTGACTATGAAGATTATCATAATTTTTTAAGGAAATATGGGCAGCAATATCTAGACGTTGAAAAACCTTCTTTTTTGGATAATCTATATTATTTATTTGATTATCAAATTGGATATATGTATCTACGATATTTCATGTGGAATTTTGCGGGAAGACAGGATGATATTCAAGGAAAAATGAATTTAAATGGGAATTGGATTAGCGGAATAGATTTTATAGATGAATGGCATTTGGGCCTTTCTCAAAAAAATCTTCCCAGTGATGTTTTAAATAACAAAGCAAGAAACACTTACTATTTACTCCCTCTTTTATTGGGCTTGCTCGGTTTTTATTTTCTTTATAATATCAATAAAGAATATTTCTGGATATTACTTGTCTTTTTTGTCTTTACTGGAATAGCAATACAGGTATATACTAATGTTCGACCTTTTGAACCAAGAGAAAGAGATTATTCATTGGTTGGATCCTTTTATGTTTTTTCAATTTTAATCGGATTGGGGGCGTATAAAATATCATCAATTTTAAAGAGACTTAAAATAAAAGGAACTACTATTTTATCAACTATCTTTTGTTTAATTATTGTCCCTGTTAATTTAGCTGTAAATAATTGGGATGATCATGACAGAAGTGGAAGGTATACTGCATACTCCTCAGCTATTAATTATCTTCAATCATGTGATGAAAATGCAATTCTGTTTACAATTGGAGATAATGACACATTTCCTCTATGGTATGCTCAAGAGATCGAAGGTATACGAACCGATGTTAGAGTTGTCAATACGAGCCTACTAGGTACTGATTGGTATATAGATCAAATGAAGAGAAAAGCTTATGAAAGTGACCCAATTCCTTCTAGCTTGATTCATGAGAAATATAGGCATGGTACGCGTGATTACATTATAAAAGAGGTCATTAGCGATTCTATTTGGGATATAAAGAATCTGATTAATTTTATTACAAATGATAAAAATAAATATAAAATTCTTCTTGATTTACAAGGATATGACACATCTTCTATGAGAACTCAAGATGTTAACTCCAACTTCCTCCCTACTGAAAATATCAGAATCCCTGTTAACAAGGACAATGTTTTAAAAAATAAAATTGTAGACGCAAAAAAGTCAGATTTAATCGTTGATGAAATAATTATTAAAATTAAGTCAAGTGCCCTATACAAAAATAGATTAATAATGCTAGATATTATTGCTGAAAACGATTGGGAAAGACCTATTTACTTTTCTGGCGGAGCTTTTAGTGATGAAGATTATATATGGATGAAAGATTATCTACAATTAGATGGGATGTGTTATAAACTTGTCCCTATAAAGACACCTGTTGACGAATCCAATCCTTATCAAATGGGAATGATTGACTCAGATAAAATGATAAAAATAATTAATAATTGGAATTGGGGAGTTGATACAGAAAATGAAATATATTATGACGCAGAGTCTAGAAAAAACAGTATTACATATAGAGGGAATATTTCAAGATTAACCGACCAGTTAATATTAGAAAATAGATTTGAAGAAGCAGAGCAAATTATAGATATGTGTATTCAAAAAATGCCATTAGACGAGTTTGGATACTATACGCTATTAGAGCCGTTTATAGTTTCTTATTATAAGTTGAATAAAGCGGAAAAGGCTAGAGAATTATTTGATCAAATTGCAAAAAAGTATCAAGAAAATTTATTTTATTACAATTCAAATAGAGCTGAAAATCTTTATGAAGAAATTTATATCGATGTTGAAAGATACAGATCATTACTTGATATCATTCTGATATATGAAGAAGGGGAATTTCTGGAAACAAGTATGGAGGAGTTTAACGGCTACCTAGATTTATTTATGTAATTTATTGCTAATCTTCAAAAACTTAATGAATTGAATTAAAAATTTCATCTAATTCAGAATAGAATTCTAATAAAACACGGTTCTACTATAGACTAAATATCAAAAAGTTAGCATTTTCACAAAATTTACTTTTAAAATATAATTAATCAATAAATTAAGTTAATTTGTTGAAATCTTTAAAATTGAAAAATATATAATAAAATTGTTTTTTATTATTTTAGGACTCTTATAACTAACCTAAACAAATTCATGAAAAATCAAAATAATAATTCTGCTTTATATACACTAATTACTGTATTCTTTTTTTGGGGGTTCTTTGGTGCATCCAATGGTGTATTTATCCCTTTTTGTAAAACTTACTTTAAAATTGATCAATTTCAAGCACAACTTGTTGAGTTTGCTTTTTATGGGGCATATTTTATTGGAGCTTTAATATTATTTATTTGGTCTAGTTATTCAAAAAAAGACATTTTAAATAATTGGGGTTATAAAAAAGGTATAATTTATGGATTGATTATATCAATTTTTGGTGCCTTAATTATGTACCCTTCGGTTAATGGAGCAGAACAAGGTGATACTCAAGTTTTTTACTATGTACTTTTAGCTTTATTTATTATTGGCCTTGGCTTTTCATTACAACAAACTGCAGCAAATCCATTTGCCGTGTCCTTAGGAGATCCTTCAACAGGTTCAAATAGACTAAATCTTGCGGGTGGAGTGAATTCATTTGGAACAGCTATCGGTCCAATTCTAATTGCATTTGTTTTATTTGGTTCTGCATCAGAAGTTGATTGGGATATAATAGAGTTAAGCTCTGTACAAGGACTTTACATTGCAGTAGCAGTAGCATTTTTATTGGTAGCGATATTTTTCTATGTGTCTAAAAATCTTCCTGATGCTAAAAATAATGAGCCTTTTGAGTCAGCTTCAAAAGCAAAAAATATGCTTATAACAATGACTGTAGTTATGACTTTATGTTTTGGATGGATCTTTTATACATATACTCCTTCTTTTGAAAATGAGCCAATTAAATCCCTGGAAATGTCGAGGTTAATTCTGACATCTATTTGCCTTGTTTCTGTATTTGCTTTAATATTATTGGCAAATTCATCAGCTCGTAAAAATTCTGAAGATTGGGGGGCACTAAAATACCCTCAGCTTGCTTGGGGTATGTTAGCTATTTTTACATATGTAGGTGTTGAAGTTACAATTCAAAGTAACCTAGGAGAGTTATTAAAAGCAGATATTGGTGAAGGACTAAATGCTTTAGGTCTTCCCATTTTAGACGAAGCTCAGAGCGCAAAATATATTGCCCTGTACTGGGGTGGATTAATGATTGGTAGATGGACAGGATCGATTGGAGCATTTGATATCTCTAAATCCTTAAAACAAATCTTACTTTTTATTACACCCTTTATAGCATTTGGAGTTGTTATCGGAGTAAATGCACTTAGTAATCCCTTAACTGCTTCTGAAATTGGTATTTTTTCGCTTTTAATTGTTATTCAAATTATCGGATTTTACCTAGCAAAAGATAATGCTATAAAAATCATGACTATTTTTAGTGCTTTAGGAGTTATTGCAATGCTAATCGGAATATTTGGGTCAGGAGAAATTGCATTATTTGCCTTTCTAACCGGTGGTTTATTTTGTTCAATAATGTGGCCATGTATTTTTTCTTTGAGTATTACTGGATTAGGAAAATACACATCCCAAGGTTCTTCATTTTTAGTTATGATGATTTTAGGAGGTGCAATTATACCTCCTTTACAAGGCAAGCTTGCCGATATTTTTGGAATGATATCTTCTTATTGGGTAGCTGTATTATGTTTTGTTTTTCTATTAATATATTCAATAACTACAAAGAAAATTTTGAGTAGTCAAAAATTAATTTAAATAAATGGACAGGAGAAGTTTTATTAAAAGAACTGGGGTAGCTTCCTTAGGAATAGGATTAAACTATCATAAAACTTTTTCGGTAACTAAAAATAATATATCCAATCCATTAGTAATCGCTACTTGGAATGTTAAAAATGCTACAGAAAAAGCATGGCAAATTCTATCAAAAAAAGGGAATTCTCTTGATGCCATTGAACAGGGTTGTATGGTTGAAGAATCAAATGAACAGGGCCAGTCAGTGGGGATTGGTGGTTTACCTGATCGAGATGGAAATGTAACTTTGGATGCATGCATAATGAATCACAAGGGGGATTGTGGTTCTGTGGTTTATCTAAAAAATATAAAACACGCTATTTCAATTGCTAGATTAGTAATGGAAAAAACACCACATGTCATTTTAGCTGGCGATGGTGCCAAAAAATTTGCTCTTTCAATGGGTTTTAAAGAAGAAAATTTACTCACAGAAAAATCTAAAACTGACTGGATTAACTGGAAAAAAAAAGAAAAATATAAACCTATCATTAATATTGAAAATCATGATACTATCGGAATGTTAGCCATTGATAAAAACAACAATATAAGTGGTGGCTGTACAACCAGTGGATTAGCTTATAAAATGCAGGGAAGAGTTGGAGATTCGCCTATCATTGGTTCAGGACTATATATTGACAACGAAATAGGTGGTGCAGTAGCTACAGGATTAGGAGAAGAAGTATTAAAAACAGTTGGGAGTTTTCTAATCGTAGAACTGATGAGACAGGGATATTCTCCAACTGAAGCTTGTAAAATTGCTATTCAAAGAATTGTAAATAAACCTGGAAGTAATTATAAAAATTTTCAGGTTGGTTATATCGCTGTTAATAAAAACGGTGACACAGGTTCTTACGCAATACAGAAAGGCTTTAGTATGACTAAGTATGATAAGAATGGTAATAAAAACATTAGTTCTTTATTTTTTGAAAAAATATAAATGATTAACAAAAAACGCCTTTTTCTAATAGATGCATACGCTTTAATTTTTCGTGGATATTATGCGTTTATTAAAAATCCTAGAATCAATTCAAAAGGGTTAGACACGTCTGCTATTTTAGGTTTTACAAACTCTCTTTTTGATGTTATAAAACGTGAAAAACCAGATTACATAGCAGTTTGTTTTGACAAAGGCGGAAGTCAAGATAGAATTGAAATATTTGAAGATTATAAGGCAAATAGAGAAGAAACACCAGAGGGAATTAAAATTGCTGTACCTATAATTGAAGATATTTTAAATTCTTTGAATATATCAATTCTTGTAAAGGAAGGTTATGAAGCTGATGACATAATCGGAACTATTGCACAAAAGGCCAAAACACAAAATTTTGAAACTTATATGGTTACTCCAGACAAGGATTTCGCTCAACTTGTCGAAGAAGATATTTATATGTATCGTCCTGTTTTTGGAGGTGGGTATGAAACTTGGGGGGTAAAAGAGGTCTTAAATAAATTTGAAATATCTGAAACATCTCAGGTCATTGATTTTTTAGCAATGAAGGGCGATTCAGTAGATAATATTCCCGGATTACCAGGGGTAGGAGATAAAACTGCAAAAAAATTTTTAAAGGAATATGGGTCACTTGAAAATTTGTTGGAAAACACATCAGATTTAAAAGGAAAAATAAAAGAAAAGATTGAGGCCAATAAAGAATTAGGAATACTATCGAAGAAATTGGCTACAATAATAACAAATGTACCTATAGATTTTGAGATCAATGAATTTAAGTTAGATGTCAAAAATTTAGAAAAAATTCGTGAAATTTTTGATTTTTTAGAATTCAGAAGGTTAAGTAGTTCCATAAATTCAATTTTTTCAAATGTAGAAAAACCAAATTCAGAAATTAAGAATAAAACAGAAGAGATAATAGAAAATGCGGGTCATGGTCAGTTTAATTTATTTGAAAATACTCAAGAAATAAATGTGATGTATGATAAAAAAGTGATCGATCAGGAAATCACTTCAAATACATCTCTAGAATTATTTTTCAATAGATTAAAAAAGCAGAAGAATGTCAGCTATAGTTTTTTAACCGAAGGGGACAATTTTGCAAATCTTGAAATTAAAAATATATCCTTTAGCTGGGAAAACAACCTTTCATATTCAATTAATGATGAGAATAAAGAATTTGATAAAATATTAAAGATCTTTTTTGAAGATAAAAACATTATTAAAATTTCAAATGATATCAAACAAGATATTAAACTACTTTCCAAAAAAAATATTAAAGTTAAAGGCGAAATTTTTGACATAAAACTAGCCCATTATCTGATCAATCCAGATATAAATCATGATATCGTAAATCTATCTAAAAATTATTTAAATATTTCCTTAAATATTAAATCTAGTGATTTAAAAAGTAGTGAAATTTCAGAGTTAACACATCAGCTAAAGCCATTGCTAGAAAAAGATCTTGAAAAATACAATCAAATTGATTTATATAACAGAGTTGAAATTCGACTTTTAAAAACTTTAGCGCTGATGGAAAATGAAGGAATAAATTTGGATATAAAATTTTTAGACAAGCTTTCTGAAAAAACTAAAACTGAAGTTAATAGCTTAGCTGAAAAAATTTGTAAAGAAGCTGGAACAGAGTTTAATATTTCTTCTCCGAAGCAGCTTGGAGAAATATTGTTTGACCAAATGAAAATTAGTAAAAACCCTAAAAAAACTAAAACAGGCCAGTATTCTACATCTGAGGAAGTTCTATCAGTGCTAGCAAAGGAAAATTCATTTGTTAAATTAATTTTGGAATACAGAAGTGTTTCAAAACTTTTAAATACATACATAGATTCCCTTCCAAAACAAATTTCTAAGAGAACTAATAGAATTCACACAGAATATATTCAAACTGTAGCATCTACTGGAAGGCTTAGCAGTATAAATCCTAATCTTCAAAATATTCCTATTAGAACCACAAGAGGAAAAAAAATTAGAAAAGCTTTTATCCCAAAAAATAATGATTATTTTATTATGGCTGCAGACTATTCTCAGATTGAATTAAGAATTATCGCGTCTTTAAGTGACGAAGAAAATATGATTAATGCTTTTAAAAAAAATGAGGACATTCATGCTTCAACTGCTGCTGCTGTATTTAATATTCCTTTAAAAGAAGTAACAAGAGAACAAAGATCTAATGCAAAAGTTGTTAATTTTGGTATAATTTATGGAGTTTCAGCATTTGGATTGAGTAATCAAACAAATCTAAGCAGAAAAGAAGCTAAAGAATTAATCGAAAAATATTACATTAAATATCCCAAACTTAAAAGTTACATTTCAGATCAAATTTCATTTGCTAGGAATAAAGGTTATGTAGAAACAATTTTAGGTCGTAGAAGATATCTAAAAGATATTAATTCTAGAAATAGTATAGTTAGAGGGGCTTCTGAAAGAAATGCAGTAAATGCCCCAATTCAGGGAAGCGCTGCGGACATAATAAAATTAGCAATGATAAATATCCAAGAAAAAATATATCAATATGAATTCAAAAGTAAAATGCTTCTTCAAGTGCATGACGAACTTGTTTTTGATGTATTTAAACCTGAGTTAAATAATTTTATGGAAATGGTTAAAATTGAAATGGAAAATGCTTTTAAAATAAAAGTTCCTTTAACCGTCGACTTAAACTATGGATTAAATTGGCTGGAAGCGCATTAAAAGTTTAATTTTACTCTATAAAAAAATAATTTCTTTAACTATTTGCTAATAAAATATATAATTGTAGATTTGCATGCTCTTTTAAGAGATGAGAAATTTAAAAAAAATTGAATTTTGGATACAATAAGTTTTAAAACGATTTCGGCAAATAAAAAAACAGTTAATAAAAACTGGGTTATTGTTGATGCTGATAGCCAGAACCTTGGAAGATTGTCTTCTAAAGTTGCAATATTACTTAGAGGCAAACACAAGCCAAATTTTACCCCTCACGTTGATTGTGGAGATAATGTAATAGTTATTAATTCTAGTAAAATAAATTTAAGCGGTAATAAATGGACCCAAAAAGAGTATATTCGTCATACAGGTTACCCTGGTGGACAAAGGTCTCTTAGTGCCATTGAACAGTTTAATAAAAACCCTAATTCAATTATAGAGAAATCAGTAAAAGGTATGCTGCCCAAAAATAAATTAGGAGCAAACCTTTTTAGAAACTTATATGTTTATTCTGATACTAATCATAAATTTGAGGCTCAAAAGCCTGCTACTGTAGATCTAAATAAAGTAAACTAATGGATGAAGTGATACACAAAATTGGCAGAAGAAAAACTTCTGTTGCAAGAATTTATTTAAAAAAAGGTAAAGGTAAATTTACTATCAATTCCAAAGATTGGAAAAAATACTTTCCCACTCCATCTCACCAATTTAAGCTTAATCAGCCCTTCGATGTTTGTGATTTATTAAACAAGTTCGATATGTCTATTAATGTTTATGGTGGAGGTATGACAGGTCAAGTAGAAGCTATAAGATTAGCTATTTCTAGAGCATTGTGTGAAATTGATGAAAATAATCGTACTCTTCTTAAACCTTTAGGTCTATTAACAAGAGACCCTAGAATGGTAGAAAGAAAAAAGTTTGGTCAAAAGAAAGCAAGAAAGAAATTTCAGTTTTCTAAAAGATAGAGCCATAACAATAATTAGTTTAGCATCTAAATACTTAAGGCTTAAATAATAATTTATACCACTTAAGGATTGCTAATTAAAAGAACGTAAACTAAAAATATGAAAAAACTACAAGTCAAAGAATTAGTCGAAGCAGGTGTTCATTTTGGACATTTGACAAGAAAGTGGAATCCAAATATGTCTCCTTATGTTTATATGGAAAAAAATGGCATCCATATAATTAACCTATACAAGACAGTTGCAAAATTAGATGAAGCCTGTAGAGCTCTTAAAAAAATAACAGCATCTGGAAGAAAAATATTATTTGTCGCTACCAAAAAACAAGCAAAAGATATTGTTTCTGAGTCTGCTACAAAAATTAATATGCCATACATTACAGAAAGATGGCCTGGGGGAATGCTTACTAATTTTGTTACAATCAGAAAAGCCGTTAAAAAAATGTCATCGATAGACAGAATGAAGCAAGATGGAACTTTTAACTCACTTTCAAAAAAAGAAAAGCTTCAGATTGGAAGATTGAGAGATAAACTTGAAAAGAATTTAGGTTCTATTTCTAATATGACAAGATTACCTGGAGCAATATTTATTGTAGATATTTTGAGAGAGAAAATCGCGGTTAAAGAAGCTCAAAAATTAAATATACCAATCTTTGCTATGGTTGACACAAACTGTGATCCACGAGGTATAGATTATGTAATACCTTCCAATGATGACGCTTCAAAATCAATATCAAAAATTCTTGAAAATATTAGCACTGCTGTACTTGATGGTCTTGAAGAAAGAAATTCATCAAAAGAAGACAATGACACAAAATTAGAAACACCTAAAAATATTGATGAAAATTTAGAAAAATCTAAGGAAATTGATCAGAAAAAATCTAAAAAAGAAAAAAAATAAATCATGGTAAAAGTAACTGCTTCTGAAGTAAATAAATTAAGAAAAAATACTGGTGCTGGTATGATGGATTGTAAAAAAGCATTAGTTGAGGCAAATGGTGATTTTGATTCAGCAATTGAAATTTTAAGAAAAAAAGGTCAAAAAGTTGCGGCAAAAAGAGCAGACCGAGAATCTTCCGAGGGTGTAGCAATTACAGTATGTAATGATAAGAATACTGTTGCTGTAGGCATTGTACTTGCTTGTGAAACAGATTTTGTAGGCAAAAATGCAGATTTTATTGAATTAGCGCACAGAATCGCTAAAATAGGCCTGGCATGTAATTCTAAAGATGAACTTCTCAAAGCAGGTTTCGAGAAAATGAGTGTAGAAGAAAAATTAATTGAACAAACAGGTGTCATTGGTGAAAAGATTCAAATTAATGATTTTTCTAGAATAGAGTCTAATTATGTTGGAACATATATTCATGCTGGTAATAGAATTTCTTCTCTCGTTGGTTTTTCTGAAAAAGTTGAAAATATTGAAGTTGCTGGGAAAGATATTGCTATGCAAATTGCAGCTATGAATCCTATTGCTTTAGATGAGAAAAATGTGGACGCAAAAGTTATCGAAAAAGAAATTGAAATAGCAAAAGATCAATTAAGAGCTGAGGGTAAGCCTGAAAATATGTTAGAAAAAATTGCTCAGGGTAAATTAAAGAGATTTTTTAAAGATAACACATTAGTCCATCAGGCCTTTATTAAAGACGGTAAAATTAGTGTTTCAAAATATCTATCAAGTTATGGAAGTGATTTAGTAATAACTTCATATTATAGACTCTCTATTGGATAATTAAAATTTATCTTATTTTTTTTCAAAATAAATGTGTAGTATATTTGTTTGAAATTCATATTTTAAATGAAGTACAAAAGAATTCTATTAAAACTTTCTGGTCAAGCTTTAATGGGGGAAAATGACGGAGTAATTGATCCTGAAATTCTCTTAAGATACTCTGGCGAAATAAAAAAAGTTCATGAAAAAGGTATAGAAATAGCTATTGTTATTGGTGGGGGAAATATTTATAGAGGATTTAATACAGATTACAAAATCGACAGAGTCCAAGGAGATTATATGGGAATGCTGGCTACACTAATTAATGGCTTAGCTCTACAAAACACATTAGAAAATCTAGGTGTTGAAACCAGGCTTCAAAGTGCTATAAATGTAAATAAAGTAGCCGAACCATACATAAAAAGAAAAGCAATAAGGCATTTGGATAAAAATAGAATTGTTATATTTTGTGCAGGTACCGGAAATCCATATTTTACTACAGATTCAGCAGCAGTATTAAGAGCTATTGAAATTGAAGCTGATGTTATTCTTAAAGGTACCAGAGTAGATGGTATATATAATGAAGATCCAGCTAAAAACTCTGATGCTTTTAAGTTTGAAAAAATAACGTTTAACGAAGCAATCGCTAAGGGATTAAAAATAATGGATAAAACTGCTTTCACATTAAGTCATGAAAATAAGCTTCCAATAATTGTATTTAACATGAACAAAAAAGATTATTTATCACGTGTTTTAAACGGTGAAAAAATTGGAACAATTGTTAATTTATAAATAAAATTATGAATGAAGACCTAAATATTATTTTTGATTTAGCAAAAGACTCGATGGGAAATGCAATTTCTCATCTTGAAAAAAAACTTTTAAATATTAGAGCTGGAAAGGCAAATCCAAATATGCTATCAAATGTGTATGTAGATTATTACGGAACTAAAACACCTATTGCTCAAGTTTCAAATATCAATACTCCAGACGGAAGAACTATAGTAATTCAGCCCTGGGATAAATCAATGTTACAAGAAATTGAAAAAGGGATTGAAGTAGCTAACTTAGGATTTAACCCGGTTAATAATGGAGAAAACTTAATTATAAATGTCCCGATATTAACCGAAGAAAGAAGAAAAGAATTGGTTAAACAAGTAAAAATTGAAGCTGAAGAAGCAAAAATATCAATCAGAAATGCCAGAAAAGAATCAAATAATGAAATTAAAAAATCTGAAGAATTTTCTGAAGACCTTAAAAAAAATTCTGAACTTGACATACAAGAAATAACAGATTTTAATATAAGAAAAGTTGATCTAATTTTCAGTAAAAAGGAAAAAGAGATAATGACTTTATAGCAATTACCAATAATTATTTGAACAAAAGTTTTAAAAGTTATTTTTATGATATTAAATAATATTAACATTGATTTTTTAGAAAAAAATATAGAATTCTTAGTAATTGCTTGTTCAGCTCTATTCTTAATGCTAATCTTAACAATATTAAGAAAAAAAATATTTAAAAGATTTTCTAGTTTTTGGAAATCTATTTCATTAACAATATTAAATAATAGAATAATTATTCTATTATTATTATCTACAGCTACATATTTTTTTAGTACTAATTGGAATAATATCAGATTTACATATACTGAAGCCAATTTATTGCCTGATACTCATCCAGAAAATATAAAATATAAGTCATTTACAGAAAAATTTGGTGAAGAAGGAAACTTAATTGTTATTTCGGTAAAAGATTCATCTCTTTTCACTATTGAAAAACTCAATGCTTGGAATAAATTATCTCATGAATTTAAAGCTGAAGAAGAGGTTTCTACTGTAATTGCTTTTGGTGATTTACAAAAATTGAAAAAAAATAAATTAACTAAACAATTTTTTATTGAACCTTTCATTGAAGATTCAATTGGTAGCCAAAATCAGCTAGAAAATTTAAAAAATGAAATATTTAACAATTCCCCATTTTACGATAAGTTCTTAATAAACTCAGAGACTCAAGCGATCAGAACAGCTATTAACCTTAATCCAGATGTGGTTAACACTATTCAAAGAGAAGAATTTGTAAATAATATTTTAGTTCCACGCGTTTTAGAATTTGAAAAAAAGCATGATGTTGATATTAGGATTTCTGGTATGCCCTATGTAAGAACAAAATATTCTCAAACAATAAAAGCTGAATTAGGTAAGTTTATTTTTCTAGCTTTAATTGTAACTTCATTGATTTTCTTCTTTTTTTTCAGATCATTCAAAGCTACTTTAATTTCAATTTTTACCGTCAGTGTCGGCGTTATGTGGACTTTAGGTATTGTGGGTATTTTAGGATATGAGCTAACAGTTTTAACGGCTATTATACCCCCACTTATTATAGTTATAGGAATGCCAAATTGTATTTTCCTAATTAACAAGTATCAGCATGAACTAAATAAGCACGGAGATAAATCTTTATCACTTCAAAAAGTTATAACAAAAATTGGAAATGCAACATTTATGACTAATGTAACAACAGCGTCAGGATTTGCAACATTTATAGCGACTAACAGTAAACTTTTAACTGAATTTGGTATTGTAGCTTCGTTAAGTATACTCTCGATATTTATTTTAAGCCTTCTTATTATTCCAATTGCATACAGCTACTTACCATTACCTGATGAAAAACATTTAAAACATCAGAATAAAAAATGGGTAATTTCGCTTTTTGACTGGATGGTTAATATTGTGAAATTTAAAAAAGTTGAAGTCTTTATAATTTCAATAATCCTATTAGCTGTAAGTATCATTGGAATTTATAAGATAGAAATTTCTGGTAGTTTTATAGATGACATGCCCAAGAATACAGAATTTTATGAAGATATTCTTTATTATGAAAACGAATTTAACGGAATATTACCACTAGAAATATATATCGACTCCAAAAGGAAAAAGACAATTACAAAACTTTCTACTATTAAAAAAATGAAAATTTTAGAAGATATAATTTCAAAATTCCCAGAACTTTCAAGGCCCATCTCTGTTGTGAGTTTAGTTAAATATTCTAAACAGGCGTTTTATAATGGAAATCCTAAATATTATCAAGTACCAACATCACAAGAAAATAGTTTTATTCTTTCTTATGCAAAAAATTCCACTTCAGAAGTTGATCTTTTAAATAATTTTGTTGACAGTACTGGTCAATATACAAGAATAACAACATTTATGAAAGACATGAAAATTGAAAGAATGGAAAGAATAGAAGAAGAATTAAATACCGAAATAGAAAAAATCATGCCGTCTGATAGATTTGAAGTTTTTCTTACCGGAAAAGCATACTTATTTCAAAAAGGAACATATTTTTTAGTTGAAAATCTTGTGTGGTCTTTAGGGCTAGCAATTATTCTTATATCATTATTTATGGCTTATTTGTTTAGGAATTTTAGAATGATTATTATTTCATTAATTCCAAATCTATTACCCCTGCTTATTACTGCAGGATTAATGGGTTTTATAGGAATTCCTATAAAACCATCAACAATTTTAATATTCAGCATTGCATTTGGAATATCAGTCGATGACACTATACATTTTTTAGCGAAATATCGACAAGAGCTTAACGAAAATAATTCGGATATAAAAAAATCCGTCTATAATTCAATCAAAGAAACCGGACTTAGTATGTTTTATACTTCAATCGTTTTATTTTTTGGTTTTTCCGTTTTTATAGTTTCAAATTTTGGAGGAACAGTTGCATTAGGAGCATTAGTGTCTATAACATTATTACTGGCAATGTTATCTAACTTATTACTATTACCTTCTTTGTTGTTATCTTTAAAAACCTCATCATTAAAAAACAATAAATAATTCATTTATTGTTTTTTTTCAGAAAAAATTAAAGTATTAACTTTGAATAAACTATTTAATAATGAATGATATTTCTATAAATGATATTTTTAATCTAAAAAAATATATTGATAAAGAAATTAATATATGTGGCTGGGTAAAAACTTTCAGAGCTAATAGATTTATTTCTTTAAATGATGGGTCTTGTTTAAAAAATATTCAATGTGTTATTGATTTTGAAAATACTGAACCAGAAAAATTAAAAAAAATATCTACTGGAGCTGCTTTATCAATTTTTGGCAAGTTAGTAAATAGTAAAGGATCAAAACAATCAATTGAGATTCAAGTAAATGAGTTTGAAATTTTAGGGGAATCTGATGCTGAAATTTATCCAATCCAACCAAAAAAACACTCTTTTGAATTTCTTAGAGAAAATGCCCACTTGAGAACAAGAACTAATACATTTAGTGCAGTTATGAGAATTAGATCTTCTTTGTCATTTGCAATACATAACTACTTTAATATAAACGGGTTTTATCACATTCATACTCCAATAATTACTGCAAGTGATGCTGAGGGTGCTGGTGAACAATTTAGAGTAACTACATTAGATATTAAAAATACACCCACAGACGATTTTGGAAACATAGATTTTAAAAAAGATTTTTTTGGTAAGGAAACTAATTTAACTGTCTCAGGGCAATTAGAAGCGGAAGCATATGCAATGTCTTTAGGAAAGGTTTATACATTTGGCCCAACTTTTCGTGCAGAAAATTCTAATACCTCTAGGCATCTTTCAGAGTTTTGGATGATAGAACCAGAAGTTGCTTTTATGGATATTAAAGGTAATATGAAACTAGCTGAAGATTTTCTTAAATATGTAATTCAATACATATTAAAAAATAATAATGAAGATCTCATGTTTTTAGAAACTAGGTTATTAAACGAGGAAAAACAAAAACCAAAAAATGAAAGAAACGAATTAAGTTTAATTGAAAAATTAAATTTTGTCACTAAAAATAAATTTAAAGTAATAACCTACACTGAGGCAATAAATATTTTAAAAAATTGTAAGCAGAATAAAAAGAAAAAATTTAAATATATAATTGATGAATGGGGTGCTGATTTACAAAGTGAACATGAAAGATATCTTGTTGAGAAAGAATTTAAATGTCCTGTAATCATATATAATTACCCTGCAAAAATTAAATCTTTTTATATGAAATTAAACGATGATGGGAAGACAGTACGAGCAATGGATATTCTATTCCCTGGAATTGGTGAGATAGTGGGGGGGTCTCAAAGAGAAGAGCGATTAGATATTTTGTTAAATAAAATTAAAGAAATAGGGATCGATGAAAAAGAATTATGGTGGTATACTGATCTAAGAAAGTATGGAACTGCGGTTCACTCTGGTTTTGGACTTGGATTTGAAAGATTAGTTATGTTTATAACTGGAATGACAAATATTAGAGATGTTATACCTTTTCCTAGAACACCTCAAAATGCTGAGTTTTAAACAATATGAAACAATATTTAAAATTAAAATTATCTCAAAAATTATCTCCTCAACAAATCCAACTAATGAAGTTGATTCAACTTCCTACGTTAGATTTCGAACAAAAAATTCAAAGAGAAATTGAGGAAAATCCAGCTTTAGAGGAATCCAATAATTTGGATGATAATATACAAGAGGATGATTATTCTAATGACAATGATCTTAATATTGATGATTATTTAAACGAAGATGATACACCATATTACAAGTTAAATTCCAATAATTCTAATAGAACAGAAGAAAAGCATATTCCTTTTTCATCAGGAATTTCATTCACAGAGCATTTGACATCACAGCTAAAACCAATGAGTCTGGATAATAAAAAAATGAAAATTGCTGAATTTTTAGTCGGCAGTATTGATGAATCTGGATATATAAGACTTGAATTAGATGATATAATAGACGAACTTGCATTCTCACAAAATTTAATAGTAGAAAAAAAAGAGTTAAACGAAGTTTTAAAAATTGTTCAAGATTTTGACCCTCCAGGTGTTGGGGCTCTTTCTTTACAAAATTGTTTAATTATACAGTTAAAAAGAAGAAAAAAGAGCAGCCAAATTAATTTAGCCTTAGAAATAATTGAAAACTCATTTGAGCAATTTTCAAAGAAACACTTCAATAAACTAATGGATAAGTATTCGTTAGATGAAATAAAATTAAAAGAAATTATAAATATAATTTCTAAATTAAACCCAAAGCCAGGGGGAGCATATGCTGGAAGTAAACCAGTTCAGCAAGTAACACCAGATTTTAAAATTTCGATTTATAATAATGAATTAATTTTAAACTTAAATTACAGAAATAGTCCAAGCTTAAATATTTCAAAAGATTATGATCAAATGCTGAAGGGGTATAAACTTGAAAAAAACAAAACCAAATCTCAAAAAGAAGCAATCCAATTCATAAAACAAAAACTTGATTCAGCTAAATGGTTTATTGATGCAGTTAAGCAAAGACAACAAACACTATACATTACAATGCAAGCTATAATGAATTATCAAAAAGAATATTTTATTTCTGGTGATGAAAGAAAAATTAAACCAATGATTTTAAAAGACATAGCAAATGAGATCGAAATGGATATTTCAACTATTTCAAGAGTGGCTAACAGTAAATATGTAGATACTCCTTATGGCACTAAACTTTTAAAAGAATTCTTTAGTGAGTCTATGAAAACGGCAAGCGGTGAAGAAATATCTACTATTGAAATTAAAAAAATATTAGAAAAAATAATAGTTAAAGAAAATAAGAAAAAACCTCTAACAGACGAGAAGTTAGTTGTAATGTTAACCGAAAAAGGTTATAAAATTGCTAGAAGAACAGTAGCAAAATACAGAGAACAGTTAAGTATTCCTGTGGCAAGACTAAGGAAAGAAATTTAATATTAGTTCTTATTCATCGAAATATCTCCAATCCTTGTTGTATAATTGATCTTTAAAGCATTAACTTTTCTCAATTCTTTTTTTATGTCACTAACGATTCCCATATTAGTCTCTTTGTCAACTTTTAGAGCAGTAGTCAATCTATTTCTGAGCTCTTCCCTCTTAGACTCCCTTTCTGCAAATATAAAGGCAGGGATATCTGAAACATCAGAAAACTTATCATTTAGTTGAATTCTAGCTTCAGTTCCAAATTTTGATTGATATCCAGAATTTGGTTTACCAGCATATATGTACATAACTAAGTCTTTTTTATCTAGCTTTTCAACTTGATTAGCAACCGGTAGTTCATTTTTAATTTTTAATTCATTATCTCGCATTACTGTAGCTACCATAAAGAAAAATAAAAGCATGAAAACTATATCTGGGAGTGATGCTGTATTAACAGCTGGTAAATCTCCTTTTTTCTTTTTACTAAATTTTGACATATTAAAATTGTTATTCTACCTCAGAAAACTTTTGAGGATATTCTTTTTTTATCTGATCAATTTTTTTCTTTAATTGAATCGATTTGTGTTCAGGTGAATTTACATCATACCAACTTTTCTTCATATCTTCATATGTTTCACCGAAGAGTTTCAAACCCCTTTGATTTCTTACATGTGCATATGCGGCCATTATTTCATTTTGAACAGAAACATAGGTTGCATAGGATGTTTCTCTTTCATTTTTTAAAGAAATAATAGCTTTGTCTGGGTTATCAGATGACTTTGGGTCTCTTTTGCCATTACAATAATTGCAACCTGATTTACCAGTATTTTCCCAATCATTAGTTTGGTCATTCCATATTACCCAGTTTGAATCCATTCCACCACCTCCGTTATCTAAAAAATCGATAGCCGATTGTTTTAAATCCTCTAAATCCATCAATTCGTCTTCAACCAGTAATTGATCTTTTCCATTTAACAAGACTGTAAAGATGTTTTTTTGTTTTATGATTACATCCTCTTCATTTTCTTCAATAGGAGGTAATAAACGACTTATTCCAGAATCTGTTTCTATGGTTGTTGTAACTAAAAAAAATATTAAAAGAAGAAAAGCTATATCAGCCATTGATCCAGCATTAACTTCAGGAGATGATCTTTTTGCCATAGATTATTTATTTACTGTTTTTAAATCCGAAAAAAAACATTATTCCACTTGCAATAATTATAAGTGAATAAAACATAAATAATGCTGCGCCTATTAGTTTAGAACTGGTTGCAGATAATATCTTTCCGTCCCTCATAGCGGTTTCTTCCCCAGAGGCAATGAAATAGCAAATTATAAATAGTCCTATAAATGAACCGACTACTTTAATTGTATTTATAAAATTAGACTTATCAGCAATGATATTTTTCAAACCAAAAATTACCACAAAAGTTATGACCAAAAATAAAACAAGATATGCATTAAATAAAACCATATCAATTCCTAGCATATTACCAGATAAAATTACAAGAACAAATACAATGCCTAGCAGTGACAAGCCAATTGCAGAAAATTTAATTAATTTATATAAATTCATAATGATTATTTCTTGTTATTTACTAAAATGTCCATAAGATCAATTGAAGCATTTTCCATGTCATTTACTATACTGTCAATTTTAGCTATGATATAATTGTAAAAAATCTGAAGAATAATAGCTACAATTAAACCAAATACCGTTGTTAAAAGAGCAACTTTAATACCACCAGCAACTAAAGATGGCTGCATATCTCCAGCAGCTTCAATTTTATCAAATGCTTGAATCATTCCAATAACAGTCCCCATGAAACCTAGCATCGGTGCTAATGCAATAAAGAGAGAAATCCAAGAAACATTTTTTTCTAATTGCCCCATTTGAACACCACCATATGCAATAACAGCCTTTTCAGCAGACTCAATTCCTTCACCAGATCTATCCAATCCTTGGTAAAATATAGAAGCGACGGGGCCTGCAGTATTTCTGCAAACTTCTTTTGCAGCCTTAATACCACCGGATTTCATTGCTGCTTCTACCTCGCTTGTAAGCTTAGAAGAATCTGTACTTGAAAGATTTAAGTATATTATTCTTTCGATAGCTATGGCTAAGCCTAGAATAAGGCATAATAAAACTATACCCATAAATCCAGGGCCACCTTCAATAAATCTCTTTTTGAGTTCTTGATGAAAACCTAATTGTTCCTCATTTTCTTCATTATCAATATTTTGTACAACTTCCTCAACCTCAGCAGTTTGAGATTCATTTTGCTGAATAGGGTGTGATTGAAATGATTGTACAAATAAAATTGACAATATTCCCAATAAACTAAATAATCTTTTCATTTTCTTTTGTTTAATATTTTTTGAATTCGTAAAGATATAAAAATATCTTAAAAAAACTACATAATCAGCAGAGAGGAAGGGATTCGAACCCTCGATACACTTTTGATGTATACACACTTTCCAGGCGTGCGCCTTCGACCACTCGGCCACCTCTCTCTATGCATATTAAACAAATAAAAAGAAAAAAAATTAATTATAAAATTTAATCTGCTATTTTTTATAAGATTTCAGAGCCTAAAAACATCTCTAGAATTTGCTGTTGTTATTTCTGCAATTTCATTCAAATTAAGTCCATAAATGTTGGCTAATTTTTCTGCAATGATAGTTATATTCATACTTTCATTTCTTTTACCTCGTAAAGGNATTGGAGACAAATAGGGGGAATCTGTTTCTAATACAATATTTTTAATATCTATCTTTTCTAAAAATTTATCAATTTTACCGTTTTTAAATGTTACTACTCCTCCAATACCGATTTTCATTCCNATATCTATAATTTTATTTGCCTCATCTAAAGAACCTGTAAAACAATGAAAAATTCCTCCATTTCTAACAGGNTTTTGCTTAAGAATTCTGTAAATTTCATTAAAAGATTCTCGACAATGTATTATAATTGGTAAGTTAAAATTATTTGATAGCTCTATTTGTCTTTCAAATGCCTTTTTTTGAAGATCCAAATTTGATTCATCCCAATGTAAATCAATTCCTATTTCTCCGATTGCCACAATATTTTTATCTTCTACAAGGTTTTTTTCGATATGCGAAAGCTCATCTAAATAGTTATTTTCAACATAGCAAGGGTGAAGCCCCGACATTAAGAAAATATTATCAGGATATTTTTTTCTTAAATCAATCATTGATTTAGTATATTTTGAGCTAATTGCTGGTAAAAAAAAACGCGAAATATTACTTGAAATGGCCCTTTCAATTACTAAATCAATATCTTTCTTAAAGTGTTCAAGATACAGATGTGTATGTGTGTCTGTCAAGACCATATGAAAAGATTAAATTAAATCTAAAGACTTCTCAACATTGTTGTGCATTAAAATTTCAGAGGGGTTTTCTAAAGCTTCTTTTATTTGAACTAAACATCCAACACTTTCTCTTCCGTCAATAATTCTATGATCATATGAAAGAGCTAAATACATAACAGGCCTAATTTCAACTTTACCCTCAACTGCGATAGGTCTTTGAACGATATTATGCATTCCAAGAATAGCACTTTGAGGAGGATTGATTATTGGAGTTGAAAGCATGCTTCCAAATACTCCTCCGTTAGAAATTGTAAAAGTTCCTCCGGTCATTTCATCTACAGTAATCTGACCATCTCTAGCTCTCTCTGCAAGTCTTTTGACTTCAAGCTCCACTCCCTTAAATGAAAGCTTTTCAGCATTCCTAATAACAGGCACCATTAACCCTTTAGGTCCAGAAACAGCTATACTTATATCACAATAATCGTATGAAATCATTTCTGAACCTTCGATCATTGAATTTACTGCCGGAAATTCTTTTAACGCTCTTACCGCAGCTAATGTAAAGAATGACATAAAACCCAAATTAACACCATGCTTTTCTTTAAACTTTTCTTTGTATTTTTTTCTTAATTCAAAAATTACTGACATGTCAACTTCATTAAAAGTCGTTAACATAGCTGTCTCATTTTTAACTGAAACCAACCTTTCAGCTACTTTTCTTCTTAACATTGAAAGCTTGGTTCTAGTTTCAGATCTTTTAGAGACATCAACTTTACCCATTGCAGGTTTTCCTAGTATTATATCTTGTTTTGTAATTCTTCCCGATTTTCCAGTTCCTTTCAATTNTGCAACATCAATATTCTTTTCTTCAGCGAGTTTTCTAGCTGCAGGACTTAATATGTCTGATTTTGAATTATCTGATTTAACTGGAGTCTTGACCTCTANATTCTGAATTGACNCNATAGTATGATTAGTTTTGTCTTTTGAAANACCTTCAACAGAAGTGTCAATATGACACACTATTTGACCAACCTCAACAACATCCCCCTCTTCTGCTTTTAGTGTAATGATACCAGATTCTTCAGCAGGTAATTCAAGAGTTGCTTTATCGCTATCAATTTCTGCAATTATTTGATCTTTATCTACATATTCACCATCAGCAACAAGCCACTCAGCAATTTCAACTTCTGAGATTGATTCACCTGGTGATGGTATTTGCATTTTTAAAATCATAATACTTTTATTTTTTTCATTTTAAACTTGGTTTTGTCTTCCCTTGAGCAACAATTACATTGTTATTATCAAATATAAGTTCAATTTCTAAATTTAATCAATATATCCGTTAATATCATGATTTGAGAAAAATTCCCAAATCAGTTCTGATGAGTTTATATCTTCATAATTAAACCATACATGTTCACCACCATAAATTTTATAGTGTTCTACAACTGAACCNTTAATTCCCCCATCAAACAGAAATCTTTGGACATGTATATTGTCATTTGGATTTGAATCTGCAATGTCTGAAACTTCAGGATTTGTAGAACAATAATTATTAGATGACCAATACGATAAAACTTGAGAAACTCCTATAGAACCAATAGCAGAATTTCCATTATATGTGACAATTGAATCATCAGTTCCGTGTATTTGTAAAATAGGCACTTCTCTCTNAGGATTACATTCATTAAAAGTTTCANTNGTCATTGACCCTGTAACAGACGCAACNGCAGCAAATTTTTCNCTAAGCTGACANCCNAGCAAGAAACTAAAAAAACCACCATTTGACATTCCAGTAGCATAAATCCTATCATGATTAATATTGTATTCCTGAGAGATTAATTCAATTAAAAAATCAATTAAACCAACGTCATCAACAGAGCTTAAATTAGTCCATCCTCCAACGTTCCAATGAGGGTATCCAAAAAAACTTGAACCTTGAGGGTATACAACAATAAAATTTTCCCTTTCAGCAATTGAATTAATATCAGAATTAAACATTATTTGATCATTACTGCCTCCAAAACCGTGAAATACAAATACTACAGATGATTTTGATATGTGCTCATATGAGTCTGGAATATAAACAATAAAATCTCTATCCAGTCCTTGAAAAGTTATTTCATATTCNTTAATTCCGTAATCTACTTCCGNATAGTCACTTTCGACTACATCATCAGTCAAAATAACATCATTTTCGTAAATAGGAGAACAAGAAGAAATTAAAATAATAAATAAAATAATACGTATCAAAATAATAGTTTATTGAGGTAATTGATTGTTTTTATTTTTATCAAAAACAAAATCTATAACTTCTCTGTGTCTTTTTAAATATCTGACTGAACTTCCGGCTGCTGTTGCAGCATAAAATCTTCTAGCAGCAACTCGAAAGTTATTTGATTCTTTAAAGTTAATCAGTAAATGCGCATAAGCTCCCATATTGATTGGCTCTTCTTGAGCCCATACAATATCATCAGCATTTTTATATTTTTTTATAATAGATCTTAAGTGAGTTTTTGGTAATGGAAATAATTGCTCAATTCTAACTATTGCAATATCGATTCTTCCTAATCTATTTCTTTCCTCTATTAAATCATAATAAAACTTTCCAGTAACAAAAACTAAGGTTTTTACATCAAATTGATTAACATAAAAATCATCAATTAACATATTGAAATCCCCATTCGTAAATTCGTCAACCTTTGAGTGAACCATAGGGTGTCTAAGTAAACTTTTTGGTGTAAAAATTATAAGTGGTTTTCTATATTCCGCTTTCATTTGTCTTCTTAAAATATGGAACATATTTGCTGGAGTAGTACAATTTGCTACAAAAACATTATCCTTAGCACACAATTGAAGATATCTTTCTATCCTTGCAGACGAATGTTCAGCACCTTGCCCCTCATATCCGTGAGGTAAGAACAAAACCAATCCATTTTGAGTTTTCCACTTATCTTCACCAGAAAAAATATATTGATCAATTATAATTTGAGCTCCGTTACTAAAATCACCAAATTGTGCTTCCCAAATTGTTAATGTCATTGGTTCCGCCATTGCATAGCCATACTCAAATCCTAAAACACCATACTCAGAAAGAATAGAATTATAAATTGAAAATTTGCCCTGATTAGTACTAATGTTATTTAACAGAGATATCTCTTGTTCACTTTCCTCAACTTTAATAATTGCGTGTCTATGAGAAAAGGTTCCTCTCTCAACATCTTGACCTGAAATTCTTACATTATAACCTTCTTCCAACAAACTTCCATAGGCTAAATGTTCAGCCATAGACCAATCAAGTTTATCTTTTTCAAACATTGATTTTCTATTATTAACTAATTTTTTAATTTTATTAATGAATTTTTTGTCATTTGGTAAAGAAGAAATTATATCGACTATTTTTTCAAGTTTTATCCTTGGATAAGTAGTATCTACAGGCTTNACCATTTCATGTTGATTAACTCTTTCAAAATCTGACCATTCATCGCTCATAAAATCTGTAATTCTAGTCTTTTGAGTTCTTTTAGAATCAACAAGATGGTTTTCCAATTTTGATTTATAATCAGACTCAATCTTTACTATTTCTTCTTTTGACATTAAAGATTTTTCAATTAGTTCTGATGAATAAATATTTTTTGGATTGGGATGTTTAGAAATCAACTTATAAAGTTTTGGTTGAGTAAATCTAGGTTCGTCACCTTCATTATGACCATATTTTCTATATCCTAATAAATCTATAAAAACATCTCTTTTAAATTCCAGTCTAAAATCGAGCGCAAATAGTACAGCATGTACAACAGCTTCAACATCATCTGCATTTACGTGTAATACGGGGGAAAGTGTAACCTTACCAACATCAGTGCAATAAGTACTTGATCTTGCATCCAAATAATTAGTTGTAAAACCGATCTGATTATTAATTACTATATGAATTGTTCCACCAGTTTGATAACCATCTAAACTAGCCATTTGAACCAATTCATAAACTAAACCCTGACCTGCAATAGCTGCATCACCATGCACAATTATTGGTAAGACTTTATTTGAATTTTTGTTAAAAAATTTATCAATTTTAGACCGGNTAATTCCTTGAACAACTGAACCAACAGTTTCTAAATGTGAGGGGTTTGGCGCTATATTTAAATTTATTTTTTTATCGTTTTCAGTTATACGCTCACTTGTCCATCCTAGGTGGTATTTTACATCGCCATCAAAAATTTTTTCTTCGTAATCTTTTCCTTCAAACTCGCTAAAAACACTTTTAGCAGATTTTCCAAAAATATTAACAAGGGTGCTCAATCTTCCACGATGAGCCATACCCATAACAAATTCTTTAACACCTTTATTAGCTGCTTCTTCTATTAAAATATCAAGAGCAGGGATAAGAGATTCACCACCCTCCAAAGAAAATCTTTTCTGACCCACATACTTTGTATGTAAAAAGTTTTCAAAAGAAACAGCTTCAATTAATTTAGACATTAATTTTTTCTTTTGTAATGCGGTGAATTTTGGTTGATTATTGTTTACATTAAGCTTATTTTGAATCCAGGAAATAATTTCAGGTTTTCTAATATACATATACTCAACTCCAATACTATCACAATAAATTTCTTCTAAATGGGCAATTATTACATTTAGCGGCTGAGGTCCTAAACCAATTATTTCTCCTGCATTAAAAACAGTTTCCAAATCATTTTTATTAAGACCAAAATTTTCAATTGCTAAAGTAGGNCGATAAATTCTTCTATCACGAACAGGATTTGTTTTAGTGAATAAATGGCCTCTAGATCGATAACCATTTATTAAGTTTATAACTTTAAATTCTTTTTGTAAATCATCTGGAATTTGTGAGCTAACACCCTTTACAATTTCTCCTTTTAAAAAATCACTGTTTGCAAAGTCATAACCTTGAAAAAAGGCTTTCCAACTGGGCTCTAAAGAGTCAGGATCTCTTAAATATTGCTCGTATAATTCAGAAAAGAATCCCGAGTGTGCCGCATTTAAAAAAGAAAAATTATCCACTGAGTTAAATTACTGAAACAAATGTAATTAATATAAATTTTTTAAATATTTCTTTTCATCAAAGAATTTCCAAAATTGATTAAAAATTTCTTTTTTTCAAGGCTTATATTTATATTTTCAAGCATTTGAAAAGCAGTGTGAGTAAATTGTTCAATTTCTTTCATTATTATTTCAGGGACTTTACACTTTTCATAAAGCTCTTTAACTTCAATAATTTTTGAATTGTTTTCTAAAGGTTTTGTTGAATATAGCTTTATTAGTCTTGAACTATCTTTTTTATTAAGTAACTGTTTTGCTTTAATAAAAAGTAATGTTTTTTTATTTTCTATAATATCACCACCTATCATTTTTCCAAACTTCTCCTCGTCACCAAAAGTGTCTAAGAAATCATCTTGTATTTGAAAAGCCATTCCTAAATTTCTTCCAAATTCATAAATACTGTTTTGTTCTTGTAGCGATGCTTGAGATACTATTGCTCCCATTTTCATCGATGCCCCAAGTAAGACAGCCGTTTTGTATTCAATCATTTTTAAATATTTTTCTGGGGATACATCATTTGTGTTTGAAAAGTCAATATCCATTTGCTGACCTTCACAAACCTCAATTGCTGTTTTACTAAAAAGCTTAGCAAGAGATACAAAAGTTTCCCCAGAATAATTTTCAAAAAGCTGATAGGCTAGAATTAACATTACATCACCCGAAAGGATGGCAGTGCTCAAATCCCATTTTTTATGAACAGTTTCATTTCCACGTCTCAGTGGTGCTTCATCCATGATATCATCATGAACAAGAGAAAAATTATGGAATACTTCAACAGCTAAAGCAGCGTCAAAGGCCTCTTTAAAATTATCATTAAAAAGATCACATGTTAAGAGAGTTAATATCGGTCTAATTCTTTTTCCCTTTAGTCTTAATATATAACTAACAGGCTCGTATAGATTACTAGGGCTATTGGGAGGATTATAATTTTTTAAATAATCTAAAAATTGATTGTGATATTCTTCAATACTTAGCATTCAACAAAAATACTAGATATATGATAATTGAATACAACAATTTTCAAAAATTGTATCAAAAAATTTGATATGAAAGAAGTTTATAATAATATCTTACTAAATTTGTTATCACAAGATATCAAGATGTACAGAACTCATAACTGTGGTGAATTAAGAATTAGCGATCTAAATAAGGAAGTTGAGCTTTCGGGTTGGGTCCAAAAAATTAGAGATAAAGGATTTATCATGTGGGTTGATCTTAGGGATAGATATGGGATTACTCAAT
>NZUH01000028.1 GCA_002697255.1 Flavobacteriaceae bacterium | reverse complement strand
GTAAATAACTACAATGATAGAATTTTAGACCCTGTAACTGCTGATACTACTCTACTTGCTTGCTTTGGAGAATGCTCTGGAAATGGTACAGGTGAGTGTGCCTCAGATGAATGCCCAGATCCTCAGATAACCTCTTGGACAATGACTGGTGATGGAGCTATCTTTGACGGTAACAATCAAGATGGGATTACAGGATATCAAATTGAATATAGCACATCTACATTTACACCTGGAGACGGAACAGCATCCGTTTATGAGTTTGATTCATTTCCGCATACAATGACAGGATTAGAATCTGTTACAACATACTATTTCACAATAAGATCCATATGTGGAGACAATAATTATTCAGCGTGGATTGATAACGGAAATGATGGGCCAGATCAATGGACAACAACTCTATGTCCTGGAAGTTATTCACTTCCATACTTAAATGATTTCAATGATCCAGATACTTGGACCAATTGTCAAACATTCTATGATAATGATGGAGACGGACAATTTTGGTATTATGCTAATTACGCAGGTATTGAGGAAGCAGGTAATAATGTCGCTGTATCAGCTTCATATAACGGAGGCGCTCTTACACCTGATAATTGGGTTATTATGGGCCCGATAGATTTAACAGATCATTCAGATGCTCTTTTAGAATGGAAAGTTAGAGGTATTGATCCTTCATGGTGTCAAGAAAACTACTCTGTTTATGTAGGTTCATCATATGATTATAATGATCTTATAAATGGGTCTGTTAGTTATAATGAAACAATTGCCAGTGGTGGAGATGCTTGTGGACAAACCTTTGCTGATAGGTCACTAGATATTTCTGCCGCATCAGGAGGTCTTGTATATATTGGATTTAGACATCATGATGTTTCAGATATGTTTGTTTTGAATGTTGATGATGTTTCGGTTACTTCTAGTACAATGAGTAATGAGAACTTCACTTTAGAGAATATTGATTATACATTTAATCAGCAAACTAATATCCTCAGAGTGACATCAGAAGAACTATTATCAAATATTCAGATATATAATATGTTAGGTCAAGAAGTTCTTAGTAAAGAACTAAATAATGGCTCTGTTGAACTTAATTTATCATATTTAAGTAGTGCAGTTTATATTGTTAATGTTAAAGGAAATACCGGTAAAAGTAAAACCTTTAAGTTGGCGATTAAGTAGAGGTTTTATTAAATATAAATCACTGAAAAGGGCATTAATTTTTAATGCCCTTTTCTTTAGTATTTTAATTATAAAATTAATTTTATGAGAATAAAAAATTTAGTAATTATATTTTTTGGATTTTATTCAATCACATCATGCTCACAAATAAGTAATAATCTAAAAGATAAATTTGAAGATTATTTTTTGATCGGAGCAACAATAAATCAAGAAGATTATAAAATTATAGATCAAGATAAGAAGGCAATTGATATTATTATTAAAGATTTCAACGCTGTTACACCTGAGAACTCTATGAAGTGGATGCACATCCACCCTGAATATGAAAAATTTACATTTTCAAATGCTGATAAAATTGTAGCATTTGCAGAAGAAAATGACATGTATTTATTGGGTCATACGCTCGTCTGGCATAATCAAGTTCCTGATTATGTTAATAATATAAAAGATAAAAATAAATTTAATTTACATCTAAAAAATCATATTTTTCAAGTTGTTACCAGATATAAGGATAAGGTTGATATGTGGGATGTTGTAAACGAAGCTTTGAATGATGACGGGACGTTAAGACAAACAATTTTTTTAGAAATGCTTGGAGAGAATTATATTGAGAAAGCTTTCCAATACGCCAATGATTATGACCCAAATGTAGCTTTGGCCTACAATGACTATAATTTATATAAGCCTGAAAAGAGGAAGGGAGCCATTAGAATAATAAACTCATTAAAGGAAAAAGGGATTAGAATTGATGCTGTGGGTATTCAGGCGCATTGGGACCTTCACTTCCCAAGTATTAAGCAAATTGAGGAAACTATAATAGATCTTGCAGCTACTGGTGTCGATGTAATGATAACGGAGCTAGATATAACTGTAATACCCAATCCTTACGAGTTAGCTGGTATTGCAAGAGAAGAATTTAAAAAATTTGAAGGGGATAAAAAATGGGACCCATACCAAAGTGGTATTCCAAAAAATGTACAAAATAAATTAACTAAAAGATATAGAGATATTTTTGAATTGTTTATGAAACATCATGATAAAATTAGCAGGGTAACATTTTGGGGAATTAATGATAAATATACTTGGCGAAATGAAAATCCAATTAAAGGAAGATCTGATTATCCGCTGTTATTTGACAGAGATTACAATGAGAAACCTGCGTATAATGAACTAATTAACTTGGATAAATAATAATTATGAGTACACAAATTTTATCGATTAAAGAAAAAATTGGATATAGTTTAGGGGACCTCTCAGCAAACTTAGTATTTCAGACATTAATAACATACTTAGCATATTTTTACACAGATATTTATGGGCTTAAAGCTGATGATGCTACAGCAATTATATTCCTTGTCGGTACTTTTGCAGCCTTTGGATTTAACCCAATTGTTGGTGCATTGGCTGACAGGACAAACAGTAAATGGGGAAAATTTAGACCCTGGATCTTATGGACTGCGATTCCATTAGGCATAACCTCAGTTTTAGCATTTACCACACCAGATTTTTCCTATAACGGCAAAGTTAATTACGCTATTGTGACTTATACATTATTGCTGCTTTTATACGCTGGTAGTAATCTTCCATACTCGGCACTAAGCGGAGTAATTACCGGAGACATGAAAGAAAGAAATAGTATTTCAGCATACAGATTTGTTGCTGTAATGTTTGCTCAATTTTTTGTGCAAGTATTTATGCTACCTATTATAATGTATGCTGGAGACGGAGACAAAGCCTTGGGAATAGAAATTACAATGACTTGGCTTGCTATTATTGGAACAATACTTTTGATAATTACATTTATCACAACGAAAGAAAGAATCATTCCTAAACCAGAACAATCTTCAAGTTTAATAGACGATATACAAGATTTAATCAAAAATATTCCATGGATAATAATGCTAACAGTTACCATTCTGCTTTTCACAACATTAGCAATGAAAGGTGGTGCTTATGTTTATTATTTTGAAAACTATGTTTCCAAAAATTCCTTAAGTGATTTCATTTCTCCAATTTTAGATTTTTTATCAAGTATAGGAATTAACTTTTTTGGAAGTGATCCCGTCTCAGCAGGTTTTGGACTTTTTAATGCGGGCGGAATTATATTTATGATTATTGGTATCGGCTTATCAAAAATGTTGGCAGATAAATATGGAAAAAGAAATGTTTTCGGAATATTTTTATTTATCTCAACATTATTTGTTTTGGTATTCTATTTTCTTTCTCCAAATTCAATTAGCTTGATTTTTGGTGCTCAGATATTTCACGGATTCTTTTATGGGATTACTATACCGCTACTTTGGGCTATGATTGCAGATGTTGCTGATTATTCAGAGTGGAAAAATAATAGACGCGCCACAGCTATTATTTTTTCTGCTATGATGGTTGGATTAAAATTGGGATTAAGTATCGGTGGTGCATTAGTTGCAAAAATATTAGGTAATTATGGATATGTTCCAAGTAGTATTGGAGAGCAGGCGGAGTCGGCAATTTTAGGAACTAAGATGCTGGTTAGTATTTATCCTTCAATCCCCTTTTTAATAGCTGCTGCATTATTATTCTTTTATGCAATTGACAAAAATTTAGAAGATAAAATAGAACAAGAACTCTTAGCAAGAAGAAACAAGTAATAGATATTTTATGCCAGAAGAAAGCATTGATCATATTGATTTTGAAGAATTAAATAGCAAGGCAATTTCATCTCCGATAGTAACTCATCTTTATACTGCTGATCCTTCTGCACATGTGTTTAATAATAAAATATATATCTATCCGTCTCATGATGTTGATGCAGGTGAAGCATTTGACGATTTAGGAAGCCACTTTGCAATGGAAGATTACCATGTTTTTTCAATGGATCATATTGAAGGTGATACAAAAGATCATGGAATAGCGCTACATGTTAATGACGTAGAGTGGGCAGAAAAACAAATGTGGGCGCCTGATGCAAATGAAAAAGATGGTAAGTTCTATTTGTTTTTTCCAGCTAAAGATTATGACGGAATTTTCCGAATTGGTGTAGCCGTAAGCGATTTCCCATTCGGGCCATTTACTCCACAATCAAATGCAATACAGGGAAGCTTTTCAATTGATCCAGCTGTCTTTAAAGATGATGATGGCAGTTATTATATGTACTTTGGAGGTATATGGGGGGGGCAATTACAAAGATGGAGAACTGGAGTTTTTAATCGAGATCATCCAGAAAGTCCTACAGCATTTTTGCCAAAAGATGATGAACCTGCTTTACTGCCTTATGTAGCTAAAATGAGGGATGATTTATTAGAGTTTGAAGAGAATCCAAAAGAAGTTCAAATATTAGATGAAAATGGAGATTTATTATTAGCCGGTGATAATGACAGAAGATTTTTTGAGGCAGCCTGGTTGCATAAATACAAGGGCAAATACTATTTTTCTTATTCAACTGGTGATACTCATTTTATTTGCTATGCAATTGGGGACAATCCTTATGGCCCATTCACTTATAAAGGAAGAATTTTAAACCCAGTAGTCGGTTGGACATCACATCATTCTATTTGTGAGTTTAAAGGAAAGTGGTATTTATTTTATCATGATTCTTCACTTTCTAAAGGAGTTACCCATTTGAGATCAGTAAAAATTGCTGAGATTAAATATAATGACGATGGTACTATTCAAACTTTAGAACCATACGGAATAAACTGATCCATTGTGATAAAAAAATCTTCAGAGCATAACCCCTTAAAATATTACTCAAAAGAATTTGCTAATTTTTTTTCGGCATCATATAATGCTTTCAAAACAGCATAATATGCTCCTTTTCTAGAGTAATCTTTATTAACCATCCAAGCTTTTTGATTCTTTCTCCACCCTCCGTAAGGAATATCATCTCTAAAACCCCAATCGCTAATTATTTTAACACCAGATTCTTTCGCTGTTTTTACTAAGTTGTAGTAAATTTTATTTTGTTCTTCAAAAAACCATTCCCAATCAGCTTCAGTTTTAATTACATCAGAAACTTTTTTGCGATTATCTACTTGCCCCCAAAGATTTAAACCCACATCTAGCTCAGTAATATATACTTCAACTCCTAAATCAATAAACCGCAAAATATTTTTTCTTAAATTTTTGTAATTGTATTTTATACCTGCGTTTAAATGACACTGAAACCCAACTGCATCGACTCTTACACCCGTATTTTTCAAATGCTTAATTAGTTGGTATATACCGTCTGCCTTTTTTCCTCCAAAAGCAATATTAAAATCTCTAATTTCTAATTTAGCATCCGTTAATTCTGAAGCAACACTAAATACTTTTCTTACAAAGATTGGATGCTCATCATTAACTTTTTCGTCACCCGTCAAACCTGACATATCTTTTTCAAATCCCATATCCATCCATTTACAATCCTCTTTCTCATCCCCCGAGACTCTATATTTCCCAGATTTACCCATTGCAAATATTTCGTTAATTACATTGAATACATCAACCTTATTTTTATTGTCATTTGAATTAATGACGTCAGTAATGAATTTTTCAATTATAAACTCTAATTCGCTAGCAGAGTAATTTGTTTTTGCAAACCAAGAAGGAAAATATTTATTTGGAAAAATCAAACAATGATGCATTATATGAAAGTCATTTTCAACACCCCAGTTTACCAACTCATCAAGAAATGCAGTTTCAACTTTAAAATTTTTCAATGAGCTAGGTTTTTTCTTAGGCCAAAATCCTCCATCCCACGCTGGGTATATAGATGGCTGGATACCAGTATAATTTTTTAAAACAAATTCTCTATTTTTATCTGCCTCTGTTCCACGTAAAATTGCCTTATTTCTTTCACCCCTAACTTGAGTGGTAATTATCAACTCACCAGAATAGTCTTTTAGAAAAGCATCCTTATTATAGTCTTGAGCAAATATTTTACTTGTCACTAATAAAATTATTATTGAATAATATATTATTAATTTTTCCATATTTGTTATTTAACCTGTACTAAAGTTATGATAATTATTAATTTTTATTGATATTTAAAAAATAACAAATTAAAAATTTTAAGAATTATGACAATATTAGCAACAACATTATTTAATAGATTTTTGGAAGGAGGAGCGCTATTTATGTCTCTTATTCTGATATGCCTATTAGTATCAATATTTTTCACAGTAAAATCTATTTTAAATCTCAAATCAAATAACGAAGTTTCAACAAAAATGTTTAAACATATAAGTGATAGCGGCACTTTAGCTTTAGCTTTAGGTGTAATGAGTGCATTTTTAGGATTAATAACTGCTTTTGATGCGCTTGAAGCAAGTGGGGCAGCTGAACCAGCAATAATTGCAGGAGGTTTAAAAGTAGCTTTATTATCTCCTTTATTTGGACTTTTTACCTTTTCAGTTTCTAAACTAGCGACTTTAACACTTAGAATAATTCAAAAATAAAATGACTATAATGAATTTATTAAAATCATCACTATTTTACTTTCTATTTATAACTTTAACAATTTCTTATTCGCAAGAAAATGATAAACCAAATATTTTATTTATTTCGGTTGACGATTTAAAACCAAGTATTGGGAGTTTTGGAGATGAATTTGCTATAACTCCAAATATTGATAAGCTTTCTGAAACTTCAACAGTATTTTTAAATAACCATACTCAACAAGCAATTTGTGGCCCTTCTCGTGCAAGTATTATGACAGGAAAAAGACCTGATAAAACAAAGGTTTGGGATTTAAAAACTAAAATGAGAGAGATGAATCCTGACATAATAACCATCCCCCAGCATTTTAGAAATAATGGTTATCAGACAATTGGTATTGGTAAAATTTTTGATAACAGAAATATTGATAGTTCCATGGATAAACCTTCATGGTCTATTCCTTTCATTACTCAGTCTGAGTTAAAATTTCCTGAAGGTTTTAAATTTCCTGCAGGAGGTTTCTATCAAGGAAAAGAAAATAGGGAGATTCGATCAAAGTTCAGACAAGAGGGTATTGAAAAAGGAGTTAGTAACCTTAACAAATATGAGTCTGAAAGATACAAACCACCATACGAGAATGCAGATGTGCCTGATGGAGCTTATGTTGACGGAGCAATTGCAAATCGAACTTTAGAACTATTAGATGAAATGGATAATTCAAAGCCGTTTTTTTTAGCAGTTGGTTTTAAAAGACCACATTTACCATTTAATGCACCTACAAAATATTGGAATTTATATGATGAGCGAGAAATAAGAATTGAAAGTTTTAGAACTAAAAGTAAAAACCCAGTTGATATCGCTTATAAAGGAGGGTGGGAAATCGATACATATGTTACGCCAGAAATTGAATATATAGAAAATGATGAAGGGTTGTTAATCTTACCTGAAAATATTCAAAAAAAATTGATTCATGGATACTATGCAGCAACAAGTTATATTGATGCACAAATCGGTAAGATTATCGATAAGTTGGTTGAAAAAGGGTTAGAAAAAAACACAATTATTGTTCTATGGGGAGATCACGGGTTTCATTTAGGAGATCATAGCCAATGGACAAAACACACAAATTTTGAGCAGTCAACTAGATCTCCTTTATTAATTAAGGACCCCAGAATTAACCAAATGATAAAGGTTAATTCACCTTCTGAATTTATCGATGTTTTTCCAACTTTATGTGATTTAGTTGATGTTGAAACTCCTAATGATATAGACGGTATTAGTTTAAAAAATCAAATGTTAGGACAGAAAACTACTTCAAAAATTTTTGCTGTCAGTCAATATCCTAGACACGGGAATATAATGGGATATAGCTTTAGAACAAAAAGACATCGATACACAGTATGGATTAAAAATAAAAAAAGTACTGAGCCAATTTATGTTGAGGATATTCATGCAGAAGAATTATATGACTATAAAAATGATCCACTAGAAACAGAAAATATAATAGATTATCCAGAGCAGCAAAGGATTAAAACAACATTTCAAACATTAGCTTCTAGATTCTTTAATTCTCAGTTGATTAATGAACCAGAACCTGTTGTAAAAAACCAGAATAAGAAAATACAAAAACCTGCTAGTAATAATAAATGGGCGAATGATAGGTCAAAAGTTATAAGTCAATTTATTGCCTCTGAAATGATGATGAATAAAAATCAAGCTTTGTTTTTAAAGAAAGTGCTTTACGATAAATATGCTAGAAATAACAATCTGACTGCTGGAAAAAATTTATCTAAAAATGAAATTGATGTAATTTACAAGGAGACCTTTTCTATTGCTTCTGGTGAGTTAATGAGTAAATTTACCAAAAAACAATTTGAAGAAATAAGTGAATTAGAAAGAAAAAAATTAATACATTAAGAAATTAACCTTTAAAAAAATGTATAGATTTAGATTTGTTTTAATTTCATTTTTTTTCTTTTCATCTTCTATATCTCTTTCTCAGAATAATAAAGTTATTGTAAAGCCTGAAAAAGTACTTTACAAATCAACTAACCAAACAGATTTAAATCTCTATTTCTATAGGCCATTAGATTTTGATAATTCTAAGCTGTACAATTGTATTATTTTTTTTCATGGCGGAGGGTGGAATTCTGGGGACTACAAACAGTTTGAAAGACAATCTATGTATTTTGCATCTCGTGGTATGGTAGCTGTTTCAGCTGAATACAGGATAAAAAATAAACACGGAACAAGTCCTATTCAAGCCATTGAAGATGCAAAGTCAGCAATAAGATTTTTAAGATTAAATGCAAATGAATTTTCTATTGACCCCGATAGAATTGCTGCTGCTGGTGGTTCTGCGGGCGGACATTTAGCCGCAGTTACAGCTAACATTGATTTATTCGATAATATAGATGAGGACTTAGGTATAAGTTCTAAACCTAATCTTTTAGTTTTATATAATCCAGTTATCGATTTTGGTTCAAAGAAGTGGTTATGGATTGATAATCCTTCAGATGCTTCACCAATTCATAATATTTCTAAAGGATCTCCGCCTACTATCATTTTAACCGGGATAAAAGATAAGATAGTACCTTTTGAAACGATTATAAATTATAAAAAAATTATGGAATCAGTTGGTAGTAGATGTGATGTTGTTTTATATGATGGAGCAGAGCATTCTTTTTTTAATAGAGGCGATGACTTTATAGATACAATATTAAAATCAGATATTTTTTTAAAATCAAATTGGTATTTAAGTGGAGAGCCCACAATAAAAGAACAATATTCGAAGTAACTTAATTGTTGTTATCCTGTAAAGTAACTTAGAACACCTATAATTAAAATCACTAAAATAACCGAAAGAACAATATCAATTGTCTCATAGCTATTTTTGTTTTCTAGTCTTTGCTCTTTGGTTAATGTTCCAAATGATAATCCAAGAATTTTTTGATAATCTGGCTCAGATGTTGAGAGCGTAACTGTGATGCAAAGTATTATTGAAAAAATAAACATAAGTATTGCCATATGTGAAAAATTAATAGTTGCAAAAACAAACATGTAGCTATCGATAATTTCACCTGAACTAATTTCAGGCTGAAAGTAAATTTCAGACCCAAGTCTTAAAATTAATAATATTAATCCTGCTAGCAATGTTGTAATTGCAGCTTGAGCATTTACCCTTTTCCAAATAATCCCTAATATAAATACCGCACTCACTGGAGGGGCTATATACGACTGAACATTTTGCAGATATTGATACATTACTCCTCCACCTATTTTTTCCATAATAGGTATCCAAATAATTCCAAGAATGACAATTATTGAAGTTGCAATTTTACCAACATTTAATAATTTTTTTTCAGACTCTTTAGGCCTTAATTTTTTATATATATCTATAGTAAAAATCGTTGAGCACGAATTAAAAACTGAAGCAAGTGAGCTCATTAATGCAGCCATTAATCCTCCGGCGACTAAACCTTTTAACCCAACAGGTAATAAGGTTTTCACAAGCATAGGAAAGGCTCTATCAGCTTTTTCAATTGCAAAAATGTCAGGGTTTTGTATAGAAAGTGCAAATGCAATTATACCTGGAATTAAGAAAATAAATATTGGAAGTAATTTTAAGTATGCACCAAAAATTGCACCTCTTCTTCCAATCTTAATATTATTTGCAGCGAGTGTTCTTTGTACAATATACTGATCAGTACACCAGTACCAAACTCCTACAATCGTACCACCAAATAATAACCCGGTCCACGGAAAATCAGGATCATTCATTGGTCTCCACATATTAAAATGATCTGGGCTTTCAGCAATTACAATATTTCTTAATTCATTCCACCCGCCTACTTCATGCAGTCCTAAAAATGTTATTATAATTGATCCTAAAATTAGAACTATTGCTTGTAGCGTTTCAGTATAAATCACTGCTTTCATCCCTCCAATAATTGTATAAATGCCAGTGAAGACAACAACTCCTATAGCCCCGTACCAAAACGGTATTGCTAACAACTCTGAAACAACAATTCCTCCAGCATAAATTGTAACGGAAACTTTTGTAAGAACATATGCTATAAGTGAAAAAAGAGATAAGAACCATCTTGATTTTGAATCAAATCTTTTTTCTAAAAACTCAGGCATTGTAAATGCACCACTACGTATATAAAAAGGTAAAAATAGCCACCCTAATAAGAGTACAATCCAAGCGTGTAGTTCATAATGAGCCATTGGAGTTCCAGATTCAAATCCGGTTCCAGCTAATCCAACAACGTGTTCTGAGCCTATATTTGACGCAAATATTGAAGCGCCAATAACAAACCATCCTACATTTCTTCCTGCTAAAAAATAATCTTCTGTATTTTTATTTTTTTGTAATGCTACCCAAACAGCAACAAAGATTAAGGCAAGAAAATATATTGCTAAAACAATCCAATCCAAACTTTCAAGAACTGATACCAAATTATATATATTGATTTATAATATTTTCAAATAATTCTTGCTTACCACTTTCAGGATCTATTTCATTTGATTCTTTGGCAATATTATATAGATCTTTTAATTCTAATTTTCCGTTCTCAAAGTCTTTACCTTTTCCGCTATCAAATGTTTGATATCGTTTTTTTCTAAGCTCAGTATAGGATGACGAAGAAATTATTTTATCAGCTGTTATCAACGCACGCGCAAATGTGTCTGCACCACCAATGTGTGCATAAAAAATATCTTCAATATCAGTTGAGTTTCTTCTAATTTTAGCATCAAAATTAATACCTCCACCTTTTAGACCACCAGCTTCAAGGAATACTAGCATCGCTTCAGTTGTTTCTTGGATATTATTTGGAAATTGGTCTGTGTCCCATCCATTTTGATAGTCACCTCTGTTTGCATCAATACTTCCAAGCATTCCAGCTTTAGCCGCTACTGCCAATTCATGTTGCATTGTATGTTGAGCTAGAGTCGCATGGTTAACCTCTATATTTAGTTTAAAATCTTTGTCTAATCCATATTCTTTTAAAAATCCAATTGCGGTAGCAGAGTCAAAATCATATTGATGTTTCATTGGCTCCATAGGCTTAGGCTCAATAAAAAACGTCCCTTTAAATCCTTGAGCTCTTGCATAGTCTCTTGCTATTGTTAAAAACTCCCCCATATGATCTAATTCACGACCCATATCAGTATTAAGTAAAGACATGTATCCTTCACGACCTCCCCAAAAAACATAATTTTCTCCGTTTAAAGCAATGGTTGCATCAAGGGCTAATTTAACTTGTGCTCCAGCTCTTGCAACAACATTAAAATTTGGATTGGTTGCTGCCCCGTTCATGTATCTTGGGTTTGAGAAACAATTTGCAGTACCCCAAAGAAGTTTTATTCCAGAATGGTTTTTCTTTTCTTTAATGTAGTTTACAATTGTATCTAATCTTTTTTCAGATTCAGAAAGTGTTGTAGCTTCTTTCACTAAATCATAATCATGAAAGCAAAAATAATCAAATCCCATTTTTTCAATAAATTCAAACGCAGCATCAGCCTTGTCTTTTGCAGCTTGAATTGGATCAGGCGATTTATCCCATTCAAAGTTTTGAGTTCCAGGCCCAAAGGGATCAGATCCAACACCACAGAATGTATGCCAATATGCAATAGCAAATTTAAAATGCTCTTTCATTGTTTTACCAGCTACAATTTTATTTGGATCATAATATTTAAAAGCAAGTGGGTTGTCTGATTGATTACCCTCGAACTGAATTTTTTTTATTCCTTTATAATATTCTTTACTCATAATTAAGTTATTTATTATTTAATATCCCTTCTAAATCTTTCTTCCATCTCAAATATGCATCTTCATATTCAGATTTATTTTTTAACGGCAAAAATGTCATGACATGATCATTTTTGGTAATTTTTTTTCTAAAATTTTCTATATGTCCGTTTAAAATTGCTGAAGCTCTTGCTGCACCAAAAGCACCAGTAGTATTATATATTTCTATTTCGCGCCCAATTAATGTAGCTACTGTATTGGCAAATATTTTAGATCTAAATAAGTTATCATTTCCTGCTCTTAAAACACTAATTGGTGAGTTGTCATTTTTTAAGATTTCTGCTCCATATATAAATGAAAATGCTATTCCTTCTAAAGATGATCTGTATAAATGTCCGTGACTATGTTTATTTAAATTTATATTACAGATTTGCGTACCGATATTTTTATTATTTAACATTCTTTCAGCCCCATTTCCAAAAGGAATTACAGAAATACCGTCCGACCCGACAGAAATCTTTGATGCCATTTCATTCATTTTTTCATACGAAGCATCAATACTATGATTTCTTAACCATCTATATTGAATTCCTGCCCCATTTATACAAAGGAGTTTTCCAATACATTTTAAATTCTCAGTATAGTTTACATGTGCAAAATGATTTATTCTTGAAGATTCTTTCGAATTTAAATTATCAGTTATCGAATAGATAACCCCAGATGTTCCACCTGAGAGTGCGGCTTCTCCTGGATTAAATACGTTTAGAGATAATGCATTATTTGGTTGATCACCAGCTCTGTAAGTAACTGGAACATTTATTGCTAACCCAGTCTCTTTTGATGATATGGAATTAGTTTTTCCTTGAACAGAAAAATTATCAATTAAATCTGGCGTTAAATTTGTGTCAATTCCATAGTATTCTAATAACCAGTTTGCAGGCTTATTTTCTTTATAGTCCCAAATTATACCCTCTGAGAGCCCATTGCGGGTTGTGTTAATTTCGCCTGTAAGCTTATATGCTATGTAATCTCCAGGGAGCATATACTTATAAACTTTTTCATATACTTCAGGCTCATTATCTTTAACCCATTTTAACTTTGATGCTGTAAAATTTCCTGGTGAGTTTAACAGACGAGACATGCATTTTTCTTCACCAATTTGGGAAAATGCTTCTACCCCAATGTTTACCGCCCTACTATCACACCAAATAATTGAATTTCTCAATATTTCTCCGTCTTTGTCAATTATTACAAGTCCATGCATTTGATATGAGATCCCGATTGATGTTATTTTTTTTGAGTCAACATGAGATTCTTTACAAACTCTCTTTATAGCATTGCATGTATGCTCCCACCACATATTGGGGTCCTGTTCAGCCCAATCATTATTCAATGAAATGATATTCATTTCATTTTTAGGTTCGTGAACGCTTAAAATACTTTTCCCAGATTTAACCTCTACCAAAGCCGCTTTTACAGAAGAACTACCAATATCTAATCCTAAACAATACATCTAAAACTTTTGGATTTAATTTAATTGTATTAAATATAAAAAAATAGAGAATGAATCATTAGAAAAACTCTATTTATTTAGTAGCATTTGAGGGGTAACAACAGTCCTGAATCCTCTGTGGTCCGAACTAGAATTCATTTCAAAACTCATTCTTGCAGATATTCTATAACTCGCACAGTATGATTGATGACAAAGAAATGAACCTCCTTTCATAACGTATTGAATTTCATAAGGAATCAAAGGATTATAACACCTTTCAGCTCCTTTTGGGTTATTAATTTTTTTTGAAGAACCTAATTCATTGTAATAATTAATATTATATAGATCATCAGTCATTTCCCAAACATTTCCTATCATATCAAAAACTCCAATACTATTGGCAGGATATGATTTGACAGGAGCAATCATTTCAAAGCCATCTTCTCCATTATTATTTATCGGAAAATTTCCTTGCCAAGTATTTGCATTTAAACTTATTAAGTTTGTGTTATCGCCCCACGTGAAAATAGCATCATTATATTCTCCCTGTGCTGCTGATTCCCATTCTGCTTCAGTCGGTAATCTTCTATTTGCCCATTTACAGTAGGCTAACGCATCTTCATATGTAATATGAACCACAGGGTAATTATCTTTGTTTTTTATGCTTGATCCAGGCCCGGCTGGAGCCTTCCAATTAGCACCAACTTCCCACTTCCACCAAGCATGATAATTATTAATATTATTTAAAGACTTTACATTTTTATTAAATATTAAACTACCTGGTTGGAAAATAGAATCATGTGGTTTTTCAGTTCCTGGTGGAATNTTTTTTTTCATTTCATCCCAATCTAATTCTCTTTCAGCAACTGTAATATAATTAGTTGCATTTACAAACTCCTTAAANTGTTTATTAGTTACTTCAGTTTTATCAATAAAAAAACCATCTACTAAAACGTTATGAGAAGGTTTTTCTAAATTCATTGCAAATTGATCATTAGTTTTAGCCCCCTTTAAAAATGATTTTGATTCAACCCAAATCATTCCATCAGGAATATTTAACTTAGACAGATCTTGCTTTTTTATATTTTCACAAGAAATTAAAAGGCCAAGCAAAAAGTAAATAAATATTTTACTCATATATAATGAGAATTATTTTTTTTAAATTTAATTATTTTTTATTAAGCAATACTGCTATTAATATTGTAATTTAAATTAAATCAAATTTTAAAAAAATGAAAAACTATTTGTTAGGTATATTTTTTTTAACAAATCTCACATTATTCTCACAAGTTGATCTTGAGAAAAATTTTATGATTGATTTAAATTCGTATACTGAAGCTTATAATCAGGGAGATTGGGNCACTGTTTCATCAATGTGGAACCCNAAATTATTTGAAATAGCTCCAAAAGAACAATTAATTGGAGTTTTTGAAATGATGTCTCAAATGGGAATGAATATGAAGATAAATATATTGGGTATCGAAAAAATTTCTAACATTATTAGACACGAAGATTCTGATTATTGTAGGATTGATTATAAGGCNAATACAGTTATTGAATTAANTGGTGATATGCTCGCTGCTATTGAAGAACTAAAACAAAATTTTATAAGAATACATGGTCAAGATGCTGTTAAATTTGACGAGAATACAATTTATATTAACGCTATTCAATCAATGATTGCTGTTAAATTTGAAAAAGAGTGGAAATACTCTGAAATTTCAAAAGAGAATACTCAAGCAATTGAAATGATTATACCTGAAAAAGTGTTTAACCAATTAAATAAATAAATTATGCCAAGTAAATTTTTTGGAAGTAGATTTGATAAGAAATCTAAAAATAAGCTGAAGGATTCTAATCAAAAATCAGAAAAAAATAAAGCTACTAATCAAAATAATAAATCAAAGTCTGGAGGAGTNAGAAAAGTTGGAAGAGGGGGTTAATCCTATGAAAAATTTTTTTACAATATTATTTATTTTAGCCTTTCTTAATATGAATTCTCAAGTTGATTTTNTTCAAGGCGGTGGAANACTCGACGATTGGGCTAATTTGTCTAANTATAAATCTGAAAATTTAGATATAATCAAAAACCCTATTCCAAATCTTGTTATTTTTATGGGTAATTCTATTACAGAAAATTGGTCAAAATATAGACCCGTTTTTTTTCAAAACAATAANTTTTTAAATAGAGGTATNAGCGGACAAACAACACCACAAATGTTAATCAGGTTTAAGCCTGACGTTATAAATCTAAAGCCAATTTCTGTNGTGATTTTGGCAGGTATAAANGATATTGCNGGCAACACAGGTAAAATGACAATTTCTAATATTGCTGAAAATATNTTTTCAATGTCTGAGATTGCAAAAGAGTATGGAGTTAAGCCTTATATATGTTCGGTTCTTCCAGCGAAAGACTTTCCTTGGTCACCAAATATAAACCCAGCAAATAAAGTCATTAAACTTAACAAAAAACTTAAAGAGTANTGTTTAAAAAANAATATAGTATATGTTGATTACTACTCTAAAATGAATGATGGAAAAGGGGGNTTAAAAGTACCTGATTATACTTCTGCAAATGATTTAGTTCATCCAAATAGTAAAGGTTATGAAATAATGGAGTCTGTCATTTTGAGGGCCCTTCAAAACTAGCTATTGATTAAATAGGGNTTTCATTTTCAGTGACATCTTCTTATTCTAAATTATTGTAAATTGTATAAAAATTTGTTTTGAGATATATATTAATATTTTTTACTCTATTATATACAGGCCTTTCTTACTCCCAAACCTGGAAAGAAATGGCTAATGATCTTAATGTTAATTTATATGATGTTNTAGAAGAAGCTGAAGAGTATTTTAAAAATATTGATAAAACAAAAAAAGGTTCTGGCTGGAAAGCTTATCAAAGATGGCTTTATGAAAATGAACCTAAATATTATCCTAGCGGTAACAGAAATACTGTTGAGCCAAACTTTGTTTCTCAAGAATTTAAAGAATTTATTTCAAAAAATACAGATTCAAATAAATCAAATTTTGATAATGGATGGGAAGAATTAGGACCATATTATATTGAAGAGGTAACTGGCCATTATGCAGTTGGTTTAGGACGTATTGAAAGTTTTTATATTGACCCTATTGATCAAAATCGAATTTTTCTAGGTTCTAGAAGCGGAGGATTTTGGAAGACTTTGGATGGTGGTGTAACTTGGGAAAATACTACAGATTTTTTATTTGCTTCAGGGGTAAATACAATTGCTGTATCACCATCAAATCCAAATCATGTTTTAATTAATGTAAGAAATTCCTATAACGGAACTACTCACGGGATTTATCAATCTTTAGATGGCGGAGCTAATTGGTCTNTTACAAATTTTAACTCNGATAATTTAAATTGGGGAGGATTAGGAACNAATAATCGTATATTCAAGATAATGTATCATCCAACTATCCCAGATCTTGTTTTTGCAGGAACTTCAGAAGGAATATTTAGATCAGAAAACAATTTCCAATCATTTTCATTTACTCAGACTGGTAGTTCATGGGAATATAACCAAGATTATGATTATATTGAATTTCACCCTACAAACGAAAATATTATTTACGCATCTACATATAATGAAGATTCAAAAATATATGTTTCTTCTGATGCTGGATTAAGTTTTATCCAATCTGGGAATATTTCTGGGAATAATAGCAATATTAGATTATCAGTTTCTGCTGCTTGTGAAAATTGTGTTTTTATTGGGACGAGTGATGGGGTTTGGAAATCAGAAAATTTAGGAGAAACTTTTTCCCTTATTAGTAATCCAGGAATTTCAAATTATGGAGCATTTGTTGTAAATGATATAGATACAAATTATATGATTTTGGGCGATATAGATACTCATAGGAGTATAGATGGAGGANAAACATTTAATCAAGTAACTTATTGGGCTACTGGGAATGCAAATTATGATACAACAGGTCAATATGTCCATGCTGATATTAGGGGGGCAAAAAGTTATAATGGTGTGTTCTGGGTTAATACCGATGGGTTATTAGCTAAAAGTAGTGATTTTGGGATAAGTTGGGAGATTTTTGAAGGCCAATCTATAAGGGAAAACTACTGTTTGGGAGCAAGTCAATCAAATCATTTTAGAACAATTACCGGTTCTCAGGATAATGGAACAAGTATTAAGAATGAAAATACATGGATAGAATTTTATGGTGCTGATGGAATGGAAGGAATCATCCATCCTTTAAACGATGATTGGATGATTGGTAGCTTACAGTTTGGAGGTAAAAGGAGAACTAAAGATGGAGGATATAATCAAGATGGGGTAAATCCTGAAGATTTTAGTGGAGATTGGGTAACTCCTTTAATGTACGATCCAAANAATCAAATGAGTATTTATACGATGACAAATATTTTATACAGAAGNGATGATTTTGGATCTACATGGAACACCCTTGGTAATAGTTTATTTTCTGGAAATATTCAAAATGCTGCAATCGCTGAAAATGATTCTGATATAATTGCTGTTTCTGACTACAATAGACTTAAAATTTCAAATGATGGAGGCTTAACATTCACTGAAGTTTCTCAAGGTCTTCCAAATCAATTTATAACAGANATTGCTTTTGATCCAAAGAATGATGATACAATAATTGTTACATATGGCACGTATGGAAATAATGGACAAAAGATATATATTTCTAATAATATGGGTGATACCTGGCAGAATATCACANATAATCTGGGTAATATGCCAATCAGGTCAGTAGTGATTGATCATACCGAAAATTCAACAATTTATCTTGGTGCTGAGATTGGTGTTTACAAGAAAAGTATGAATGAAAACAACTGGCAACTATTTAACGAAAATCTTCCAAACACAACTGTTATGGAGTTAGAGGTTGTGTATGGCTCTAACACATTAAGAGGGACCACTTGGGGTAGAGGCCTTTGGGAATATTCTCTCTCAGGAAGAGAAAATTATCCTTCAATTTTAACAACAAGAATTTCTAATCAACCTACTGATACACAGCCAAAAGAAGGGATAGATCAATTTGTTACTTCTACAATTGAGNATGATGGAGATTTAAATAATGTATATGTTGAATGGTCAACAGAGTCACTTTCTGAAACAATCCAAATGTCAAATTCAGAAAATAATATTTGGGTTTCAAACTCAGCGATACCAAATTTTGAATCAGGAACAAAAGTATTTTTTAAGGTTTATGCTGAATCTGTAGACGGATTAATTTCTGAAACCTATAAATTTATGTATCAAGTAAAGGCTAATATTTTATGTACACCATCAATGAATTGTGACTATAACGATGGTTTTCAATTATTTCAGATAGCAGAAATTAACAACACCTCTGGGTGTGAGGGATATGGAAATTTCACCTCTTTATCTACCGAGCTAGAACAAGGATTAGATTATGATTTAACAGTAACAACAGGTTATGGAGATCAGTATATTAAAGTTTGGATTGATTACAATGACGATTTAGATTTTACNGAAGANGAAGTTCTTNTAGACAATTTTGTTATTGCTCCTGGAGAGGCAGCTGGATTATACACAGAAACTATTACTATTAACATNCCACAAGATGTAAATTTAGGAGAACATATTTTAAGAGCTAAATCTAATTGGAGTGGAGATGTACCAATTGACCCTTGTGTTGAAACCACCTATGGAGAAACTGAAGATTATACTGTTTTTATTATAGAGTCAGGTCTAGGTATAATAGAAAACAGTTTCCCTTTAAAGCCGATTATTTATCCAAACCCTACTAACGGAATNATCACTGTTGATTTAAGAAATAATTATAACGATATAAACATACAGTTAAATGATATATTAGGAAGAAAAATAATAACTAAATCTTTAGTTCAGGGACAAAAATTTAATTTAAATATTAATGAGAAAGCAGGAATTTATTTTTTATCTGTTATTTCTGAAAATAAAAAAGTAGTCTTTAGGCTGATAAAAAATTAAAATAGANACCCTANCGTTTAAAGTAGGGTATCTATTTTNATTTAGTCTAATAATTTACATAATTACAAGATCAACCACCAGCTCAATTTCATTAAGAATTACTCGATCTCCTAAATTATCAAAAAAACTATCCGATCCGTATCTTACATCGAACTTTGATCTGTCAAAAACTAGTGTTGCACGATAAGTATTTTCCTTATATAACGATATTTCAAATGTTACAGGATTTGTTATTCCTTTGATGGTAAGATTTCCATCCACTATATATCGACCAGACATACCATCTGAACTGGTTTCGGNTTTTGAACCAAGTATTTCTAGANTTGCTTCGTTAAATTTATCTACACTAAAAAAGTCATCAGACATCANGTGGCCTTCTAATGATTTTTTTCCTTTACCAGTAAGGTCATCCACAGATAATGAAGTCATATCAACAATAAAACCTCCTTCTACAGAATTACCTTTTTTAANGGTTAAATTGGCTGACTTAAATGATAAAGTTCCAAAGTGAGATTTTCCAGCAATTGCTTTTCCGGTCCATTTTACAGAGCTATTATTTAAATCAACTGTTTGTTGTGAAAAGCTATAAAAGCTTACTAGAATAAATAAGTAAAGTATTTTTTTCATGATTTTTTAAGTAGTTTACATAAAAAATCATGCCATAAAAAAACTGCAATTTAATCCAAATTAAATTCTTCTAATACAGGAAGTTCTTTGTTATTAAAATCAAAGACAGCTTGGTTTTCCCAAGTTGATCCGTTTATTGAGGTTTCTCCATCCCAAGCAATTCGCTCTGCGCCCCAGTAGCAAAACCCTATCCCATTATTGACTTCAAATATTAGGTTTTTAATATCTCTAATAAAATCCTTTTGCCCTTGTGGACTTGCCGGATAATCAGGAAGTATAAGATGCTCTTCATATCCTAAATTATTATTTGTCCAATCATTCCAACCCAAGGTAAACGGATAAGAAGTTTCTGCAATTAAGATCTCTTTTTCAAAATTACTTGAAAGGTTTGATAATTGAGTTTGTAAATCATTTAATGACTTTCCGTGGTGCATAGGATAATATGAGATTCCTATAATGTCATAATCAACTTCATNTACAATATTAAAAAACCAGTCAGAGGATTGAAACCCAGCACAATGAAGAATAATTTTTGTATTAGTTGAGCTATTTCTGACTGCATTAGCACCCTGTTTTACCAATTCAACAAACTGGTCTTGATTATCTGCAATTCTNCCGTGAGGGAATAATATACCTGTATTTATTTCATTTCCAATTTGAATGTAATCTGGATTTATTTCATTCATTATTTGACTTGTATAAGCATATACTTGATTTTTTAATTCCTCAAAACTTAATTGCGCCCAATCACTTGGGGTTTGTTGTTGTCCTGGATGAGCCCATGTATCAGAAAAATGAGGAGTGATCAAAATTTTAAAACCTAATGATTTTAATTCACTTGAAAATTGTTTTACTTCTTTAAGAGATGAATGTTCATTAACAGGATTTACCCATAATTTTAGTCTAACTGTATTTACACCGTTTTGAATTAGTGAATTAATAAAGCTAATTTTGTTATTATTTTCATCATAAAAAGTTGGGTTAAAACTTGATATCTTTGGATAGTCTGAAATATCAACTCCTGAAATTATTGAGGATATAAGCTGATTTTCTGAGTTTTCCATATCATTATCAGCTTGACATGAGAAAAACAATGAAACAATTAAAATATATTTAATATTTTTTAATTTCATCAGTCTAAGTAGTAATGCAATCCAACACCAAAATTGATTGAGGGATAATCATAATAATTTAAATTTACTTTATTTAAACCTAACTCAATGGAGGTTTTAAGGTTTTTGGGCCACCAATAAAAAGATGTTAAAGAAAAGTCTATACCAACNCCTATAGCATATCCAAAAACCGACTCATCCACTCCTANAGAATTGTATTTCCAATTTCCAGCTTGTAAATAAATATATTTATCTAATTNATTCTCNCTGTTAATGTAATAAGAATATTTTCCTGAAAGATTATTAACAGTCCCTAACACCCCAAATATTATTTCTCCAGCATGAGTATTGTCAAAAACAACCTTTCCGCTTAAACCTGAAGAAGGCCCTTGAATTGTTAGTCCAAAACCAATTTCTTGACTATTTGAGTTTGTAAATACAAAGACAAAAACAATAAAAATGAATAATTTTTTCATCTATTTTTATTTTATANAAATAAAAATAGTCATTATATATTATTTATTCATGTGTTTAGCAGAAAGCGTGTTAATTTTTTTATTGTTTAGGTATTTATCATTTGAGGGGTAATAAAAACAATTTATCATTGCTAAACCTAGCTTTGNACTGGTTGTATTATAAGGAATCAATTTCATCAATGGGTAAAATGGTGTCATTANAGTGTAGAAAAAGTTATATAATTTTGTTTTTGCTTTGATTCCATTTTCTGGAATTAATAAACCCAATCTTATCATGTAGGCGTCTTTTAATCCTTTTTTTAAAATATAGTTTTCTGCTTTCCCTTTTACATTAGCCCAACTTATTTTACTGTTTTCTGCTGAATTTGTTCCCTCACCTGAAACGTAAGTCATTATAGAATCGGGATTTATTTCATAGATAAAATCTGTTAAGACTTTTGTCATTTCAAAAGTGACCTTATAATAATAATCAGGATTTTGTCCAAAAGAAGTAATTCCCATGCAATGAAAACAGGCATTGCATTTTTTTAATTTATCTCTNAGTTCTTTAATTTTCAAAAAATCATCTATAATATATTCATAAACTTTAGAACTTTTGACATTTGATGAAACTCTATTTAACAGAAATATTTTTTTAACTCTATTATCTTTAATACATTCAAATAAAACAGATTTGCCTACCATTCCAGTACTCCCTGTAATTAATACATTCATGTTATTTTTTATTGTAAATTAGAATAATATGTTTAAGATAAATTTAAAAATTTCATTATTTTTTTTAAATACAATTTTAATTTATTTTAATCTTGTTTCACAAGAAAATATTTATAATCCTTCATTTGAAATAATCAGTTCTTATGAGAGAACTGCAGACAGTATAATCTCTCTCTTAACAATTCAAGAGAAGTCCTCACAGATGTTAAGTAACTCAGCTGCAATTCCTAANCACGGAATAGAAATGTATAATTGGTGGAACGAAGGNTTGCATGGAGTTGCAAGATCTTCTAAAGCNACAGTTTTTCCTCAAGCAATTGCAATGGGTGCAACATTTGATACAGAGCTGATAAGACAGGTTGCAGATGCAATCTCTAGTGAGGCCAGGGCAATACATAATATATTTAAGAAAAAAGGAATAAAAACAGAGTATACTGGATTAACTTTTTGGTCTCCAAACATAAATATATTCAGAGATCCTAGGTGGGGTCGTGGGCACGAAACATATGGGGAAGACCCTTACTTAACCGGTAAAATGGGCAAAGCATTTGTTTATGGTTTGCAGGGGAGNCATTACAAGTATCTAAAGGTTGCTGCNGGAGCAAAACATTTTGCTGTACATTCAGGACCAGAAGCAAATAGGCATAGCTTTAATGCAAAAGTTACTGCTCAAGATTTAACAGAAACTTACTTGCCCGCATTTAAAGAATTAGTTGATGCAAATGTAGAAATAGTTATGTGTGCATATAATAGATTAAATGATAAACCCTGCTGTGGAAGTGAATTACTGTTGAATAATTTATTGAGAAAATCTTGGGGATTTAAGGGTCATGTTGTTTCTGACTGCGGAGCTATATATGACATTAAATCAGGTCATAACTTTACAATTTCAGATGAGGAGAGTGTAGCTTATGCAATAAAGGGTGGAGTAGATTTAAATTGCGGCTCATTATATAATTTGATTCCNAGCGCTATTAATCAAGGTTTTTTGACTGAAAATGATCTAGATATTTCTTTGAAAAGATTATTTATGACAAGACTAAAGCTTGGAATTTTAAAAGATATTGATGATAACCCCTATGATAAACTAAACGAAAATAATATAAANACTAAAGAGCATATAAATTTAGCTAGAAGTGTAGCTGCTAAGTCAATAGTATTATTAAAAAATAAAAACAATATCCTTCCTTTATCAAAAAGTATAAATAGACTTTTTATCACTGGCCCAAATGCAGCAAACCTAAATACATTGCTTGCAAATTATAATGGATTAAGTCCCAATATTGTTACACCATTAGAAGGTATAGTGGANAAGGTTTCTAATGGGACAATCATCAGGTTTAATGAAGGAGTTGATTTAATTAATGAAAGAGACAGGCAGAAATGGCCAACAGGCTTGGCTGCTTCTAGCGATGTAACAATTGCNGTAATGGGTATTTCAGCTTTAATTGAAGGAGAAGAAGGCGATGCAATTTCATCAGATGCAAATGGTGACAGAAACTCAATAAGACTACCAAGAAATCAGATAAATTATTTAAAAGATTTAAGAAATAGTGCAGGTGACAAGCCAATAGTTTTAGTTATTAAAGCAGGGTCTGCTATCGATCTTTCAGAAATTTCTGATTATGTTGATGCAATAGTTTATGCTTGGTATTTGGGCGAACAAGGTGGAAATGCTTTAGCAGATATAATTTTTGGAGATGTTAATCCTTCAGGGAAGCTACCTATAACAATCCCTGAATCTATATCCCACCTTCCAGATTATAATGATTATAGTATGGAAAATAGAACTTATAAATTCACAAAGTATAAACCAATGTATCCATTTGGTTTTGGATTAAGCTATTCAAGTTTTGATTATTCGGAGCTATTCCTTAAAAAAAATAAAATAGAGATTGGCGATATGATTCACTTAAATTTTGAAGTGTTAAATAACAGTGATATTGCTGGAGAAGAAGTCGTTCAAGTTTACATAAAGGATGTTAATTCTTCCTTTAGAACACCTAACTCTTCTTTAATATTTTTTAAACGAATACATCTTGAGCCTGGGGAAAAGAAGAAAATAAACATAGCTCTTGATCATAATATGATTGGCTCTTTTAACGAGAAAGGTATAAAAGAAATAGAGCCAGGAATCTTCAATATATTTGTTGGTGGAAGCTCACCAGGAGACCGTAGNGTAGAACTTGGTAAAGAAATTAAANAGGTAACCTTTACTGTTAATTAGCTTTTCATTTGATCGCGTGAATTATTTTACAAAAAAGAAATAATAAATTGTATAAGCAATCATACTAAAACTGACGAAAAAACTTAATTTCATTAATGATTTATTTTGAGGTTTTTTTCTTATTAGAATTCTAATAATCCAATTCAAAACAAATAAAGTAACTATAATAATAAGCGGTGTAGGCATTAATCAAAATTAAATTAAATTCCTTTTAATCTCTCATAAAACTTACTAAATTCTTCTGAGTATTTTCTGTTATTTCTAAATGATCTTTCTTCTTGAATTTTCAAAGCATCCATTTTTTCGTTTGTTTCGCCTAATAGTAATTGCCCTTTATTATTTTTTTCGATAACATATGACCATATATACGGGGAAGCTTTTTCATCAAACCCCTTTAACCCAAGCTTTAAATTCCAGAAAATTAATTTATCATTTTCATTAGTCATGATGTAATGATTATTTGATAAAATTATTAATTGTTGAATTTTTTTGTCATTGATAAATGGCTGTAACATATCATGGTTTTTAGGAAACTTTTTGGTAAAAACAGGCATTGATTTATCAAATAAAGAGTAATAAGTGAACATATAAGAATCTTCTAATTCAATTTGACCAGACCATAAAATACTGTTAAAGTATGTGGCTCTTGTATTAATATCTATATATTCAACATTTTTTTNCTCTAATGCTTTTGCAATATTATAATGTGCGATTCCTTTAAATGATAAGGTAATAAGCAAATATGCTGAACTTATAATTAGTCCAAGTGAATTATATAGCCTCCTTTTTTTTGAAAGCCTGTCTTGAAATGAAGTAAGTATGAGAAAAGTTAAAAAAGGAAGTGTATATATAAAATCAATAATGAATATGTTTTCAATAGCTACCCGCCATTCAAAGGGCCAAAATAGTTGAGTTCCCCAAGTTGTTTGGGCATCAAGTAAAGGATGTGTAATTATTGCTAAAAAGAACATTTTNAACCAATCGTAGAAGCTTACNTCAGAANACTTATAATATATTTTTTTTAAAATCCATGCAAGAATTGGGGCAGCGATGAAGGGGAATATAAGTGAATGGGAAAACCCTCTATGCATTACCGAAGCAGTAAGATCATCAACAAAAAATCTCAGTACAATGTCTAGGTCAGGAATGGTTCCTGAAATTGCACCAAGAACAATTGCTTTATTGCCAATTTTTTTTCCTAATGAAGCTTCTGCTACAGATGCTCCTAAAACAATTTGAGTTAATGAGTCCATAAAAATAAAAGTGCTAAATTAGGATAATTATAAATTCAAAAACTTAAATGTTTTATTAAAATTTTAGTTTGAAAAAAATTATTNTTGTTAGGCATTCAAAATCTTCGTGGAAAGATTTAAGTTTAAGTGATTTCCATAGACCTCTTAACAATCGGGGTAAGACTGACGGNCCTTTAATGNCNAAATANTTAANTNATANAATNGATAANATTGATTATTCTNCANTCAAGTAGTTCNNTAAGAACNTTTGAAACATCTAAATNTTTNAGATTAATCATATTNAATTTGATAAAATATNAATTATGATGANNNNTTNTATCATTGNTCNGCNANNTCNATTTTAANNNTNATNAAAAANTANNCTAATNAATATNANTCNGNTATGATTATNGCNCANAANCCNGGGCTTAACAAATTTNATNAANCNNATNACNAATATTNCNTTNGANAANTTGCCAACNACCGGANTTGCNGNNATTGATTTTGATTGTNATNNNTGGAATAATATCTCTANTGAAAATNGNANTCTTNTTNATTTAAAATTNCCCAAGCAATTAAAATAATTTTATATATTTAAACTAATAACCAAAAATNTTTTGACATGAAATTTATTATGATTTTACAGTTAATAATTTCAATTGGACTTATTAATGTATGGCTTTTGCGATTTAATAAAACTACTGAATACAGAGGTGGTAATGCCAAAAACATGAATGAAGAATTCATAGCTTATGGTCTCCCTGAGTGGTCTATGTATCTTGTAGGGTTTTTAAAAGTAGCTATTGCAATAATGCTAATTATAAGTATATGGATAGAAAAGTTACTTTTCTATAATTTAATTGTTTTAGCTGCTCTTATGATTGCGGCTGTTTTTATGCATTTTAAAGTTAAAGACCCAATAAAGAAATCATATCCTGCATTATCAATCCTATTTATGATTGCCTTGATAATGTATTTCACAATGGGATAATTTTTATTCTTTAATTTATGAATAAATTTTTAATATTTTTTTTATTTGCTTTTAACAGCTTAATAAGTCAAGAGATAGTAATAAGTAGTTTTGATAGCCATAAAATATATGGTTCATTATTAAAACATGAACAACCGCAGTCTAATTTAGCTATTATAATTGCGGGTTCAGGACCAACTGATAGAGATGGAAATAATTCTTCAATAAAAGGCAATTATTTGAAAATTTTAGCTGATGAACTTTATAAGAAAGGTATAAGCTCATATCGATTTGATAAAAGAGGAGTTGCTAAAAGTATAGGAGATTTAACATCTGATAATCAAATTAAATTTCAAGATTTTACTAATGATGTAGGTGAAATAATAAAATATTTTATACAATCTAATGATTACAATTCAATAACAGTTATTGGTCATAGCGAAGGGTCATTAATCGGAATGATTGCTGGTCAAAAATCAGAGCTTGATAAATTTATTTCCATTGCTGGAGCTGGTGAGGATTATTTGACCGTCATTCAAAGACAACTTTCTAATAGGGCTCCATATATTAAATCAATGTCTGACCCTATTATTGTACAATTAAGAGCTAAAAAACTAGTTGATTCTGTTCCGCCTATGCTTAACAATTTATTTGGTCCTGGTATTCAAAGTTTTCTTATTGATGCTGCCAGTTATGATCCTAGAGAAGAAATCTCAAAATTAAATATTCCTATTTTGATAATTCAAGGTACAAACGATATTCAAATCGAGGTTAAGGATGCTCAAATGCTTTATGATGCCGCACCCAGTTCAACATTAGAGATTGTTGAAGGAATGAATCATGTTTTTCGTCAAGCAAGTGAAAATTTTATTTTAAATCTTCAAACGTATGGTAACCCTGATCTACCAATCGACAACAATTTAGTTAATATAATAGCAGAATTTATAAATAAAAATTAATGCATAAAAAAACCGCCCATTGGGCGGTTTTTATTAATAGGATTTTTAAATTGACTTATAACTTAAAAATAATCCCTAATGTTGGGCTTGCCCATCTGTTATTGATAGAGCCTTCCCATCCAATATTCATTGACGAATTATCACCCTGCTTATTGTAAGATAATATGTTAGCAAGATTAAAGTCAATTATAATATTTTCTGTCATGAAATAATTGATACCAAAACCAGCTCCTAATGAAGTGGCACTGTCACTATAACTATCACCACTAGCCATACCTAAGCCTAAACTAAAGTATATTTTGTTTCTTTCATTTAATTCCATGAAATAGTTCCTAGCAGTAAAAGAAAAGTGTGTATCAGACATTTTGTCTCCGTCTGTTTCACTACTCATTAGACCAACTGAAGCTCCGATAGCCCATTCATCATTAATAAAATAATGAGCAGCTGGCGCAATCATTGATCCGCTTTCTTCAACACCATCGGTGTCAGAAGAGTTAAAAGTAACACTTCCACCCATTAACCAGTCACCCTGAGCATAGCCATAGCTTGCATCATCTTGTGCGTTAATAGTAGAAATTCCAAAAAATAGTACTGTAATAAAAAGTAATAATTTTTTCATTTTAAATCAATTTTTAGTTAATATGATGCAAATATACGAAATTATTTAAAAATCAACTTTTTTATTACGAAATCAATAATTTTTTAACCTTAAATATGTTAATTTATCAAGTGTTACTATTTGATTTACAATTACTTAACAGTATAAGAATAATTAATTAAATTTGTCATATAAATTTATAATTATGAGCAATTCTCATTTATCGTACAGGACTTCAAATCCAGCCCTAAATTCAAACACCTTTTCTGATCAAATCAATAATAATTCATCTTTATTACTAGACACTAAGATGACTATCAAAGGAACAGTTGATAAAACTGCAATCTCTTTAGTATTATTAATTGCTTCTGCATATTATACATTCTCTCCAAATATGGAATCTATGATATTATTTGGTTCAATAGGTGGTTTGATTTTGGCTATTCTTACCATATTTAAGAAAGATTGGGCGCCATATACGGTTCCATTATATGCTATTCTGGAAGGTTTAGCTTTGGGATCCATTTCTTATTTTTACAGTACACAATACGAAGGAATTGTGTTACAAGCTATCTCCCTGACAGTACTAATTCTATTTTCTTTATTATTTGCATACAGGACTAAAATAATAAAACCAACCGAAAATTTTAAACTTGGTGTTTTTGCTGCTACAGGTGGAATAGTACTTCTTTATTTTATAAATTTTATTATGGGCTTCTTTGGGACTGGTATCTCTTTGTTGAGTCCCCAGAATTCTTCAATGATGAGTATAGGAATTTCCTTAGCTATAATAGTGGTGGCTTCTTTAAATCTAGTTATTGACTTTGATTTTATCGANGAAGGAGNTGAAAAAGGCGCNCCCAAATACATGGAATGGTATGGCGCTTTTGGACTACTGGTTACTCTAATTTGGCTNTATTTAGAGATTTTGAGAATGTTAGCCAAACTGAGGAGTAGATAATTTTAGATAATCTTNGGTAATTTTAAAATATCTATAATAAACGATAGCCCAAAAACTTCTCTTAATTGTATTTTTTTTATCGCATTNTCATCATATAGACATTGAATTATAAGCGTAGTCGAAAGATAATCGTTTATTTTCATAAATGCCGAAAGTGTATAGTCAACATCTATATTATCAGGCTTGTAAAGATAATCTGAGTAAAGGTTTANTCTTTGCTCTAACATTATATTTTCNATTAATTCAAATTTATAGAAAGCACTGATTGATGCACCTAATTCAAATCTTGAATTTTGACCTCTTGGTATACCAAAATATTCCTCTCCTTCATTTAAATCATTTGTAAATTTCTTACTTGCTAGAATCAACCTNCCTGTAATNGGAGCAAAATTAACCCATANAGAATTACTTTCTTTCCANTATATTCCAACACCAAGCTGAATATAGGCAGGAGAAAATATTCTTGTTTTTTCAGTTCTTATTTCATTTCCATCTTCATTATTTGAATACTTAAATCCCTTAGCAAATTGGGTCTTAAAGTTCAAGAAACTTGAAAAGCTATATTTTTCTATAAATTTTTTACCCATCACAGAGTTTATTTCGATTCTGTCGTCTATTTTTTTAAAATATTTGCTATCACTATTTTTATTAACTCCAAATGACCCAATCATTTTTGTATCCCAAGACCAACCATTATTGTAAAAATTAAGATTATAGTCGACAGAAAGAGTACCAGCAACACTATTTTCTCCTCCAGAAACCCAATTATTGAATACAGTCTGATTAATTAAAAAACTGGTCTTTCCTGATTTTTGCCAGCCAATGATTTTGGTTGTATCAGCGATTTTATCTTGTGAATAAAAGCTTAAACCTGACATAAAAATAATTAACGTTAAAAGCTTATTTTTAGCAAACATTTTTATAAAACATTAAAAATTTTAAATTATTCATTTTTCTTTAAAATTTAGAATTCATAATTTGTTAAATGTATGAATTTAAAAAATAGCTATTTATTATTTTTTTTAACAATGTTCATTTTAGTGTCTTGCTNCAAAAAAAATGAACAATTTANACTTGACTTGAATTCAAATTGGGAATTCAAGTCAAGTGCAGAAAATACTTTTTTGNCAGCTACAGTTCCTGGGACTGTNCATCTAGATTTAATTGATAACAATAAAATTCATGATCCATTTTATAGACTTAATGAGCATGAATTACAGTGGGTTGATAAGTTAGATTGGCATTATAAAACTGATTTTGAAGTAAATGAAAATCATTTTAATTTTGAAAGTATTGAATTAGATTTCTATGGCCTGGATACTTACGCAAATGTTTTTTTAAACGATTCTNTGATATACAGTTCAGAAAATATGTTTGTAGGTAAAAAGGTTGAGGTTAAAAAGTATATTAAGAGAGGAAAAAATGATTTATTAATTAAGTTTAAGTCTCCTATAAACACTGGAATAGATAAATTTGACAAATTAGGNTATGANCTTCCAGAAAATGCCAATGATCTTTCAGAAATTGGGAAGGTTAAGGGNAACAAAAAAGTAGGGGTTTTTACAAGAAAAGCGCCCTATTCTTATGGCTGGGACTGGGGNCCCAGATTGGTNACTTCTGGAATTTGGAGGCCAATTAAGCTNAACTTTTGGAATAATTTTAAAATAGAAGATTTACATTTTAATCAAAAAATTATTGAAGATACTGCTTTATTAAATGCTGAACTGGAGATTTTTTCTAAAGGTTCTAATGTAAATTTGATTGCTGAAATATTCTTAGATGACANAAGCATATTAGAAAAAAAAATTGACTTAAAAGATGGTGAAAATAAGTTTTTAATACCGTTTGAAATTCAAGATTTTGAGAGATGGTGGCCAAATGGTATGGGTGAGCAAAAACTTTATGATGTTAGACTTGAAATAAAATCTAATAATTATATTTCTAAAGTATCAAAATCAATTGGATTAAGAACAATAGAATTAGTTACAGAAAAGGATTCAATCGGGAGTAATTTTTTCTTTAAAGTTAATGGCATCCCAACATTTATGAAAGGAGTAAACTATATTCCACAAGATGTTTTTCTCCCAAGAGTTAAAGAGGCAGATTATGATAGGATACTATCATCAGCTGTTGATGCAAATATGAATATGATTAGAGTTTGGGGAGGAGGAATATATGAGGAAGATATATTTTATGAACTGTGTGATAAGTATGGTCTACTCGTTTGGCAAGATTTTATGTTTGCATGTGCTATGTATCCTGGAAACAAAGATTTTCTAAATTCTGTTAAGGAAGAAGCAATTTATAATGTTAAGAGAATTAGATCTCATCCATCTTTGGCACTTTGGTGTGGAAATAATGAAGTTTTATCTGCATGGGAAAATTGGGGCTGGAAAAATAATGTNATTGANAACCAATCTCAATCAATAGCTGATACAATATTTGACTCATATGAGCAGATTTTTCATAATATACTCCCTGAGGTTATAAAAGAATATGATTCAAATACTCAGTANTGGTCATCTTCTCCAAGTAGCTCATTNGGCATTAAAGAATCTCTAACACANGGAAATGCTCATTATTGGGGAGTATGGTGGGGGAAAGAAGNTTTTAGCACTTATGAAACCAAAATTCCACGTTTTATGTCTGAATTTGGTTTTCAGTCTTTTCCAGAGTTTTCATCTGTAAAAAAATACACAGATGAGTCNGATTATGATATTTATTCGGAAGTAATGAAGTCACATCAAAGGTCTAGTATAGGAAATAGTACCATTGAAGAATACATGCTACGTGAATATAATATTCCTGATTCGTTTGAACATTTTCTTTATGTTAGTCAATTACTTCAGGCTGAAGGAATTAGTGTAGGCATGGAAGCTCATAGAAGAAATAGAGATATTTGTATGGGTAGTTTATACTGGCAACTTAATGACTGTTGGCCAGTTGCATCATGGTCTAGCATTGATTATTATGGAAAGTGGAAAGCATTACACTACAAAACAAAAGAATCATTTGCGCCAGTATTATTATCTTTTTACAAGCGATCTGATATGATAGATCTTTATTATATTAACGATTTTCTTGATGAAGATAATTTAAGATTAAATTTAGAATTACGAGATTTTAAAGGTAAATTAATTAAAACATGGACAAAGAAATTTAAATCAGCCCCAAATAATTCAAAAAAAATAATGGATATAGATTATAGTATTTTCTTAAAAAAAGAGGGTTTTTTAAGAAACAAATACTTACATGCAAAAATTTATAAAGAAGAAAAAATAATTTCTGAAAAAATAGAATATTTAACAGAATTTAAAAATTTAGATCTAACTGAACCAAAATTTGAATATGAGGTAAATAGCATTAAAGACTATTTTCAAATTAGTTTTAGTTCAAAGAATTTGGTTAAAAATTTATTTGTTAGCTCTTCGATTGAAAATAATTTTTCAGATAACTATTTTGATTTAATTCCTAATAAAATAAAAACAATAAAAATTGAAAAAGAGAAAGGTGTGTCGTTTAATAGTTTTAAACAGAGTCTAAAATTTATAAGCCTTTATGATACCTATTAATTTTTTTTAACATTTTGGAAAATTCTAATGGAGTTTTACATTTTTTAAAGCTATGATTGTTTAAATCAAGATTTAAAAGTTTAAGTTTATTTATAATTATTTGATTAATTTCATCAATTCCAATTTCCCTTAACACATCTTGCTCTGCTTTTTCAATATTTTCCATAGTAGCTGATAAATTTTTAATTTTTAAAATTTCGTTTTCTTTTATATTTCCAAACATTATTTCACTAGTATTTTTAGTCATTTCAATTTCTTTCAAATATTCTTGATATATGCTTTTAGCTTCGGAAAATTTTATTGACGAAACTTCTCTTAATTTTCTTTGATAAAAATTCCATATATTTTTATATAAGCTAGATTTATCATATATGTTCATATCGAATATTTTATTTTTATCAGTGAATGATGCAAAAATAAAAGGGTATTTTTTATAATGAGTAATAATAAAAAGTGTTTTAACAATATCTATTATATTTCTTATACTATATCCTATTTTAATGTATTTATAAGTAAGTCCTTTTTTAGACTTTTTAAATTTCATGTAATCATGATTAAGGTCAAATAATATCGAGTTAATCAGAGTTTTACTTTCTTTTTTTATTAAAGTATAATTCATTAAATCTGATGGATTCATCCCCCCACATACTAGTAAAAGTGTAAATATTGACAAAGCTTGAACTTGAAATATATCATTACAGTTATTTACTGATAATATTAATTTATCTCTGCTATAGTTGATTTTCTTTTTTCTTGAGTATTCTTTTTCTATTAAGAATTTAGGAATTTTAAACCTTTCTAAAATAAGACCATCATGGTGCGCTTTATTCATTATTACACCCATTTTTTTCATGTATGAGTTAATTGAAGTGTTTTTTATTCCTCTTTTTTGCGCATTAAATTTAAATGTATTTAAAACACCACTCTTTAATATATCGTTAAAATGAATATTTTCTTTTTTTAAGTGTTTTTTAAACACTTTCACAACATTTATATAATCATTTAATGTTATTTTATTTTTTGTTTTAGAAAAAAAATTTAATACATATTCCTCAATTGAATACAGATTTATTCCTCTTTTAAGATGCTGCTCAAGTTCTTTATATGTCCATTTATTATCAATATATAGATTTAAAGCCTTTTCTTTCTTTTCTTTTAATTTTACTAATATTATTCGCAAAGATGTTGAGCTAGATGTCTTTTCATTAATAAATATTTTTCCATTTTTTAGGTATTTTTCGTCTAAGTACAACCCTGTACTTATTTTTTTTCTATATTTTCTCTCACTACAATCATAAATTATAGCTCTTTTGTTTTTTTTATTTACGTGTCTTGAAAGAGCTATTTTTATGTTCATAACTTTACATTATTTATTACATTAATATAATATAATTATTTTATATTACAGATATATGTATTTAAATATACAAAATTTACTATTAGAAATTCTGAACTTTGTTCAAGCATTTTGATTTAAAAAAAATTAATCATTTTTAAAATCAATATCACTATATAAAATTTCCTTTATTATTATCTTAATTTCTTCCTTAATTTTGATAATTTTATTTTTATTGAACGTACTACTATTATTTATTTTTGCTGTTAAAATACCCTCACTCATGTTTTTTATTGAAATTATTCCTACTTCCATATTTTCTATATTATATTTTTCATAAACTCCAATTAAATAAAATAATAGCTGTAGATTATAAATACCTTCTTTTGTTCTAATTTTATTTAATTCTTTTATATTTAAATTTCTTGCGTATAACTTTTTACCTGTTTTATAATCGATTACCCTAATAGTCTTGTTTATTTGATCAATTCTGTCTATTTTTCCTTTTATCTTATATTTTCCCTTTCCTATCAATATTTCCTTTTCAAACTCCTTTTCTAATGATATTATTTTCAATTTATTTCCTCTCTTTATTTCTAACATATCCAGTTTTATCACACTCTCCACATACTTTTTTGCTGTTTCTACAATAATTATATTTTTCCCCTTTTTTATATTTTTTTCATTCACATATTTTTTAAAGTTTTTGACAATTATTTTTTCTAAATTTTCTTTGATTTTATTTAGATGTTTTATTTTGACAACCTCTCCTATTAACGACTTGTACATTTCTTCCAGAGTATCGTGTATTACATTTCCTAATGTATTCGCAGCTATCGTTTCTTCTATTTTATCTTCTTTTAATTGTATTATATAATCCTCAAAGAATTTTTCCTTATTTAATACGTAAGAGCATAACATTGAAACGGTTATCCTCTCTTTAAATATTTTTCCTAATTTATCTTTTACTGATTTTGTTTTTCTATAAATTATTTTATGTTTATTAATTTTTGGAATATTTGTTACTAATATTTGGTTATTGATAGTGTGTATTTTCTCTATTTCTATTTGTTTTATAAATCTGCTTACTTCCCCGTTATTTAAGCCGTCAGGTTCAGTGTTATATGTCAACCAAATATTTTTTGCTCTTTTTATTATTCTATAAAAATGATATGCAAACACAGCATCTTTTTCTGAAAATGTTTGTAATCCATTTTTCTTTTTAATTTCATAAGGAATAAAGCTATTTGTTGAGTTTCCTTTAGGTAATATACCTTCGTTTAAGGACATTATAATTATATTTTTATAATTCAATAACCTAGATTCTAACATCCCCATTATTTGTAATCCACTATCTGGATTCCCGCTAAATGGAATGGTGTTCATTTCGCCAATTTCTTTATACATAGTTCTTAAAGAATTTATATTTTTTATAGATTTATAATTTTCCACAAAAACCATAATCTGATTAAATATTTTATACGCATTATACAGAAATTCTAAATTTATATTGTCTTTAATTTTTTTCTTGTTATAATGTTTTTTTAATAAGTCTATTAATTGTATACATGATTTAATGCCAATGGTTAAATCAGCCCATTTAGAAAATAACAACTCATATATTTCACTATTTTTTTTATCTAATTCTATTAATTCATTCTTTGAAATATATATTAAATTGTTTTTCTTTATGATAAGGCATATATCTTTATCCTTATTTAAGATTGGTTTAATTAATTCATGAGATAAAATTGAAAAAATATTTTTATAATAATAATTCTTTTGTTTTTTAGAATGAATTTTTAAGACAACATTAAATAGACTAAATACTGAAGAATATTTAAATGGATAACCCATAGTAATATTTAAATTTTTTATTTCTTTTGGTATTGAATTAATCATTGGGATTAGCAGCTTTTCATCAGATAAAATAATTGCCGTATCATTTAAATCATTAGTATTCATTTTACTTAATATTTCCCCGACATATTTTACCTGACCAATATTTTTAGGAGTGCCTATTGTTGAAATATTTTTTTTTTCGGAATACATTTCAGAAATAATATTGGGTTTATTATTTTTAAAATATGTCCAATTTTTAAAATATGAGTCGATAAAATAAGAAGCATTATTATATCCGGATTTTAGATGCCTTTCATCTATATCCCAATATATTTCACCTAATTGATTTTGAATTATCTCTTGAATTATTTCTGATTCAGATTTGCTTAATGCATTGAATCCTATAAATATGTGTTTAGATCCTTTTTGATTCTCAACATAATTTTGAATTCTCTCTGTTGCTTCTCTATATATTAAACCTTGATAACCTTTTCTTTTATTAAATAAGACCTCTTGTAAATCTTTATATAATATTTTAATATTTTTCCAAAAAGTCTTGTAATTTTTGATGATTTCTGTTTCACTTTCATAATTAGACCAATGATTTAGTTCTTTTATTGCTTCTAAATAATTGAAAAGAGATTCAGTATTACATATTTCTCTATCAATTTCATTAAAGTCGTTAATTAATGTCTTACCCCAGCGAATAAATTCATCAAAAGACTGATGGTTATTAGGCTTTTCATTTTTTAAATAAACTTCGTATAAATCAAATAATAATTCTGTATCAGAAATTTTATTAATTTCTGATATAATTGACATAAACTCATCAATGTCATAAATAACAGGAGAAAAAAATGTTTTATTTGATATTTTACTAATTTCTCTTTTTAGAAATAACCCAGACCTTTTATTAGGTAAAATAAATATATTTTCAGTGAGTGATATTTTTTTTTTAATAATATCTTTTAAAACATTTTTTATAAAGCCATGCATATTATAAAAATAAAAAACGCTTCGCATTTAGCGAAGCGTTTTTAAAACATACTATTAACGAGTTATTATTTTAATTTTTAAAAATTATTTCAACTCTTCTATTTTTCGCTCTACCTCTTCTCGTTACATTGCTATCGATTGGATTATCTTCCCCATATCCTCTAGCACTTAATCTATCTGAGGAAATATTTCTAGAAGTTAAGTAGTCAACCACTGCTTTGGCTCTACGTTGAGAAAGAGTCTGATTATAATCTTTAGTACCTATACTATCAGTATGACCTTCAACTCTAAATTTAGCATCGGGATACTTTAATATAATTGAGACTATTTTATCTAATACATCAGAAGCACCATCTTTAAATGTTGTAGATCCGAATCCAAACTGAATTTCAATTGACAGTTCAACTATTTCTTCAACATCTTCTTCAGTTGGCTTTTCTGGACACCCATTATTTGCTACAGTACCCGGAACGTCAGGACAATTATCATCCTTATCGACAACACTATCACCATCTGAATCTGGCCATGGACAACCTCTGTTTGCTCTTGGCCCAGCTACTTTAGGACAAGAATCCTTACCATCAGTAATTCCGTCAGAGTCTGAATCTGGGCATCCCCCCATACTTTCTAATCCAGCCACTTTAGGGCATCTATCTTTATTGTCAGAAATTCCGTCTCCATCTGTATCAGGACAACCATTATACTCAATAAGACCAGCTAACATTGGGCAATCGTCTTCGCTATCTTTAATTCCGTCATTATCACTATCAGGACAACCTTCAAACTGTTCGAGACCAGCAACATCAGGACAAACATCATATTCGTCATATATTCCATCCCCGTCAGTGTCAGTTCCTCCAAACTTAACAGATAAACTTGCAGACCATCTCATAGTTTCACCTTCATCCAATAACATAGCGCCACCGACATTGTCATAATTATTTTTATACTCAGCCATTAATGTTAAACCAAATACATCATTAAACCAATGATTAACCCCTACAGATAAATTTCCGGTCAAACCATCTTGCTCATCAAACCATGTCCATCCAGGGCCTAATCCAACAAAAGGTTCAAATTCAGTGCTTAATAATTTAATCGTAAAAACGTCAGAAAGATCATATTTTAACATAGCATCTACAGAGAAGTAATCATTTGTTACTCCAGAAAGCTCAGCCCCAGTAGCATACTTACTTATACTGTTAATAGAACCTCCCAAACCTAAAGACAGGTTGTCACCAATATATCTAGAAACTGAGAACATTGATAAAGGAGACTTAGCTACATTCCAGTTTTGTTTAACATCAAAATAATCTGCAAATTGTGTGTCAGAGTCAGCCTCCACATCAACAGCATTAGTCCCAAAGCTAAATTGCCACTTATTATTTTTATCTTGAGCATTTAGATTTGTAAATCCAAAAATTAACATTGTAGTTAATAATAATGTGTAAAATTTTTTCATAATTTTTTTTTAACCGTTAAAAATATATCGCAAAATACGAAATTCACGGTAAATTTAGTGATTTTCTCTAAATATAAAGATTTATTTAAGATTGATTATTGAATAGTTTTAATAAAACATAACAAATCATATTATTTTTATCTCAACATTTTGATTTATATAAACCAATATTTTTTTAACTGTTTTTAGCCCCATTTGACTTAAGCTTTTTTCATATTTTTTTAATTGATTAATGTGACCAGGTTTTTTTAAACCAGTCTTATAATCTATTATTATTACATTATTCCGATTTAAATATACAAGTCTATCAGGAATATAACTTTTCATATTTTTGTTTATAATTTCTCTTTCATTATAACTTTTTAGGTTTGGATTAAAAAATTTTTCAAGCTCTTTATGATTTATTATTGATTTTATTTTTTTTGTTAATGTTTTTTTTTCTTTAAAATTAATTTCCCCCATTTCATGAAATTTATTTAAAACAAAATTAATATCTTTCTTTGAGTATATTTCCGACATAATAAGATGAAATATATTTCCTTTTTCTTGTGAATTGTCATAACCCTGAACCCACGCCTTTGAATATTTTCTGTTGATTAGAATATTTTTGTTACTTCTCGAATTAAAGATAAAATTTTTCTGAAAAATATTTTTTGATTTTTTCTTCTTATTATGAAATTTATATTTACTTCCTATTTCATATTTATTTTTAGATTTATTCCAAATTCCATATTTTTTTAAATAACTTATAAAAATTCCAGAAAATAAATTTGTTTTTTCATTTCCATCTTTGTCAAAATTTTTGTCGGATATAATATAAAGCTCATTTTTGGCTCTTGTTAAAACAACGTAAAGTAAATTTATATTATCAATCTCTAATTTTGTTTTGTATTCATTATATAATTTTTCGTCTGTTTCTTTTAATTCTTTATTTATATTGATTAACGGCTTTTTAATTTTTAATCCTAGATTATCTTTAAAATTAATCCAGATTTTGGGATCTAGATCTTTATGAATATTAATATTAGCAAATGGATAAATTACAATCGGAAATTCAAGTCCTTTTGATTTATGAATTGTAATAATTTCTACTGCATCGATTTGTGCTGGGCTAATAATATTAAGTTTATCTTTTTTTTGGTTGTAAAAGTCTAAAAATTCTATATGACTGGTTTGATATTTATTTGAATATTCATTTGCAAAATCTAACAGGAACTGAACATATGAGTTACCCTTTTTAGCAAGCTGAAATGAATCGATTATATATTCAATTGCTTCATAAATTGGTTTTATTTTTAATTTTTCTAGCTCAAATGAAAAATTATTAATGTTTACTTTTGTCATCATTTCTTGAAAATTCATATTAGCCACTTGCAACAGAAAATCTTCTTTGGAATTTTTAATCAATTTTAAATTACATAAAGATTTACACAAGTTCAACTTAGAAGAATTAGATTCATTTGTAGAGAAATTAATGAGACTTATTATTAGATTTACAGATGGACTATTTGATAAATTTAAAACTTCAGATGAAATTATGGGAATATTGTTCTCTACAAGATAGTCCCCTATTTCTATCCCTTCTTTTTTCTTTCTAACTATGATACAAATATCTTTGAGAGAATAATTTCTTTTTTTTGCTTCATTTATGTTAAGTAATGTTTGAGCTTTATGATATTCATTTGAATTTTCATCTTTTGAGCTATCATAAAAGTCAATCGTTACACTTCCCTTTATTTTGTTAAAATTCTTTTGTTTAGGAAAATTAAGTATTTCATTTAATCTTAAATTTTGTTTAAATAGTTCTTTAATATGTCTAAATAACTTGTTGTTAAAATCGATTATTTCAATTGAACTTCTATAATTTATATCTAGTCCAACAATTTTTTTTTCACAAAAAAAGGGATTTTTTTTATTTACAAGCTCCATGAATTCGTAAACATCTCCACCTCTCCATCCATAAATAGCTTGCTTTGGATCCCCAGCTATTGTTAGTGATGAATTTTCAGCTGATAAAGAATTTTCTAAAAGTGGTTTTAGATTTTCCCACTGAACTCTTGATGTATCTTGAAATTCGTCAATAAAAAAGTGATTAAATTTAGCCCCAATTTTTTCAAATATAAATGGAGCCGGTTGATTTTTTATCTCATCGTTAACTAGCTTATTAAATTCTGATATAAGTATAAAATTTCCATCGCTTTTAATTTCTTCAAGCTCTCTTTTTATCAAGCCTAAAATAGAAAGTGGAGATAAGTTATTTAATATATTGTTATATAATTTTAATTTATAAATATTTTGTCTGCATAGTTTATAATAATTTTCAAGACCACTTCTAATTTTTTTTATGTTTGAAATGTCTTTATCAGAACATTTTGAAGAATGTAATTTACCATCTTTCAAATTTTCTTTTAGTTTATTATTGTATAATCTTTCAAAATTTTCTGAAATAATTTTTTTAAAATGCTTTGGAATGGTTTGCCTAATAAAATTTTCATCTTTTAGTTCATTTTTTTCGATTAATTGTAATGCACTTTTAGCCGAATCAATTATATTTTTTTTTAGTCTTTTAATAGATTTTTTTAAGATCCCCTTAGAACTTTTAAAATCTTCAATAGTAAGTTTTTTTAATAACTTTAGATGATCATAATTATTTTCTTCAAGAAGTAATTTAGATACTCTCAGCAGGTCATTTGTTACATCCCAACTTTTTTCATTTTCTGTTTTTTCAAACGAGAAATTAATAATTTCTTCAAAATATTTATTATTAATTTCAATTTTTGAAATTAAACTGTCAACAGCTTTAAGAAGAATTTCATTTTGATCAATTTCAACCTCATATTTACTATCAATTCCTAGTTCATATGTAAAACTTCTAATAATCTTTTGGGTAAGCTTATCAATTGTTAAAATTTCAAAAGACGAATAGTTTTTAATCAGGTTTTTTAAAATTTTCTTTGATTTTAAAAATATTTCTTTTTCTTTTAAACCAGTTTCTTTTTTTATTTCGTCAATCATTGCAGAATCCTCAGAAATATGCCCAGAAAATTCAATTAGGTATCCTAATATTCTTTTTTTCATTTCATTTACAGCTTTATTAGTAAATGTAATAGCTAGAATATTTTTATAAATCTCAATGTTTTTATTATTCAATAATAGAACTAGATATTCTTTGACTAAATTAAAAGTTTTGCCGGTTCCAGCAGAAGCGTTATAAATTTTAAATACATTTAGATTATTCATGACACTATACAAGTTAATAATAGTAGTTGATTATTGAAAAACTTTATCGTAAATTTGATAAACAAAACTTTTTTAAAATGAGCTTTACTTTACCAAAACTAGGATACTCTTATGATTCTCTTGAGCCTCATATAGATGCGAAAACTATGGAAATTCATCATTCTAAGCATCATCAAGGATACACTAATAATCTAAATGCTGCAATTCAAGGAACAGAAAACGAATCAAAAGATATATTGCAAATTTTATCAGGTCTTGAAATGACTAATATGGCATTAAGAAATAATGCTGGGGGTTACTATAATCATAAATTATTTTGGGAAGTAATAAGTCCGAATAATAAGGGAAAAATGTCAGAAAAACTTAATTCTTCTATTGAAAATTCCTTTGGAAGTCTTGAAAATTTTAAATCGGATTTCTCTAAGGCTGCGCTCAGTAGATTCGGTTCAGGATGGGCCTGGCTTTGCTCACTTAGTAATGGTTCCTTATCAATATGTTCTACCGCTAATCAAGATAATCCAATTATGCCTAACATTGGCTGTGGCGGCTTTCCAATATTAGGACTTGATGTTTGGGAGCATGCATATTATTTAAATTATCAAAATAGAAGGAAAGATTATATCGATAGTTTTTTTAGTATTATAAATTGGACTGCTGTTTCGGATAAACTGTAAACTATTTGAGTTGCAGGCATTCAGCAACTGTAACCATATCTCCTCCAGTAAGTTTCCCTCTGTTAAAATTATTTAACGAAACCACAAATCTATTTCCAGGAAATGAAAGTTCAAAAGGATACCTCCCTTTAAATATAACACCTTTTTTACCAAATAGGTCAATAGTTTTTGTTGAACTATTTCTTTTTTGTGCTTTTATGTAAAGATTGTCATAAATTAGGCTAACCTTACTTTTACCTAGCAAATCAAAAAACGATAAAGCCCAATTGCCATTTTTGANACCATTATAGTATACAGAAGTTTGCCAATGACCNACCATTTTTTTTGCCCATTTTGCATTTCCTCTGTCACGCGCATATTTTCTTGANAACTTTTCAGAAGATATNGAGATAAAAGTGTCATTGATATTGCATTCATTGGGAAGAGCGTAAAATGAATTATAAAATTCATCATATGAGTTAAGCCCATCGTTTTTACCTAATTCTTTCATTATATCTAGAATTTCTTCGTCAGATTTTTCCGTTGACTGTGAAAAAACTAAATACTCAGAATCTAGAGAAACTAAAATAAAATAAGTTCTTAAATTATCACTAGATTTTTTGGGTTGAATAGTAACTTTATATCCAGAAAATTCCTTAAAAGAAGACGCCTTGATCCTAATCTTATTTTCATAATTATAATTTCCGGTTTCTAGTACAAGTTCTGCAAAATAGTTAGCAATTTCATCGAATTTATTACTTTGATCAAAAATTTCTAAATCTAAATTTTTTTTGAGTTTGACAATATCAAGGGTAACTCTATCACCAAAAATATTATCTTCATAAATAACCTCAGCTAAACATTCAGATTCTTTCATTAAATTTTTTAAGGAAATACCACGAGGCAAATCATGATTAATATTATCATATGCTGATTTAAATTTTCTTATGTTTTTAATTGAGTCAGGTGCATTGGAAACAAAAAATCTTTTCACAATGAAATTTTTGTCATCAGGAAATTTATTAATTAAGTTGTATATTTTTTTTGGTAAATTAGGGCTCTTAGATTTCAGCCTTTTATTTTCTTCTAGATTTTCTTTGAAATCAAATTCAATTTTATTTTTTACTTTTTCAAAATTTACAATTTGTATATCTTTAATGGGCATTAAATTTTCTAATTCGCTTTTATATTTTTTAATATTTTCCAGAGATTCTTCAGCACCAGAAATAATTTTAAACCAGTCACCATCACTTGTTTTTTCTAATACTATATAAGATTTAATATCAAATTTTTCTAGTCTTTTTTTAATGTCTATTGCTTTAAAATAGCTTCTAACCTCTTTGATTTCAATCGCATAAGGAAGAACATCATTAAATTTCTTTTGATCGCAAGAAAAGCATATTAAAATGACAATAATGATTAAAATATTCTGTTTAAATTTCATCTGAGATAAATTAAATTCTGTTTNTAATATATTAATTAATATGCTCTTTTTTTATTCCCCTCATAAAAATTAATAAAAGCTGTGTTTACGACTCTATTTCCGCCAGGGGTTGGATAATTTCCTGTAAAATACCAGTCACCTTTTGAGTTAGGACATGCTTTGTGTAAGTTTTCAATCGACTGAAAAATTATTTTTACATTTCTATTTTCAAGATGTGAACTTAGAAGTTCCGTGATTTTATCAGAGATTTGATTAGCAGAGAATTGATCGTATATTTTTTTAACATGATTTTTCATTTTATCATCTGTTAATTTCAGTTCCTCTTTACAATTTTTGTAAATATTTTGTAAAACAGAGTCTAACCCTTTTTCTTTCAAAAGACTCAACGCAGCATTAAATGCAATAAGACTTTCCAAATTAGCCATATCAATTCCATAACAATCAGGATATCTTATTTGTGGTGCGGACGAAACTATAATAATTTTTTTTGGATTTAGCCTGTCAAGCATTTTTAAAATACTTTTTTTTAAAGTAGTTCCTCTTACTATACTATCATCAATAATAACCAGTGTATCTTTTGATTTTACAACACCATAGGTTATGTCATAAACGTGTTCTACTAAATCATCTCTGCTATCATCTTCGGTAATAAAGGTTCGTAACTTNACGTCTTTTACAGCAATTTTTTCAATTCTTGGTCTTACAGAAAGTATGTTAGTTATTTTATCTTCAGATAGACTTTTTTTGCCGATAATTTCATCTGTTTTTTTTGAATTTAAAAACTCTTCAACACTTTCAATCATTCCAAAAAAAGAGGTCTCAGCAGTATTTGGAATATATGAAAAAACAGTATTTTTTATATCAAAGTTTATTTCGTTCAAAACAGCTGGCATAATAAGTTTTCCTAAATTTTTTCTTTCCTGATAAATATCAGAGTCATTTCCTCTGGAAAAATATATCCTTTCAAAAGAACATTGTTTATTTTCCTTTGCTTTAATTACAGATTTTATTTTAACAGAGCCATCACTTTTAACAACTATTGCTTTACCTGGACTTAGTTCTTTTATTTCTTCGATATTTAAATTAAAAGCTGTTTGAATAGCAGGCCTTTCAGAGGCAACTACTACTACTTCATCATTTTTAAAGTAAAAAGCAGGTCTAATTCCATTAGGGTCTCTCATAACAAAAGAATCACCGTGTCCCAATAAACCACCAATTACATATCCTCCATCCCATCTTTTTGAGGCCTTTTTAAGAATTTTAAATATGTCTAATTTTTCTGAGATAATGGAAGAACATTCTTGTTTAGAAAACCCCTCTTTTTTTAATTCTTTGTATATTTTTCTTACGGCATCATCAAGGAAATGACCAATTTTTTCCATTATAATAACTGTGTCGGTATATTCTTTTGGATGTTGGCCTAATTCAATTAGACTATTAAAAAGTTCTTTTGAATTGGTCATGTTAAAATTTCCAGCCAGAATCAGGTTTCTGTGCTTCCAATTGTTCTGTCTTAAAAATGGATGTACATTTTCAACACTGTTACCACCAAATGTTCCGTATCTGACATGCCCTAACAGTGATTCTGCTAGATAAGGAACATTATTTTTAAGCTTTTTGATGTTGTTAATTAAGGAAGGGGATAATTTTAATTCTTTATTTATTCGTTCGTTTATTTTACTAAAAACATCTTGGATTGGTTGCTTTTCAACTGAACGAATTCTACTAATAAATCTCTTCCCTGGGTCAATATCAAGTTTTATACTAGCGAAACCAGCGCCATCTTGACCTCTATTATGCTGTTTTTCCATTAGTAAATACATTTTATTTATTCCATAAAATGCACTACCATATTTTTTTTTATAAAATTCTAGTGGCTTAAGTAGTCTGATGTGGCCAATTCCACATTCATGTTTTATAGCATCACTCATTATCTAATTAGTAAGCATACAAAAAAACAAAATAAATATTTAAAAATATGCATTTATATATTATGTTTTTTAATATGATTTATTCTTTTGTTGATTTCACTTTTTTTTATGTCTAGCATATTGTCAATACCAAATTTTTCAACGCAAAAAGAAGCTATTGCATTAGCGTAAACTAATGCTTTAGATATTGATTTGAAGCTGTAATCCTTTGAAACAGCTAAATGTCCTGCGAAGCTTCCAGCAAAAGAATCCCCAGCTCCAGTAGGGTCAATAACTTTATACACTGGATAACTTTTACAAGAAAAGCTTTCTTTTGACGAATAAATACTTGCCCCATATTCCCCCATTTTTACTATAATATATTTTGGCCCCATTTTAAGAATTTTATTAACCCCATCGTCTAAATTAGTTGAGCCCGAAAGTTGAAGTACTTCTTCATCATTAATACATATCAAATCAACTTTTTTTATAACTTTTAAAAGTTCATTTAAATTATTATCCATCCAAAAGTTCATTGTATCAAGCATAGTAAAATCAGGTTTTTTTGAAAATTGTTCTATTACATTTAATTGAACTTTTGGATCAAGATTCCCCAAAACAAGTACATCAATTTCATTGAATTTATTGGGTAATTTTGGGTTAAATTTTTCAAGAACGTTAACCTGAGTATCGATGGTATCTCTTTTATTCATATTATTGTGATATTTGCCTTGCCAGAAAAAAGTTTTTCCGTTTCTATCAATCTGAACTTGAGAAATATCAATATCTTTTTTGATAAAAATGTCTAGATATTTTTTCGGAAAATCGTGACCTATGATTGATATAATTGCACAATCGATATTTTGAGTTTTTGAGGATAGACTGGCAAACGGAGCCGATCCCCCCAAAACTCTATCTACTTTTCCAAATGGTGTTTCAATTGTATCAAAAGCAAGTGTACCTACGATAATTATTTTACTCATATTTTAAATATATAAATGAAATTTTTAAATAAAAAAAAATGATATTATTTTCTTCCAAAATCTGCTGGGATTTCTCCCCATAATTTTGTTTCCCATTTTTTTATTTTAACAGAAAAATTACTTTTTTTTAGCCAAAATATTGCTCTTTCAATCAATATAAAAACATCATTATTATCTTTATTTCTTTTTAATTTTGTTTGACATTTCTTTTTATTAACCCAGCTTATTGCGGTTATTGAATCAGAATATATAGTTTTTTTTTCACTTTGATTTTCCATCATTGCGATTCCGTGAACTAAAGCTAAGAATTCTCCAATATTATTAGTTGAATTTTTGAATGGCCCCATTTTAAATAAAATTTTTTTTGATCTTGTATCAACTCCTTGATATTCCATTATTCCTGGATTTCCACTTGATGCAGCATCTACTGATATTGAATTAAGTTCTGGGCCAGCACCTAAATATTTTTTTGAATCTTTTTTTATTGATTTTTTATAGCCTAAAGAAAAAGCTCCTTTAGCTTCCTCCAAATTTTTATAGCTTCTGTATAAAGCTCCTTTGACATTTTTGACTTCATTCTGACAATCAGACCATGATAAATATATTCCTGGGTTATGACCTTTCCATACAACATAGAATTTCTCTTTACTCATTACTTTCTGATTTTAATTAGATTTTCAATTACTTCAGGAAAAAATTTCATTTCCATTTGATGTATTTTTTCTGCCAGCTTTTTGGAATTACAAGGATAATTGATTCTTAATTTTCTTTGAAATATTATTTCACCTTCATCATAATTTTTGTTTACGTAATGAATAGTTATTCCGCTTTCTTTCTCGCAATTCTCAATAACCTTTTCATGAACATTCATTCCATACATACCTTTACCTCCATATGCTGGAAGTAACGAAGGGTGAATGTTTATTATTTTATTTGAAAACCTTTCTAAAATCCTGACGGATATTTTTAGTAAAAAACCGGCTAAAATTATAATTGAAGGGTCTATTTTTTGAATTTCAAATAAAGCTTTTTCATTTTTAAATTCTTCTTTTTCTAAAATCATGCAAGGAACTTTTAATTTTCTTGATCTTTCAATTATACCGGCATTTCTATTATTTGTTATGATATTCCAATCAATATTATAATTTTTTTTTCTAAAATAATTAACGATATTTTCTCCATTGGAACCATTTCCTGAAGCTAAGATTAAGATTTTAACTTTTTTTGGTGAATTTATGTTCACAATTTTTTTTTTGAATTAGTTAAATTAAAATAAAGTTTTTTATTTTTGCACTCTAACTAAATATAAATAAAAAATTAAAAGTTATGTCAGACATCGCATCAAAAGTAAAAGCTATTATTGTAGATAAATTAGGAGTAGATGAAAGTGAAGTTGTCAATGAAGCAAGTTTCACAAATGATCTTGGAGCAGATTCACTAGACACAGTAGAATTAATTATGGAATTTGAAAAAGAATTTGATATCCAAATTCCTGATGATCAAGCTGAAAATATCGCTACTGTTGGTCAAGCGATTTCTTATATAGAAAATTCATAATTCTTTTCTTATGGCTTTAAAGCGAGTAGTTGTTACTGGTCTTGGAGCTCTTACACCAATTGGGAACAATCTTGATGATTTTTGGACTGGTCTTATTGAAGGTAAGAGTGGTGCAGCTCCCATTACATATTTTAATACAGAAAAATTTAAAACAAAATTTGCTTGTGAATTAAAAGATTTTGATGTTTCTCTGCACCTTGATAGAAAACAGCAAAGAAAGATGGATAGGTTTACACAATATGGGATGGTATCCACTGAAGAAGCTATAAAACATTCTCGTCTTGATTTAGAAAAAATTGATAAACTAAGAGTAGGTGTTATTTGGGGGTCTGGAATTGGTGGCATTGAGACATTTCAAAATCAGATGCTTGACCACGCATCCGGGGATGGGACTCCTAGATTCAATCCGTTTTTTATCCCCAAAATGATTGCCGACATTACTCCTGGATATATTTCCATGAATTATGGATTTATGGGGCCAAATTACACAACAGTTTCTGCATGTGCTTCTTCAGCTAACGCAATGGTTGATTCACTTAATTATATTAGACTAGGTTATTGTGATGTAATAGTCACTGGTGGAAGTGAAGCAGGTGTAAATATTGCCGGAATGGCAGGATTTAATGCAATGCATGCACTTTCTACTAGAAATGATTCTCCTCAATCTGCATCAAGACCGTTCGACTCAACAAGGGATGGATTTGTTTTAGGTGAAGGTGCGGGTACGTTAATTCTAGAAGAATATGAGCATGCAAAAGCAAGAGGAGCAAAAATCTATGCTGAATTTCTTGGTGGAGGATTATCCTCAGATGCACATCATATTACTGCTCCACACCCTGAGGGTAATGGGGTAAAGGCTGTTATTAAAAATTGCTTGAATGACTCAAATATAAAATTAGATGAAATTGATTTAATCAATACTCACGGCACATCAACTCCTCTAGGTGATATTGCAGAGCTAAAAGCAATTAATGAAGTTTTTGGGAAACATGCCGAAAAAATTAATATTAATTCAACAAAATCTATGACCGGACATTTGTTAGGGGCAGCCGGAGCAGTTGAGGCTATTTCAATAATTTTATCATTAAATCATGGGGTTGTTCCCCCAACAATCAATCATAAAAATATAGATGAAAATATAAATCCAAAATTAAATTTAACACTTAATAAGCCACAAAAAAGAGATTCTAAAATAGGCATGAGTAATACATTTGGATTTGGAGGACATAATGCTTGTGTGCTATTTAAAAAGTGGGATTAATATGCTTTTTAATCTAAATAATTTTTTAAAATTAAAAAAGGATCCTTTTTACAGACCACTAAAAAAATTACTTAATTTTTATCCTAAATCACTAAAATATTATAAACGAGCTTTCACACACAGATCGTTAAATAAAAAAGATTTAAATGGGGTAGCAGTAAATTATGAAAGATTAGAGTTTTTAGGCGATTCAATTTTAAGCTCCATTATTTCATCCTATTTGTTTAAGAATATACCAACAGGCTCAGAAGGCTATTTGACCCAAATGAGATCAAAAATTGTAAGCAGAAATCACTTAAATGAATTAGGTTTAGAGTTAAACCTATTGAAATTTGTTGAGTCTAGTATTTCAGAGGAAAATTATGGAGATAATATTCATGGTAACTTATTTGAATCATTAATTGGAGCCATTTTTCTTGATCGTGGCTACCCTTATTGTAAGAGGTTTATTTTTCAGAAAGTAATTAATCCACATGTTGATTTGGAGAAGTTAAAAAACAAAGTCATAAGTTATAAAAGTTTATTTATAGAGTGGTGTCAAAAAAATAAAAAGACATATAATTATAAAACTTTTGAAGATAGTGGTAATGATCCAATAAAGCATTTTTCTGTTAAACTTTCAATTGACGATAAAATTATTTCAAAAGCTAGAGACACATCAAAAAAAAAGGCAGAAGAAAAAGCTTCAAAGCGTGCATTTTTCATGTTTCAAGTTGATATTTCAAGACATCAAAATCAAAATTCCTAGAATAAGCTTATCTTTACTATGAAATTTCTGATTTTGAACAACCATAAATTAAATTTAAATCAATTTTCGGATAATTATTATTTAATTGCCATTCATTCTGATTTAAAAGAATTCAGATTAGCATTTTTTCTAAATCAAAAGTTGAAAATTTCTTTAATCAGAAACAGAAAAGACATAAGTTTAATCGATTCTGAAACGTGTTATTCTAAATTCGAGTTTTTTGATGAAGCTAAATATTTAAAATGGACTTTTTTTACAAACAAAGGTTCATTTATTAAAAAAAATAACTCAGAACAAACTACTTTATTTTACAATGAAAATTCAATTTCGTACGAACAAAGTTTTATTTCAGGGTTGAAAACAGTAGACTATTTTTTAATTGTTGAAAATGTTGCAAATAAAATTTATGTCGAAAAAACACTTAAGAAGATTTTAGAAATAAAAGGTGTAATAACAGCTTTTATTTCAGAAAAAAAACTAGAAAATAAAGAAAATTTAATTTTTTCATGACAAATACAAGATTTAAAAAAACTAAAATAGTTGCAACCTTAGGTCCAAGATGTAATAATAAAACAATTATATCTAAATTAATCAGGGCTGGTGTTAACGTATTCCGGATAAATTTCTCACATGCTACTCATGAAGAAGTTGATCATTATGTTGAAATAATCAGAAAAATAAATCAAGAACTTGATTCAAATGTTGCCATACTTGCTGATTTACAAGGTCCCAAAATTAGAATTGGGAAAATGGAAGATGGAGTTATTTTTAAAAAAGGTGACCTATTTACTCTAAATAGTTCAAAGTCAATAATAGGGAATAAAGAAATTGCATCTCTTTCATATATAGACTTTGCCAAGGATGTTAAGAAGGGTGATAAAGTTTTAATCGATGATGGAAAACTTATGTTTGAAGTGATTTCAACTAATAATATAGATGAAGTAAAATTAAAAAATATTCAAGGTGGAACTCTTTCATCAAAGAAAGGGGTCAATTTACCTAACACAAAAATCTCAACACCTTCTTTAACTAAAAAAGATAAAGAGGATTTGTTATACGCTATTAATAAGGAATTAGATTGGATAGCTCTATCCTTTGTAAGGGATGCTAAAGACATGATCAACCTTAGAAATATTATCGAGAAAGAATCTGAGGAAAAGATACCTATTATAGCAAAAATTGAAAAGCCCGAGGCAATTAAAAACATTGAAGAAATAATTCAAAATTCTGATGGGATAATGGTAGCTCGTGGAGATTTAGGAATTGAAATACCGTCTGAGGAAGTTCCTCTAATCCAAAAGAAAATTGTTTATTTAGCTAAGAAGCATAGAATACCTGTAATTATTGCAACACAGATGATGGAGAGTATGATAGATAGTTTAAAAGCTAGTAGGGCTGAGGTAAATGACGTAGCAAATTCGATAATGGATGGAGCTGATGCTGTCATGCTTTCAGCAGAAACATCTGTTGGTCAATATCCAGTCGAAGTTGTTTCTCAAATTGCTAAAATTATTTCTACTGTTGAATATTCAGATATGATTTCAGTTCCTGAGTCTCCACCAAAAATTAAAACAAAAAGATATACAACAAAATTTATTTGTTATCACGCTGCCCAAATTGCTAATGAAACAAATATAGCTGCAATTACAACCCTGACACAAAGTGGTTACACTGGCTTTCAGGTTTCATCTTGGAGACCTCATTCAAATATTCTTGTATTTACTTCAAATAAAAGAATATTATGTAGATTAAATTTACTTTGGGGAGTTAAAGCATTTTATTACAATAGAAACGTATCAACGGACAAGACAATAGAAGAAATAAATGAAATTGTAAATAAAAAAGGATTTGCAAAAAAAGGAGATATGGTAATTAATCTTGCTGCAATGCCCGTTAAGGAAAGCGGCATGGTAAACACACTTAAAATTTCAGAAATAAAATAATTTATCATGAATATTGAAAACTCATTAAAAAAATTAGGCTTATCAAGTCATAATATTGGAACTTCAACTGGAAGTAATTATTTTACTGAGGGAGATTCCATCATTAGTTTTTCTCCAGTGGATGGAAAAGAAATCGGAACTATTTCAACAACAACATTTGAAGATTATAATAAAGTTGTTGAAAGTGCTCAATCTGCATTTAAATATTGGAGAACTGTGCCTGCACCGCAAAGAGGTGAAATCGTAAGACAATTTGGAAATAAGCTAAGAGAATTAAAGGAGCCTCTTGGAGTTTTAGTTTCTTATGAAATGGGGAAAAGTTTTCAAGAGGGATTAGGTGAGGTTCAAGAAATGATTGATATATGTGATTTTGCTGTTGGACTTTCAAGACAACTTCATGGTTTAACAATGCATAGCGAAAGACCTGGTCATAGAATGTATGAACAATACCACCCTTTAGGAATAGTTGGAATTATTTCAGCTTTTAATTTTCCTGTAGCTGTATGGTCTTGGAATACAGCACTAGCTTGGATATGTGGTGATGTATGTGTTTGGAAGCCAAGTGAAAAGACACCGCTATGTTCTGTAGCATGTCAAAAAATTATTGCTAATATTTTAAAAGAGAATGATTTGCCAGAAGGAATATCTTGTTTAATAAATGGTGATTATAAAGTTGGGGAGTATATGACAAAGGATAAGAGAATTGCTCTTATTTCAGCTACGGGCTCAACTAGAATGGGCAAAATTGTCGCTAGCGAAGTAGGGGCAAGATTAGGTAAGTCATTGCTTGAGTTGGGGGGAAATAATGCAATTATTGTAACTCCAGATGCTGATGTTAAAATGACAGTAATGGGTGCAGTTTTTGGAGCAGTAGGTACTGCGGGTCAAAGGTGTACATCAACGAGAAGATTAATTATTCATGAAGATATTTACAATGAAGTTCGTGATGCAGTTGTAAATGCATATAAACAAATTAAAATTGGAAATCCTCTTGATCAGTCTAATCATGTAGGACCTGTAATTGATAAATTAGCTGTTGACATGTATTCAAAAGCTTTAGATAAGGTTGTTGAAGAAGGTGGAAATATCATTGTTGAAGGTGGAATTTTAAAAGGAGAAGGATATGAAAGTGGTTGCTATGTAAAACCAGCTATTGTTGAGGCTGAGTCCAATTTTGAAATAGTACAAGAAGAAACTTTTGCCCCAATTTTATACTTACTTAAATATTCTGGTACACTAACCAATGCAATTGAAATTCAGAATAATGTTACCCAAGGATTGTCCTCAGCAATTATGACAAATAACCTTAAAGAGGCTGAGAAATTCCTTTCAGCTGCAGGTTCAGATTGTGGAATAGCCAATGTAAATATTGGTACCTCAGGAGCTGAAATCGGCGGTGCATTTGGTGGTGAAAAAGATACCGGTGGCGGTAGAGAATCAGGTTCTGATGCTTGGAAAATTTATATGAGAAGACAAACAAATACGATCAACTACACAGATGATCTTCCTTTAGCTCAGGGAATAAAGTTTGATCTTTAATCACTCGGAAGTTTAAATAAATCTTCTACTTTACACCCAAGTGTTTTAGCAATTTTTAATGCCAAAACAGTTGAGGGTACATAAATGCCATTTTCAATTGCATTTATGCTTTTTCTAGAAACACCTGCACTTTCTGAAAGTTGTAGTTGGGTCATTCTGACAGATTTTCTAATCTCTTCAAGATTATTTCTAAGATTTTTATGATCTCTCCCCAAGATTTATTTTTTTTCATATTCATCAACAGCATCTGTTAATTCTTTTCCAGTATTTGGATATAGATATCCCGCAATCAAAGTCCCTACACCTATTGCTCCTACCAAAGCTCCAACTCCTTTTAATACACTTCCAAGCGCATAAACTCCAAGAAGATAAAGACCAATTCCTACAAAAATTGTTATTACTCCATTTCTACGATAATCTATAGGCTCTTTTTTCCTATCTTCAAAAATATTCAATAACTCCTCAACTTTTTCTGGATTATCAATATGTTTGGCAATATCTTTTACAGTTTCTCTCTTGTGTTTATCATCATGATATAGCCACAGAAATACAGCTATTGGGACAATTATTCCTGTTAATATTCCTAATATTGGAATTAAATTTTCCATAATTATAATTTCTTTTTTTAATTAATGTAACGCAAACGTAACATTTTATTTTATGTTACGCAAAGGTTACATTAATAAAATTATAATTTCTTCATGTCATTAAAATTCCTTAATCTTTAATATTCTTTAACCCAAAGTCCAGCATTATAAGGTGCAGAATCAGCTTTCCAAAAAGCAATATCATGACCACCAATTTCTCTAAGATCAACACTTATATCATTTTGTAAAGTGTTTTTTAAATCTTCTAATTGTAAATCACTGATTTTTATGGTTATAGATCCATCAGCGTTAATCGGGACCATAGCATAATTTAGTTCCGAAATATTTTTATTTTCATTAGCATACGCATTTGAACTAAAAAGATCTAGTTGTGTAATTGAAATAAATGTTAAGTTAAAAGCAATGATTGCTAGAAAAATATTTTTTAGTTTTTGTGTTTTCATAATTTAAAGTTTTATTTAAGTTACAAAATTAATTTTTTTTTATAATTGAACTTGTAGCCTGTGCTTGAGGTAAAACTAGAATATCAGCAATATTAACATGATTTGGTCTGTTTATTACGAATTCTATAATATCAGCAATATCATCTGCTTGCAGCGCCTTATAACCTTGATAAACCTTTTCTGCCCTATCACTATCCCCTTTGAAACGCACACTGGAAAAGTCAGTTTCCACAAGACCTGGATTAACTTCTGAAACTTTTATTCCTGTTTTATTTAAATCAATTCTCATGGCTTTAGAAATTGCATTAACTGCATGTTTTGTTGCGCAGTAAATATTACCCTTTTCATATACCTCTCGTCCTGCAAGAGACCCAATGTTAATTATGTGTCCACTTCCTTTTTTAATCATTTTAGGAATAATTACCCTTGAAACATATAATAAACCCTTTATATTACTATCAACCATATTGTCCCAGTCATCGAGAGAACCATCTTGGATTTTGTCTAGCCCGTGTGCATTTCCAGCATTGTTTATAAGAATATCAATAGAATTATATTCTTTAGGAAGATTTTCTAATAATTTAGTTACTTCTTTTTTTTCAGAGATATCAAAACATAATGTTAATACATTGGTTATAGCTGAAAGCTTTTTTGAAATTTCATCTAGTTTTTTTTGCCTCCTACCACATAAAATAAGTTGATTTTGACTATTTGCCATTTTTTTTGCAATAGCTAATCCAATTCCACTCGTAGCACCTGTTATAAATATAGTTTTCAATTAATTAAATTTTTAAAATGTTAATATTTGGTTAAAATGCTGGTTTTTTAACCTAATCTTAACAGATATATTAGTATTGTTTTACCATTTTGCATAAACAATTTAAAGTTAAAACAAATTTTGTTTATGGAAAATAAAGTTGATATACAGAAAATTAATAAAATAATTGAGAAAGAAAGTGCCTTTATAGATTTACTAAGATCTGAAATGGGTAAAGTTATTATAGGTCAAAAAAACATGATTGATAGATTATTGATTGGTTTATTGGCTAAAGGTCATATTTTACTCGAAGGTGTACCAGGATTAGCGAAAACATTAGCTATAAACACTTTATCAAAGTCTATATCAGGCAGTTTTAGTAGAATACAATTTACCCCAGATCTGCTTCCTGCAGATGTAATTGGGACACAGCTTTTCAACGTTAAACAATCCAAATTTACCGTAAAAAAAGGACCTATTTTTGCAAGTTTTGTTTTGGCAGATGAAATTAACAGAGCACCGGCAAAAGTTCAGTCTGCTTTATTAGAAGCCATGCAAGAAAAGCAAATTACAATAGGAGATGAAACATTTAAACTTGAAGAACCCTTTTTGGTTATGGCTACACAGAACCCAATTGACCAGGAAGGAACATACCCATTACCTGAAGCTCAAGTTGACAGATTTATGCTAAAAACAGTTATTTCTTATCCCGAAATTGAAGAAGAAAAACAAATTATGAGGTCTAATTTAGACCAAACAATGAATGAAGTTAAGCCGGTTGTAACTTTGAAGAAAATAATAAATGCACAGAAAGTTGTCAAACAAGTTTATATGGATGAAAAAATTGAATCATATATATTAGATATTATTTTTGCTACTAGATTCCCTGAGAAATATAATTTATCAAATTTAAAACCACTAATATCATATGGTGCATCTCCAAGAGGTAGTATTAATCTAGCTATGGCAGCAAAATGTTTTGCATTTATAAATAGAAGAGGGTATGTTATTCCAGATGATGTTAGAGCTGTTGTGTATGACGTGCTACAACATAGAATAGGATTATCGTATGAAGCCGAGGCAGAAAACCTTTCCTCAGTTGATATTATAACAAAAATTGTTAATGAAATTGAGGTTCCATAATTTTTTAAAATGGATACAAGAGAACTTCTTAAAAAAGTAAGAAAAATTGAAATTAAGACTAAGAGATTGTCTGATCACATATTTGGTGGTGAATATCAATCTGCTTTTAAGGGAAGAGGAATGACTTTTAGTGAAGTCAGACAATATCAATACGGAGACGATGTTAGATCAATTGACTGGAATGTAACAGCAAGGTATAATGATACTTTTGTTAAAGTTTTTGAGGAGGAAAGAGAATTAACAATGATGTTAATTATTGATGTTTCAGGATCAAATTTTTTTGGATCAAATTTTTTATTTAAAAATGAATATGTAACTGAATTGGCAGCAACTCTAGCTTTTTCTGCTACTAAAAATAATGATAAAGTTGGCCTTATATTATTTTCTGATATTGTCGAATTATATATTCCTCCAAAAAAGGGTAAATCTCATATTTTAAGAATAATTAGAGAATTGTTAGAATTCAAGTCTAAAAGCAAAAATACAGATATTAATATTCCTCTAAAGTTTGTGTCTAATATTTTAAAGAACAGATCAATTGCATTTATAATTTCAGATTTTATTTCCAAAGACTATTCTAATTCTTTAAAAATATTCTCTTCAAAACATGATGTAACAGGTATAAGAATTTTTGATAAGAGTGAAGAAGTTATTCCAAATTTAGGATTAATAAATATTAATGATAACGAAACTGGTAAAAGAATGACTGTGAATACTGGTTCAAAAAATGTTAGAAGAAAATACTCAGAATATCATAATTCTTACAGAAATAAGTTTATTGATTTTTTTAAAAAATCAGGTTCTGGAATAATTGAATCCAATACTCATGAAGATTATCAAAAGAAATTGCTTAAATATTTTAAAAGTAGATGAAACTAATTTTTAATATTTTTATTTTTTGTTTTGTTTTCTTACAAAGCACTGCATCTAAATCACAAAGTGTTACAGCTACTGTTGAATCTGACTCTATACTAATAGGAAAAGAACTGGAATATGTAATTGATGTTAATTTAGAGAAAAAAGATAATATTATTTTTCCTGATTCAACATCGTTTACACCCTTCGAATTAATTTCAGAAACTAAAGTTGATACAATTGAAAATGAAAGTGGATATTTATTTTCAAAAAAATACGGAATTATTTCATTTGACGAAGGTAATTTTATTATTCCCAAAATAAAGGTTAAGATTGGAGATAAATTATTTTCAACGGACTCTAAAAAAATTACTGTTAATTTAGTTGAAGTTGATACTACCAAACAAGGTCTTTATGATATTAAGTCATCTTTTGATAAATTCTCATCATTTGAAATTTTTAAACTGGGTTTAAAGAAGAATTATCCGATTATTCTTTTTATTATTTTTTTCACTATAATATTGTTTTATTTCAGATTAAAAGTATTTGAATTTTTTAATCCACTGTTAAATATCCAACCCTCATTAAGGCCGATTGAGTTAATACAAGAAAGAATGAATGAGTTAGAAAAAATTAATATTTATTCAGCTAAAGATATTAAGTTATTCTATTCTAAGTTGACATTTGCACTAAGGAGCTTCTTTGAAAAAGAAGTATATGACAAAGCTCTAGAAAGTACAACCAGTGAATTAATTTTTAAATTAAATAATCTTAGTGAAATAAAATCTTTTTCTATTTCGATAGATTCCATAAAAAGAATAGAAGAAATTTTAAAAAGAGCTGACTTGGTTAAGTTTGCAAAATTTTTACCTGAAAAAAATGTGATTCAAAATGATTTAAAAGTAATTAATGAAGAAGTTAGGTTATTCTCAGATTTACTTCCTGAACCTTCTGAGGAAGAAAAATTAAAAAACTTAAATTACCTTAAACAGGCAGAAAAGAAATTGAAAATAGAAAGAGTAAAAATAGTTTCAATTTTTACTCTTTCTTTTATTTTCATATTATTTATTTTCTCAGGCCTATTATATGGATTCCAATATTCATTAGATAAAATAACATTTAATGAAAATTTAAGATTATTAAATAAGACTTGGGTAAAATCTGAATACGGATCACCTGGTATATTTGTTGAATCGCCAGATGTCTTGGTTAGAAAAAATGTTGCGGATGAATTTTTATATGATGACTTTAGCCTAGATTCTCAATTTTATTTTATTAATTCAAATCGATCAATTGAATTTTTTATTTCAAATTATTCTTTTGAGTCTAAAATTGATCCAAAAGATTTTCAAACTATTTTAGAATTAAATTTAGATTATTTAGAGAAAAGAGGACTTCAAAATATGTTGATAAAATATGATGAATTTAAAACTAATAATAAAGCTAGAGGGATACTTATTTCTGGAACTACAGATTTTAAAATAAAAGGTGAAAAGATTAGGCCTGGAAATTATAATATTCTAGGGTTTTTAAACGAAAAAGGATTTAAAACGGCTATACTCTTGACACATGATTCAAGTTATATTGATAATATAAAAGATAGAATTATAAATTCAATTGAAGTATTAAAAGAAGATAAAAAATGAATTTAGAATTCTTAAATACTGAATATTTTATTTTGTTGGGCATTATCCCAATAATAATTTTTTGGAACTATTTAAACAGATACAAATTAGATAATTCTATCAAATTTTCTAATTCAGATGGTTTTAATGATTCAAGTAATTTTTATTCAAAGCTCAAATCAATATTAAAATATTTAAGATTGATCTCACTAATATTAATTATTTTAGCTCTAGCTAGACCCCAAGTAATTGACACATCAACAAGAGTAAAAACTAACAGTGGGATTGATATAATTATTGCTATAGATGTGTCTGCAAGTATGTTAGCAAAAGACTTAAAACCAAATAGATTAGATGCCTTAAAAAATGTTGCGGATGAATTTATTAAAAATCGAATATCTGATAGGATAGGTTTAGTTGAATATGCTGGAGAAAGTTACACTAAAACTCCACTTACTAGCGATAAAAGTATAATACTTAGATCACTTAAAGAGATTAAATACAACAATATTATTGAAGGAGGAACCGCCATTGGAATGGGCCTTGCAACATCTGTTAATAGAATAAAAAACAGTAAAGCTAAAAGTAAGGTTATTATTCTTTTGACTGACGGAGTTAATAATGCGGGATTTATAGATCCAGTAACAGCTGCTGAATTAGCAAAAGAGTTTCAAATTAAAATTTATTCAATTGGTATTGGAACAAATGGCCTCGCTTTATCACCCGTCGGAATTGATGCTAGGGGTAAATTAAATTATGCAAATGTTCAAGTTGAAATTGATGAAAAATTACTTACACAAATTGCTGAAATGACAGGCGGAAAATATTTTAGAGCTACAGATAATAATAGTCTTAAAGAAATATATTCTGATATTGATGAACTTGAAAAAACAGAAATAGAAGAGTTCAAATATTATTCTATTGACGAAAAATTTAGATATTTTCTCCTACCTGCAATCATTTTAATTTTATTTGAGATAATTATGAAATTAACAATCTTAAGAAGCTTTATATAATGTACGAATTAGAAAATATTTTTTGGTCATGGTTATTTTTGCCGGTTATTTTAATCAGCATTTTGTTCGTTTTTGATAGAGCTTGGAAAATTAAAACGCAGAAATTATTTTTTTCAAAGTCTAATTTAGAAAGGCTAAGCCCAAATATTTCACAAATAAAACCAATTATAAAAATACTCGCTATTTTGATTGGTAGTTCAATGTTTGTAATAGCCATGATTAATCCCAAAATCGGAACAAAGATTGAAACTTTTCAAAGACTCGGCGTAGATATTGTTTTTGCATTAGATGTTTCCAAAAGCATGCTTGCTGAGGATATAATCCCAAGCAGGATTGACAAGTCCAAACAACTTATTGGCCAAATCATAAATAATTTAGGTGGTGATAGAATTGGAATTGTAGCTTATGCTGGAAAAGCTTTTCCTCAATTACCCTTAACAACAGACTATTCATCTGCTAAAATGTTTTTACAAAACATGAATACTGAGATGCTTTCATCACAGGGAACAGCAATTGACGAAGCAATAAGATTATCTTCAACTTATTTTGATCAGGACCAATCAACTGAACGTTTGTTATTTATAGTCTCTGATGGTGAAGACCATAATGATTTATCATACGAAATGGCAGAATTAGCTGCAAAAAATAATATTACAATTTATTCAATTGGTGTTGGAACCGAAAAGGGATCTCCCATTCCAATTAAGAAAAATGGACTAGTTATGAATTATAAGAAGGATAGTAATAATGAAGTGGTTATTACAAAGCTTAATAAAATTCACTTAGAAAATATTTCTGAAAAAACCGGAGGAAAATTCATTAATGGTTCAGTGACAGAAGATGTGATTAATGAAGTAATTCAAATTTTAGAAAACACAGAAAAGAAAGAATTTGATACCCAAAAGTTTTCAGACTTTGAGGATCAATTTCAGTGGTTCATTTTTATTGGATTTGTTTTTGTAGTTTTAGATACTTTCATGAAAGATGGGAAAACAATTTGGTTAAAAAATTTAAATTTATTTAATGAAAAATAGTCTAACATTTTGCTTACTTATTTCTATGCTAATTTCTGTAAATATCTATTCTCAATCAGAAAATTATGCGAAATTCTATAATAAGGGTAATAATTTATTTGACAGCAACTTTGAGGAGGCTGAAAAAAACTATAGGATTGCCATTGATGATTCTTCCAATGATTTAAGAGCTGCTTATAATTTATCGAATAAATATTATAATGAAGGATTATATGACGAGGCAATTTCAAGACAAATACAAGCAACAATTTTAGCAAGTAATAAGTCAGAGAAGCATAGTGCATTTCACAATTTAGGTAACTCATTTATGAAAAAAGAAATGTGTTCAGATGCTATTTTGGCTTATAAAAATGCTTTAAGAAATAATCCTGATGATGATGAAACTCGTTACAACTTAGCATTAGCAAAGAAGTGTGAAGAGGACCAGGACAATGAGAATAATAACGATCAGGACAATGAGAATAATGATCAGGACAATGAGAATAATGATCAGGACAACGATAATAATGATCAGGACAACGAGAATAATGACCAGGACAACGAGAATAATGACCAGGAAAACAAGAGCAATGATAAAAATAATAAAGAAAATCAGAATAATAATCAGGAAGGTAATGATGAAAAAAATAATCCTAAAAAACAATCACCAAAGCTATCCTCTCAACAGATAAAAAATTTGTTAAAAGCAACTGAAAATGCAGAAAAAAAAGTTCAGGCTAAGGTTAATGAAAACAAAAAAGAAGGTAAAATAGTTATTTCTGAAAAAGATTGGTAATGAAAAAGTTTATATCAAATAGTATTTTTTTATTATTTAGCTTTATTTCAATAGCTCAGGTAAACTTTACTACTAATTTGAGTAAAGAAAAATTGGGATTAAACGAGAGAGTAAAAGTTGAATTTTCTATGGATAAAGACGGAGATAATTTTATTGCTCCTAGTTTTGAAAATTTTAAAGTCGTTGGTGGACCAAGCCAATCAATAAGAACTTCATGGGTTAATGGTAAAAGAAGTTATTCAAAATCATACTCTTATTTTTTGTCACCAGTAAACAAAGGTGTTTTTGAAATTGGACAAGCAAAAATTGAGGTTGAAGGTAAAATATATAAAACGCTGCCCGTAAAAATCACAGTTACTTCTGCTATTGATAAGCCAGATGACCCTAATGATCCAAATTATATTGTAGAAAAAAAGATACATCTAGTCGCTGAAATTTCAAATAAAAATCCATATGTAAATGAAGCTATTTCTGTTACATATAAGTTGTTTGTTTCCCGTGACACAGGAGTTGACAACTGGAGAGAGCTTGAGGCTCCAAGATTTAAAAATTTCTGGAGTAATGATATTGATATTTCAAATTCTAATATTAAAGATGGTACTTATAAAGGACAATCTTATAGATATGTTGTTTTGAGAAAAACATTATTATACCCTCAAAAAGAGGGTAAGCTTAAAATAGAGCCATTAACATTAGATATTTCAGTACAAGTACCATCTAACAGACGAGATTTTTTTGGGCAAGCTTTATCCACAAGTGTAAACAAAACAGTTTCTTCAGGTAGTTCTTATATAAATGTAAATGCCTTACCGTCAGAAAATAAACCTACTGATTTTTCTGGTGCAGTAGGAGATTTTAAGTTTGAATCTACTACTGATAAAAATGATATTATTTTAGATGAAGCATTTCAACTTAGTTTAATTATTTCTGGAAATGGTAATTTTAATTTATTTGATTTCCCTAGTTTAAAACTTCCTAAATCTCTTGAAATATACGAACCAGAAAAAAAAGAAAAATTATCAAAAAGAATTTCAGGAATCAAAGGTAAATTAAGTTATAAATACACAATAGTTCCTAATTTACCTGGAAAGTATATGATTCCAAAAATCAGTTTCACTTATTTTAATCCAGTTAAAGAGGAATACAAAACAATTTTTTCTGATAAAATATATATTGATGTTGATGGAATACAAGTCAAAAGTAAAGAAGAAAAATCTGACTTAACAAATAATTTCTCTGAAAATAAAATATCAAAAAATCTTTTTTCTCCTTTTAAAACCAAAACAAAATTTTTAAATCTTAATGATGAATTATTTTTTAACTCAAAATTTTTCTGGGTTTTATTTTTGATTCCATTTTTAAGCTCTATTATAATTTTTATTTTAAAAAAATATATTAATACATTAAAAGGTAATAACAACTATTCTTTTAATAAATCTATTTCNATTGCAAATGATTTATTAAATAGAGCTAAAAAATCAATTGGTGAAAAAAAATCATTTTATGATAATTTAGAAAAATCATTAATAAACTTTTTAAAGGCATACCTTGATTTAAAAAATTCAGATTTTAACAATGAAAATTTAAAAATTAAATTGATAAAAAAAGGATTGGATAAAAAATCAATTGAAATCATTTTCATAATTTTTAAAAATTGTCAAATGGCAAGATATACTCCTTTAGACATAAATGAGATGAGTAAAGATTTTGAAAATATCGAATATATAGTTAAAATATTAAAAAAAATAAATGAAATTAATTAATCAACTATTAATATTATTTTTGATAAATTATGCTGCTTTTTCTCAGATTAATGAATCAGTAAATAGCCCTAAATTTAATGAGGAAATAATTTTATATAAAAGTTTTAACAAGGCTAATCAACTATACATTGAATCTAGATATGAGGAGTCTATTTTAGAATATTTAGTGATTATAAATCAAGGATTTCATTCTTCAGAAACTTATTTTAACTTAGGAAATTGTTATTATAAATTAAATGATATTCCTAATGCAATACTATATTTTGAAAGAGCTTTAAAATTAAATCCTTCTGACAGTGATATTTTAAATAATTTAAAAATGGTAAATAATTCTATTATTGATGANACAGAAAAAATTCCAAATTCTTTTATCAATCTAAAATCTGATCAAATCTCTTCTTTTTTTCACATTAATATTTGGTCTGGTATTTTGATTTTTCTATCCTTTTTATTCCTAACAGTATTCATTATATTTAATTTTTCTCAAAAACCCATTACTAAAAGATTAACTTTTTTTACTTCTATAATTATTGGTTTCATGATTATACTTTCATTTAACTTTTCTTTTATTAGTTACAATAAAAATTATAAAACTGACTATGCAATTGTTTTTTCTCCAGAAGTTATGGTTAAACTAGAGCCTAATGAAAAAAGTGATAATATTAAAGTTTTATATCAGGGTTATAAAATTAAGATAATAGAAAAATTTGTAGATGAGTGGTTAAAAGTTAAACTTGGTAGTGGAAAAGAAGGCTGGATAAAACAAAATAAAATTAAGATTATATGATTACGATAAAACAAATAGAAAATGCTCAAAATAAATGGGGGAATGGAATCATTAAAATTGGCAGTTTAATGAAAAAATTTAAATTATGTAAAGATTACACTTCAGAGTTTTTAAATGACACATATAATTTTAAAGAAGGAAAAATTTTATTTAAACCTACTAAGGCCAAACAAATTCAATTTAGACCTACTTATGAAATGGCTCTATCTTATTTTTTGGGNGGTGAAAATTCTTTTTGCAGTGAAGATAAAGGTTTTGCTTTGAAACCATGGATAAAAGTATCTTTTGAAAATCATGATTTTATATTAGAAAAAAATAGAGCAATTGTTATGGGGAATTACTATTTTACAGACAAAGAAAATAACATAGTTAAGGTTGAGTACACTTTTGGATATAAGCTTATAAATTCGAAGCTATTTATCAATCTTCATCATTCTTCACTACCATATTCAGGTTAGTTACCTGTTAAAATTAGTAGGCTAATTTCTTCAATTTTTGAATAGATTAAAGATTCTTCGATTAAATTTTTTTCAATTAATTCAGTATAGTTATTAAATTTTGAAAATATAAAAATTACTACACTTATTATTAATATGCTTTTTATCATTCCAAAACAACCGCCAATTAATTTATTTACAAGCCCAAGGGCAATATATTTTACAAATTTTGTTAATAATTTTGAAATAATTTTAAAAAACATAATTGTTAAAAGGAAAATGATAATAATCGAAAAAACTGAAATAAATGTTTCTTCGCTATCAAATAAAACATATAGTCTTTCATTTAAATATTTATAGTAGCTTTTTGATAGATAAATACCGATAATCAACCCTAAAATAGATGTAAGTTCTTTGATAAGCCCCCTAGAGAATCCCCTGTATGCTCCCCAACATATAAATAAAGACAATGTAAAGTCTATATAGTTCATAGAAATGAATTTGAAAATTACAATTTAATAAATATTAACTTCTTTATATTAGTTAAGTTTTTATAAATTTGACGAATAGATGCAGATGAAGGATAAAATTAAAAAAAATATTATAGAGATTGAAAGTTTTGTAGCTAACACAAACGAAGATCTTGAGGATTTTAGAATTAAATATCTTGGAAAGAAGGGATTATTAGCTGACTATTTCACAGATTTTAAGTCATTAGATAACGATAAAAAGAAAGATGTTGGTCAATTGCTTAACCAACTTAAGACTACCGCTCAGTTAAAAGTAGAAAACCTTAAGACTAAACTTCTTTCTAAAACGTCCAAACCAAAATTAAACGATTTAAGTAGGCCAGGTGATTCTATTCAAATTGGTTCAAGGCACCCTATTTCTATTGTTAAGAATAGAATTATAGATATTTTTTCAAACATAGGTTTTACTATAAGTGAGGGACCCGAAATTGAAGATGACTGGCACAATTTTAGTGCTTTAAATTTACCTGAACATCATCCTGCTCGAGATATGCAAGATACTTTCTTTGTAGAAAAAAATCCGGATTATTTATTAAGAACTCATACTAGTTCTGTTCAGGTAAGATTTATGGAAAATAATAAACCACCTATTAGAACGATATCGCCTGGAAGGGTCTATAGAAATGAGGCTATTTCTGCTAGGTCTCACTGTTTTTTTCATCAAATAGAAGGATTATGTATTGATAAAGATATTAGCTTTGCTGATCTAAAACAAACATTAGAGTATTTTACAAATCAATTATTTGGAAAGTCAAAAATAAGACTAAGGCCATCATATTTTCCCTTTACAGAGCCAAGTGCCGAGGTTGATGTTTATTGGGGTTTAAATAATGAAACAGATTATAAAATGACTAAAGGAACTGGTTGGCTTGAGATTATGGGCTGTGGTATGGTAGATCCAAATGTTTTACAAAATTGTAATATTGATCCAAATGAGTATTCTGGCTTTGCATTTGGTTTAGGAATTGATAGAATTGCACTGCTTTTACATCAAATAGAAGATATCAGATTATTAAGCGAAAATGATATTAGATTTTTAGAACAATTTAAAGCCTCTTTTTAGGAAATTATACCACTTAATTCTTTAAATATTTTCCTGGCACTTTTTTTGCCATATAGTATTTTATAGACTGCATTAATAATTGGAGTATGCGCTTTATCATTTGATTCCTCATTAATAAAAAATGCTTTTTTTGTTGCTATATATCCCTCAGCAACCATTTTCATTTCTGATTGAGCTGCTTTAACGGTGTAACCTTTACCAATCATATTTCCAAACATTCTATTTCTTGAAAAGGCGGAATATCCAGTTACTAACAAGTCACCGAGATACGCGGAGTCATTTATATTCCTTTCATTTTTATATCTTTTTAAGATAAACCTATTCATTTCTTTTATAGAATTACTCATTAAAACACTCTGGTAGTTATCGCCATAGCCTAATCCATTTGAAATACCAACTGCTAAGGCAAATATGTTTTTAAGCATACTGGCATACTCAATACCAATTACATCGTCTGAAGATTTCACATTTATATACTTGCATTTAAAATCATCAGAAATTTTCTCACATAGTTTTATATTGGATGAACCAATTGTTAAATAAGATAATTTTTCTAGTGCAACCTCTTCTGCATGACATGGCCCTCCAATAACAAGAAAATTATCCATAGAAATATTAAAAAATTTAGTCATATGTTCTCCAAAAAGAAGATTGGTTTCTGGAACAAGACCTTTTAGTGCACAGATGACAATTTTTTTAGAAATATCAATATCAATTTTTTTCATTTCAGTGTTAACATATTCTGAAGGAACAGCAATAATAATCATATCAGAATTTTTAACAACATCAGAAATATCGTCAGAAATATTCAATTTATTAAGTTTAAGCTCAACTGAGCTTAAATAGCTTGGGTTATGAGAGTTGTTTTTTATAAAATCAATATTATCGATATTTCTAACATACCAGTTGATTTCATTAATGTTCTCAGAAAGAATTTTAATCAATGCAGTAGCCCAGCTACCGCTACCAATCACTCCATATTTGGGTTTTTCTTTATTCATTGATATAGATTATTATTATGAATATACTGTATAACATCTGCCGAAATTAAATCATCTGATTTACTATTTCTTGAAATTATATTTCGAATATTTGTAGAACTTAAATCAATTCTAGGCCCGCGTATATACATAGCATTATCGTTTATAATGTGTGGAGTCTCATTAAGTGTTCCTTTCCTTGGATAAATATATATTTTATAGTTATTCAATATTGTTTTATAGTCTTTCCAAGTATCAAATATTTTATAATTATCTTCACCTATTATCAGACTGAACTCAATATCTAACATTTTTTTTGAAACGAAATCCAATGTGTTAATTGTATAATTAGGTTTTTTGAGATTTACCTCTAAATCACTAGGTATTATATTACTATATTTTTTAGTCGCAATATTTACCATATTATATCTGTGATCAAAACTAGAAATATCATTTTTTAATTTAAGAGGGTTTTTTGGAGTAACAACCAGCCAAACCTGGTCAGCTAATTTTTCTTCAATTATATATTTAGCAATGTTTAAGTGTCCGTTATGGATCGGATCAAATGTGCCAAAAAATAAACCTACTTTTTTTTTATTCATTTATAAAATTATTAACCAGCTTAAAAACTTTGCTGTAACTTTTTTTAAGAATATCATTTTCAACAATACAATCAAATTTATCTGCTAATAAAATCTCATTTTTGGCTTTTTTAATTCTCATTTTAATGCTTGAGCCGGTTTCTGAATTTCTTTTTTTCAGTCTTGACTCAAGTTCATCTATGCTCGGTGGTTTGATGAAAATAGTTAGTGTTTGATCCGGAAATTTCTCCTTAATGTTTAAACCACCAATAACATCAATATCAAAAATTAGATTTTTTTCAACAACATTTTCTAATTCAGAATTAAGTGTTCCATAGAAAGTATCTTTATAAACTTCTTCCCATTCAAGAAACTCTTTATTTTTAATTTTTTTTATAAATTCTTCTTTTGATAAAAAGAAATAGTTTTTACCATCTAATTCGTTACTTCTTGGATTTCTAGAAGTTGCAGAGATGGAAAAACTTAAGTCAAGTTTTGATTCATTTAATAATTTATTTACAAGTGTAGTTTTTCCGGATCCAGAAGGTGCAGCTATTACAATAAATTTTGATTTTTTCATCAAAGAATATTTAATATATTTTCCTTTATTTTTTCTAAATTATCTTTCATTTCAATAACAAATTTTTGAAGATCTAAATCATTTGATTTTGAACCTAACGTATTTATTTCTCTTCCAATTTCTTGACAAATAAATCCTAATTTTTTTCCAACAGGGTTGTCATAGTTAAGAGTTTCCATAAATAGTTTAATATGACTTTTTAATCTGACAAGCTCTTCATTTATATCAAATTTTTCAATGTAATAAATCATTTCTTGCTCTAATCTACTTTTGTCAAATTCAAGACTTAGTTTATCAAACTCGTTTTTAAGCTTCTCTCTTTTCTTATTAATTCTTTTATTTTGAATTTTTTCTACTTCTCTCAAAATTGAATTGATTGATGATATTTTTAGAAGCAGATCATTTTTTGTTTCAATTCCTTCTTTTAACCTATAATCATTTAATTTTTTGATCGTTACTTCAATTGTCTTTTCAACAGAAATAATTTGTTCCTTGCTTAGGCTTGAAAGATCATAGTTATAAGCATTAGGTAGTTGCATAGCAATACTTAAGTAATCATTTTTAGTATTCTTATCGATATTTTTCAGCTCATTAATATATTCGATTACTGCGGAATTATTAATAAAAACTTTTTGAGACCCTTGTTTATTTTCTTGATTTATACTTAACTCTATTTTACCCCTTATAAGTTCTTTACCTAAGAGTTTTCTTATCTCAAATTCTTTATTTTTAAGAAATTGAGGTAAACGTATTTTTAAATCAAGAATTTTGCTATTAATTGATTTTGCTTCAACAATATATTTTGTTGTTTCAACGAAGAATGATTCACTGGCATAGCCAGTCATTGATTTTATCATTTTTTAATTAGATATTTAACAAATATATGAATAGATTTTTAAGTTGCTTTATATGTTTTTTTAGAAACCAAATAAACTCCTGTAAAAACCAGTAAAACAGAACTAATATCTGGAATAGTTAACTTATCAGCGCCTCGGTAAATTGCAAAAAGAATTCCGATAACAGGTTGAAGATATATAAACATACCGACCGTTGTGGCTTTTAAATTTTTTAATGCATATAAATTTAATAAATATACTAGAAATGTTGTGAAAAAGACAACATAGAGAATTTTTATATAAGAGGTACTGCTGATTTCTACCCACTCAATCTGCGCAAATTCAATTAACCCAAATGGCATATTTATGAAAATAGAAAACAGAAACAACCACTTCATAATAGTAATCATATTATATTTTTCCGTTAACGGTTTAACTAACACAAAGTATAATGCGTAGGAAATACTATTTATAAAAAGATAAAAATTACCAAGATTAATGTTTGGAGCGTTTTCTAATGATTTTTCATTTAACAGTATCAATGTTAGGGTTCCAATGAATCCTATTAAAACCCCAGCATATTTTATTCGAGATATTCTTTCTTTTAGCATTATAACAGAAATAAGAAAAATAAATATTGGAGCAAGTGTAGTAATAATTGAACTATTTATTGGGGTAGAGTTATAGAGTCCATTAAGTGCTGTAATCATATTTAGACCCATTCCAAAAATTGCACAAATAATAATTAGTTTAAAATCTTTAATCTTAACGCTTTCTTTTTTTGTGAATAATGAGACAGTCCAAAAACATATAGCCGCACCTAATACTCTACAGTATAATAATGCATTAGGTGATAATACATCTGGCATTAATTCTTTAGCAATTGTATGATTGAATCCAAAAATTGAAGTGGCTAATATTGCTGCAATTAACGCGAGGATTCTTTTGTTCATTTAATCTTATTAAAATTTAAAGATAATCTATACTTTTGTATTCTTTAAATATGATGTATGAAATTTAATACTAAGACTATTCACGGAGGGCAAATAATTGATCCAGCATATAATTCAGTTATGACACCAATTTATCAAACTTCTACTTATGCTCAAGATAGCCCTGGAATAAATAAAGGTTTTGAATATTCAAGAACCCATAATCCAACAAGAACTGCATTACAAAATGCTTTTGCTAGTCTCGAAAATGCTAAATATGGAGTAGCGTTTTCATCTGGATTAGCAGCAGTTGATGCGATTATAAAATTATTAAAACCTGGTGATGAAGTGATTAGCACTAACGATTTATATGGTGGGACTTACAGGTTATTTACCAAAATATTTGAAAAATACGGCGTTAAATTTCATTTTACTTCAATGCATAATCTTGAAGATGTAAAATTACTTATTAATCAAAAAACAAAAATTATCTGGGCAGAAACACCAACAAACCCCATGATTAATGTATTTGATATTTCAGGCCTTGCTGAGATTAGTAAGTCCAACAATCTTTTATTTGTAGTTGATAATACTTTTGCTTCACCCTATTTACAAAATCCATTGGAAATGGGTGCTGATGTTGTTATGCATTCAGCAACAAAATATTTAGCTGGACACAGTGACGTTGTTTTAGGGGCATTAATGTTAAATGATGAAGAAGTAGCTGAAAAATTATATTTTACTCAAAACGCTAGCGGAGCAGTTCCCGGACCACAAGATTGTTTTTTAACCTTAAGAGGGATAAAAACCTTACATGTAAGAATGCAGAGACATTGCGAAAATGCATCAAAAGTAGCACACTTTTTAAATTCTAATCAAATGGTTGAAAAAGTTTATTGGCCTGGTTTAGAAACACATTTTAATCATGAAGTTGCAAAAAGACAAATGAGAAATTTTGGAGGAATGCTTTCTTTTAGGATTAAAGGATACACAAAAGATCAAACAATCAAATTTTTAGAAAGACTACATTTATTTACCCTTGCTGAATCACTTGGAGGAGTTGAATCTCTATGCGGACACCCTGCTACAATGACACATGCCAGCATTCCTAGGGAAGAAAGAGAAAAGTCTGGAGTTACGGATTCTTTAATTAGATTAAGTGTTGGAATTGAAGATTCTGATGATTTGATTGAAGATTTACAAAATGCATTTTTATAAAATTGTTAATTATTTCCATTTTTTTTATTAAAACAACAATTTTAAATTCATAATTTTAATTAATATTTAATTTCATCCATTAATCCGATTAAAAATAATTAATTATGAAAAGAAAGATAGATGCATTTTTAAAAATCGTTCGTAAGCGAGATGGGCATGAGCCTGAATTTATGCAAGCTGTTGAAGAAGTTGCTGAAACGGTTATTCCTTATATTTTAGAAAACAATATATATCATGGAAAAAATATTCTTATGAGAATGTGTGAGCCTGAAAGAGTTGTTACATTTAGAGTTTCATGGATGGACGACAATGGTGAGATTTGGGTAAATAGAGGATATAGAATCCAGATGAATTCAGCAATTGGTCCATATAAAGGAGGCCTTAGATTTCATCCAAGTGTTAATATGAGTATTTTAAAATTTTTGGCATTTGAACAAGTTTTCAAGAATAGTCTAACAACTCTTCCTATGGGTGGAGGTAAAGGCGGAAGTGATTTTGATCCAAAAGGAAGAAGTGAAAGTGAAATAATGCGATTTTGTCAGGCATTTATGACAGAATTATATAGACATATTGGTCCTAACACGGATGTTCCTGCTGGAGACATTGGAGTTGGAGGTAGAGAAATTGGCTATATGTATGGTCAATATAAAAAATTAGCTAATGAATTTACAGGTGTACTAACCGGCAAAGGAATGACATGGGGAGGATCATTAATAAGGCCTGAGGCTACAGGTTATGGAACTGTTTATTTTGCACAAGACATGCTAGCATCTGTTAATGATGGTATAAAAGGTAAAAAGGCTGTTATCTCAGGTTCAGGCAATGTAGCACAATATACTGCTGAAAAGATTTTACATTTTGGTGGGAAAGTACTTACTATGTCAGATTCTTCAGGTTACATTTATGATTCTTCAGGTATTGATGAAGAAAAATTGAAATTTATAATGTATCTAAAAAATGTTCAGAGGGGTAGAATTAGTGAGTATATAAAAAAATATCCAAAGGCTGTTTTTAAAAAAGATAAGACACCTTGGGCTGTTCCTTGTGATATAGCTCTTCCATGTGCGACACAAAATGAACTAAATGAAAATGATGCAAAAAAACTGGTATTAAATGGATGTAATTGTGTAAGTGAAGGAGCAAATATGCCTTCAACTAAGGGTGCTGTTGAATTTTTTATAAAATCAAAAATATTATATGCGCCTGGGAAAGCTTCAAACGCTGGAGGTGTCGCAACATCAGGTCTTGAGATGACTCAAAATTCCTTAAGGTATAATTGGACAAGAGAAGAAGTTGATGAAAAGTTAAGAGAAATAATGTTAAGTATCCACAATTCATGTATTGAACATGGTAAACAAAAGAATGGATATGTTAACTATGTTAAGGGTGCAAATATTGCAGGTTTTGTCAAAGTAGCTGATGCTATGCTTGCTCAAGGAGTGATTTAATTAAACATATTATATATTATACTAGTATATTTGTCGTTTAATAGAGTAAACTACTATTGATTAATGTCAAAAATTAAATTATTATTTTATTTTCTAATAATATATAATCCTTTTCTCGCTCAAGAATTAAGTAAATTATCAATTGAAGAAGAAAACAATACATACTCAAATTGGGAATCTTATTATTCTTACAATTATATTTCAGGAATAGCTAAGGGTGGTAGTGATATATTTTTTTCGTCGACAAATTCAATTTTTTCACTTTACTCAGTCCTTTTACAAGATGAAAAATGGGATACTTTAAGCGGTCTTTCTGGTGATGAAATCTCTGTATTTTATTACAGTTCAGATAAGAATTTAATAGCAATCGGTTATAAAAACGGATTAATTCAAATTATTAATTTGGATTCTAATGAAATATTAAATATATACGACGTATTTAATAAGCCTACAATCCCCCCAATAAATAAAAAAATAAATAATTTTACAGAAAATAATGATCAATTATTTATCTCAACAGATTATGGTATTTCAGAGTATGACCTTAATTCATTTGAGTTTGGAGACACATTTTACATCGGAGAATTTGCAGGTCTCTTAAATATTAGTAACACAATTTTTGATGAAAATTACATATATGCTTCTAGCAGTAATGGAGGTGGAATTAGAAGAGCTACATTAGATTCAAATTTAATTGATTATAATAATTGGGATGAAATATTTTCTGGCAGCTTTAAAGGGATGATTTCAAATAATGGAAAAATTTTATTTTATAATGATCAAAATATTTATACTTTAAATGATGGACAAATAAATAATGTTTTATCACTTAATAATGAAATATTACATGTTAGTGCAGATGATTCTAAAATAATAGTTACATCTAAAAATCAATGTTTAATTTACGACAACCAATTTAATGAATTGCTATTCAACATTAATTCAAATGATTTCTTAACAAGTTTTAATAATGCTATAATTGACGAAAATGATATTTATATAGGAACAACAACAAATGGAGTTTTAAGAATTGAGAATTTCGATTTATCTCTTAATTCTTATTTGCTACCAAATGGGCCACTTGAAAATAATATTTTTTCTGTTGAATCTTTAAACAATGAAACATGGGTTTCATATGGCGATTATACTGAATATTATAATCCTTATCCACTTAAATTTAACGGGGTGAGCAGTTATAATGAATCATTAAATAATTGGATTAATATTAGTAAAGACAGTATTTCAGATCAAGCTGTTAACCTAAATAACATTGCTATCAGTCCTTTTAACAATAGTGTTTTTATAAGTTCTTTTCACGGAGGTCTTTTAGAATTTGAAAATTTTATTCAAATCAATTTCTTTGATGAGTCAAACAGTGATTTGGAATCTTTATTGTCCTCGGACCCTCAATACCAAAGTATAAGAGTTTCTGATATCGAATTTGATGATAACGGAGTATTATGGGTTCTCAATTCAAGAATTGATAGCCCATTAAAATCATTTAATTTAGCTTCGAATAATTGGAACAGCTATAATTTTACCCAAATAATTAACGACGGATTTATGGACGAACTTGGATTTAATGACATAGAGATTGATGCATTCGGGAACAAGTGGATAGCAAGTCTAAGATCTGGATTGATTGGATTCAATGAAAATTCAGGGACTTCAACTCAAATCAGAAAAGTTTTCAGTCAAGATCAGTCCAACATGCCATCTTCAAATGTTAAATCTATAGCGGTTGATAATAATAATCATCTTTGGATAGGCACAATAAAAGGTTTAAGAGTTTTATATAATACCTCTAATTTTTTTCAATCATCCGTTATTTCAACACAGCAGATAGTAATTCTTGAAGATGGAATTCCAAGAGAATTATTAGAGCAACAGTATATTTCGGATATAGAAGTAGATGGAGCGAATAATAAATGGGTTGGAACTATTGGTTCGGGAGTATTTTATTTTTCTCCGAATGGGCAACAAACTATTTATCATTTTACAAAAGAAAACTCGCCTTTACCTTCAAATAATATTAATGATATAAGTGTTAACCTTTCAAGCGGAAAAGTTTTTTTTGCAACTGATAAGGGACTTGTTAGTTTTAACTCAGGAAGTTCATCGGCATCAGATAATTTTTCAGAATCATTTGTTTATCCAAATCCAGTAAGACCTTCTTTTGATATGCAATTTGAAAAAATAAAAATCTCAGGCTTAACGAATAATGTAAATATAAAAATCACTGATATTGAGGGTAATTTGGTAGGTGAAGCTCAATCAAATGTGAATAAAAGATATAATGGATTTAATCTTGAAATTGATGGTGGAACTGCCTTTTGGAATGGAAAGAATTTAAGAAATAAAGAGGTTTCATCAGGTGTATATATTATAATGCTTTCAGATCTTAAAACTTATGAAACTAAGATCTTAAAACTTATGGTTGTTAGGTAATGATTGTATCAACAAAAGGAATTGTATTAAATAAATTTAGCTATAAAGAAAGTAGTCTTATAGTTAGGATTATCACTAGAAAGGCTGGAATCTGTTCTTTTATTGTTAGGGTTGGTAAGGGAAAGAAGAAAAAAAATATTTTTAATTATTTCCATCCTCTTTCAATTCTAGAAATAGATTTTGTTTTAAATAATAAAAGAGACTTACATTTTTTTAAAGAGGTAGACCTTAAAGTAAATTTCAAATCAATTTACATCGACAATAATAAATCTGTAGTTGTTATGTTTTTGTCTGAAATTTTATCAAAAACATTAAAATTTCAAGAGAAAGATTTATTATTATATGATTTCATAGAAACATCAATAATTTATTTTGATGAAAGTGATTTTACTCCATACTTCCATCTCGTTTTTCTGATTAGATTAACGCAATACTTTGGCTTCTACCCTGATAGTGAAAACAAACATTATGATTTTTTTGATTTAGAACAAGGTATATACATCAACATAGAATCTGGAAATTATTTATTAAAAGGAAATGAACTTACATGTTTTAATAATATTTTAGGCACAAATTTTGATAACATAAAGTCGCTAACCTTATCATCTATGCAAAGAAAAAAAGTTTTAGATAATATAATATTATACTATAGGCTTCATATTGATAGTTTTAATTCGATTAAATCGCTAGATATACTCAGAAAACTTTTTGAATAGTGTTCAGAATCATTCTTTTTTTATTTTTTACCCCTTATATTTTATTTACTCAGAATGTAAAAATTTTAGATGAAAAGAATAATCCCATCGCAGGTGTATCAATGTATACAACAACTGAATTTTATGTAACTTCTGATATTGATGGAAATATTAGTTTAGATAATTTTTCTGATTCTGACTCTATTACAATTCAACAATATGGTTTTAATAATAAGAAAATTATTAAATCTTCAATTCCAAAAATTTTAAAATTAAGTTATGATAATGAAATTCTAAATGAGGTTATCGTTTCGGCTTCAAAATTTTCTCAGTTATCAAGGGAAATACCAAAAAAAATAAATCAATTAAATCAATCTACCATAAAGTTCACAAATCCGATGACTAGTGCAGATTTATTGGAAAGATCTGGAAATGTATATATACAGAAAAGTCAGTTGGGAGGTGGTAGCCCCATGATAAGAGGGCTTTCTACAAATAGACTTGTTATCACTGTTGATGGAGTCAGACTGAATAATGCAATATACAGGGGGGGTAATATACATAATATTATTTCTGTTTCACCAATGAATATTGAGACTACAGAAATTATAATGGGCTCTGCTTCTGTCTTATATGGAAGTGATGCTATTGGTGGTGTAATGAATTTTTATTCCAAAAAACCAATATTATCTGAAATTAAATCACCAAGAATTATGATAAATGTAAATTCAAGATATTCATCTGCTGCTAACGAAAAGATGAACCATTTTGATTTAAATTATGGACTAAATAAAATTGCGTTTTTATCAAGTGTTTCTTATTCAGATTATGGAAATCTAAAAATGGGGAGTAACGGGCCATCTGATTATCTAAGGCCAAATTATGTAACACAAAATTATTTGGGAGAAGATGTTTTAAATGATAATTCAGATTCAAAAATTCAAAGAAATACAGCTTATAATCAGTTAAATTTTTTACAAAAGATTTTATATAATCCAAATAATAAGATTCAATTTGATTTAGGCCTTCATATTTCAAAATCTAGTGATATTCCTAGATACGATCGGTTGATTAGAGATGACCAACAAGGAGGTCTGTTTTATGGGGATTGGTTTTATGGTCCACAAAAATGGATGCTAATTAATAATCAAATTACTTTGAAACCAAGATCAACATTGATTTTTGATAAATTAAAATTTACATCTGCATATCAAACTTTTTCAGAAATCAGAAACAGTAGGAAATTTAACGAATCAAATTTAAATTCCAGAAAGGAGGAGTTAGACATTGTTTCTTTAAATCTCGATCTAACAAAAAAAATTAATATAAATTCAAACCTAACTTATGGATTAGAATTTATAAATAATAAGGTAAGTTCTTTTGGCCTTAGCACTGATATAGAGAATTCTTTATCCTTTCCGATCTCATCAAGGTATCCTGACAATTCAAAATTAATGTCTTTTGGGGCATATATGAATTATAAGAATAAAATTATAGAGGATGTATATTTTCAAAGTGGTTTGAGATATAGCTTTACTAGGTTAGAGGCTGACTTATCCCACAATAATATTTACTATGATTTCTTATATGAAAAAACAACTTTAGATAATGGGGCATTTGTAGGAGGTATTGGATTAAGCTGGGTAAGAAATAAATATATTAATTTGAAGTTTAATATTAATACTGCTTTTAGATCTCCAAATATAGATGATTTAGCAAAGGTTTTTGATTCAGAGCCTGGTAATGTAATTGTCCCAAATCCTGGTTTAAAACCAGAAAGATCTTTTGGAATGGAGTTCGGGGGATATTTTAGAACAAAAAATAATATTGAATTAGACTTTTCAACATATATAACTTATTTATATGACGCATTGATAAGAGATGACTTCATTCTTGAAAATGGAGTGACAGAAATTATTTATGATGGAGAGTTATCTCAGATTCAAGCATTGCAAAATGGCTCAAAATCTCTCCTATATGGATTTGAATTTGGAACAAATATGATCATAAGTAAAAACCTAAGTTTAAAGTCTCAATTAAATTTAATTGCAGGTTATGAATTAAATGAATTACCTTTTGCATTGCCAGTAAGGCATATACCTCCAAATTATGGAAATTTACATTTGGTTTTTAAAAGGGGGAAATTAACTTTTGATGGATATATTAATTATAACTCAGAGATATCGTTTAATAATTTAGCCGAATCTGAAAGAGTCAAGCCTTATATGTATGCGCTTGACGAAAATGGAAACCCTTATTCACCTTCATGGATAACCTATAATTTTAGATCAAAATATTCTTTTTCTGAAAAAATAGATTTTACTTTTTCAATTGAAAACATTTCAGATGAATTATATAGACCCTATTCTTCAGGAATTTCAGCACCCGGATTTAATGTAATCTTTTCTGTAAATTATGCTTACTAATTTTAGCGAACAAGATAAGGTTATTGTTGAAAAAATTCAATCTTATTGTCTTTATCAAGACCGATGCTTGAAAGAGGTAAAGAAAAAATTAAACACTCTTAACACAGAAAAAGATTTGCAACTTAAGATTATAAATTATTTAGTTGATAGTGACTATTTAAATGAGGAAAGATTTACTAAATTTTTTATTCAAGGAAAGTTACGAATAAAAAAGTGGGGTAAAATAAAATTAAAATATGAACTTAAATCTAGAGGCATTGATAGTATTACAATAGATAAATATATTAATGATATTTCCGAGCATGAATATCTTTCATATTTTGAAGAATATTCAACTAATAAAATAAATTTTCTTAAAGGTACTATTGATCAAAAGAAGAGATCTTTTATAAATTATTTCATGTATAGAGGTTGGGAGAATAATCTTATCTATAAAAAACTAAATGAAATTAATTAATAGAATATTTAATTCCGACTAAAGAATTAAAACCAGGCATCGGTACCAGGTTTGTTTCTGAATATTCTGTATCTAAGATATTATTTAATATTACTGACAAAGTAAATCTATTAAGTTTATAATTTGTTCTAAAATCAAGAACTGTATACTTTTCTTCGTTTAATCTTTTAGCGTTTTTAAAGGCAATCGTTGAGCTAATTTTATTGTTAAGCTCAAATGAATACGTAGATGTAATTTGATTTTTTAATGAGTTTAAAGCATATCTTGAAAAGTTAAATTCAGTTTCTTTTAAATCATCCTCTATATTACTAAAACCAATATTTATTTGATGTGTGTTAAACGAACCAAGATAAAACTTGTATCCCATATGTAATTCAAATCCTAAGGTATTAATATCCCTTATATTATTCGCTTGCCAGGGTTCTAACTCTTCATTTTTAACATAGTCAATTACGTCTGATGCAGCTCTATTATATGCAGAAAATGTTAAATTAAAATTTTCTTTTTTATACTTTATACCAAGTTCAGAGGTTAATGCTTTCTCATATACTAGGAATTCATTTCCTTCTGTCGTTGGACTGTTGTAAAATAAATCTGTGTAAGTGGGTATTCTAAAAGTATATCCAAAATTACCATATAATTTAAATTTTTTACTAAAACTATAACCTAAATCAATACCTGGATATATATGTGGAATATTTGTCCATCCATCTGATGTTTCAACAGAATCAGGATCAGTACTATTTGCTAAATCAGAAAAATATGTTATTGTTAATCCTGGAGTTAAATCAAGTTTATCATCAAAAAACTTCATTTGTTGTTCAGCAAAAATATGTAACATTTTCCTGTTTCTTTGACCTAAATTATTACTTGATAATGTAGTGTTTGATATGTCGATTCCAAGACCTAAAATACCAAGTTGGTTATTTAATGCCATATTAATTTCAGCACCCACTTTATTTGATATATGCATATTTCTGTAAACAGACGGATCTTGTCTTAAATACACATACATATCTTGATTTCTTTTCCAATAAAGTTTTGGCTTAATAATTAGATCATCTTTTTTTAAGGTAGTGCTTAATCCGATTATACTTGCTTGAGTTTCTTCGAATTGATCGATAGCTTCTGGACTTGCATAAAATCCATTTGCTCCAAATTTTCTTTCGTTAAATGCTCCAATAGCAGATATTTTTTGATCTTTTATTTTAAAATTACTTTTGATAAAAAATTCATCATTTTTAAAGTCGGTATTATATCTATATCCTTCGGATCCTTTCCGATTGTAGTTAATCAAAATATTTGAATTTTTATATTCTTTTTGAATTGTAATACTTCCTCTTTTTTGATCAAATGAACCACTTGCAAGTCCTAACGAAATATTATTTTCAATATCTTTTTTAGTTATAATATTTATCGCTCCATTAAATGCATTTTGACCGTATATCCTTGCTGCAGATCCCTTTGTAATTTCTATTTTTTCTATCACCTCTAACGGTAGTGTCATATTCATTGTGTGGTGGCCTGTTTGAGGGTCTTCTACTTTTATTCCATCAATTAATAATAGTGTCTGGTCAAATGAACCGCCTCTTATGTATAGGTCAGCTTGCATCCCTTCAACTCCTCTTCTTCTGACATCTATTCCTGCTATTTGTTGTAATAATTCACTAACATTAGTAGCTGTACTATTTTGAATTTCTTCTTTAGAGATACTTATAACGCTAATGGAGTTTTGTAAACTTTTAATTTCAATTCTAGGGCTAGAAATTATCTCAACTTCGTCTAATTTTATTTCATCTTCGCTTTCTTGTGCACTTAAATGTGTTACAAATGTGTTAAAAATAAGAATTGATAAGAGTAATTTTTTCATTATTTATTTCATATTATTATCTTTTCCAAAAATACTTATTTTGAATCTTGTAATCAAACTATTTTTTGTTAAATAAGTTCTTAAATTTTACATTTTTTTTTTTGATAAAAACTTATATTTATATTGATGTTTGCATTAATAGATTGTAATAATTTTTATGTCTCTTGCGAGAGAGTTTTTAACCCTAGTTTAAATGGTAGGCCTGTCATTGTTTTGTCAAACAATGATGGTTGTGCCATCTCCAGGAGTGACGAGGCTAAGAAATTAGGCATCCCAATGGGAGCGCCTATTTTTAAATATAAATCACTTATAAAAAAACACAATATTGTTGTTTTATCTTCTAATTACCCTTTATATGCTGACATGAGTCATCGTGTGATGAATATTATTTCGGAGTTTACACCTGATATTGAAATATACAGTATAGATGAAGCTTTTTTAAAGTTTAGTGGTTATGATAATATTGATCTCTTCACTCATGCTTCTATAATGAGAAAAAGAATTTTAAAATGGACGGGTATACCTACATCGGTAGGTATAGCTCCAACAAAATCTCTTGCTAAACTCTCAAATAAGGTTGCGCGAAAGTATCCCATTCAAACAAAAGATGTTTACCTGCTTGATACTGAATATAAAAGATTAAAATCTCTAAAGTATTTTAAGTTGAATGATATATGGGGTATAGGAAATAGATTAACCCGGCGTCTTGAATTTATCGGCTGTAAAAATGCTTTAGATTTTGTCAACTTACCAGAGCAATGGGTTAAGTCTAACTTGTCTATTGTAGAGCTTAAAATTCAGCAAGAATTGAAAGGGATATCCAATTTAAATTTGGAATCGATTAAGTTGAAAAAGTCAATAGCAACTACTCGGTCATTTGACAATCCTGTTTCTGATTTATATAAGTTAAAAGAAAGGGTGTCAACCTTTGCGCTGTCTTGTGCTGAAAAGCTAAGAAGACAAAACTCGATTTCAAATATTATGATTGTATTTATAAGGAGTAATTTCTTTAGAAAAGATTTAAAACAACACTCCTGTTCCAGGGTCGTTACACTTCCTTATCCAACTAACTCTTCTTTTGTTTTAAATAACTATGCTTTAAAAGTAATTGAAGAAATGTTTGAGCCCAATATAAGTTATAAGAAAGCTGGTGTAATTGTAACGAGTCTTTTGCCTAGTGATAATTATCAATTAGGTATTTTTGAAAATGAAGATTATAGGCACAAGCCACTTATGAAAACAATAGATCGTATAAATTTAAGGTATGGTGATAAAATAAAATTAGCAAATCAGGATTTAATAAAAAAATGGAAAATGAAGCAAGAGTTCTTATCTCCAAGTTATACCACTAAGATTAGCGATATAATTAAGATTAAATGAAAAAAAATAATGGCTTAAGTTTTTTTATTCCCAAAAAAGAAACGGGTTTGGACGCAATTTTGATAAACACAGGAATCTCAGCAGGGTTTCCATCTCCAGCAGGTGATTACAAGCAGGAAAGAATTAGTTTAGATAAAGAATTAATAAAAAATCAAGAAGCTACTTTCTTTGCAAGAGTTTCAGGTGAGTCAATGATTAATGCGGGCCTAGAGGATGGAGATTTAATCGTTATCGATAGAAGTATAGAGCCAACTAACAATAAAATAGCAGTTTGTTTTATTGATGGCGAATTTACGGTTAAAAGATTAAAAGTAAAAAAAGGTAAAATTTGGTTACAGCCTGAAAACTCTAATTATAAAGGAATTGAAATAAAGGAGGATAACGAATTAATTATTTGGGGGATAGTAACGAATGTCATTAAAAAGTTATAACCTTATTTACTCAACAAGTGCTGTAACTTTATTATTTTTCATTTCAACAGTGCCAGAGTTAATATCAAAAAAATAACCTCTGCNTTCCTTTTTAAAGACTTCCTTTTGAGATTCATCTAAGGTAATATTTCCATATATCTTAATAGATCCCTTTTTTAGGTTTGAAACAATTGCCGCGTGATTATTTAGCATTTCAAATTCTCCGTTAACACCAGGGACAGCAACCGATAAAACTTCACCGGTAAATATTATTTTTTCAGGAGATATTATTTCTAAAATCATTGATATTTGNTTATGCTTCTGCTAACATTTTTTCACCAGCTTCGATTGCTTCTTCGATAGTTCCTTTAAGGTTAAATGCTGCCTCTGGAAGATGATCTAGTTCACCATCCATGATCATATTAAATCCTTTGATTGTATCTTTTATATCGACTAATACACCAGGTGTTCCAGTGAATTGTTCTGCAACATGGAATGGTTGAGATAAAAATCTTTGNACTCTTCTTGCCCTACCCACTGCTTGTTTGTCTTCTTCAGATAATTCTTCCATACCTAAAATTGCAATAATATCTTGTAATTCCTTGTAGCGCTGTAATAACTCTTTTACTCTTTGCGCACAATTATAGTGATCATCACCTAGTATTTCTGGAGTAAGAATTCTTGATGTAGAATCAAGCGGATCTACAGCAGGATAAATACCTAGCTCTGCAATTTTTCTTGACAATACAGTAGTGGCATCTAAATGCGCAAATGTTGTTGCAGGAGCNGGGTCTGTTAAATCATCTGCAGGCACATAAACTGCTTGAACAGATGTGATAGATCCATTTTTTGTTGATGTAATTCTTTCTTGCATTGTTCCCATTTCTGAGGCTAGCGTAGGCTGATATCCTACAGCAGAAGGCATTCTCCCTAGAAGTGCAGACACTTCAGAACCCGCTTGTGTAAATCTAAATATATTATCAACAAAAAAAAGTACATCTTTACCTTGTCCGTCTNCAGCACCATCTCTAAAGTATTCAGCAACTGTTAATCCTGAAAGAGCAACTCTAGCTCTTGCTCCAGGGGGTTCATTCATTTGTCCAAAAACAAAAGTTGCTTTGGAATCTTTTAAAGCATCTTTATCAACTTTACTAAGATCCCATTCTCCTTTTTCCATACTTTTCATAAATTCATCGCCNTAATTTATAATTCCAGATTCTAGCATCTCACGAAGTAAGTCATTTCCTTCTCTTGTTCTNTCNCCAACACCTGCAAAAACTGACAATCCACCATGACCTTTTGCAATATTATTAATAAGCTCTTGAATAAGAACAGTTTTNCCAACACCTGCACCTCCAAATAATCCAATTTTNCCTCCCTTTGCATAGGGNTCAATCAGATCAATAACTTTAATACCAGTAAATAATACTTCGGTAGCTGTTGAAAGGTCTTCAAATTTTGGAGATTCACGGTGAATAGGTAATCCATTTTCTCCAGATTTTGGGAGGTTNCCAATACCGTCAATTGAGTCNCCAATGACATTAAAAAGTCTACCGTTAATNTCTTTTCCAATAGGCATTTGGATAGGACTGTTAGTAGGTTTTGCTTCTNCACCCCTACTTAAACCGTCGGAAGAATCCATTGCTATTGTTCTTACCATGTTTTCACCAATGTGAGCTTGAACTTCTAATACAAGTTTTGTGCCGTCAGATTTTTCAATTTCTAGTGAATCATAAATTTTTGGAAGGCNAGACTCTGAATTGAATTCAACATCAATTACAGGTCCTACGATTTGAGCTATTTTTCCTGATGTCATTTTTAGGGATATGGTGTTATATAATTCTTATATGTAATAAGTCGCAAATATATATTTTTTATGAAATATATTCAACAGATTTTTTAACAATTAATAAACTGTTATAAACAAAAAAAGCTCGGATAATTATCCGAGCTTTTTTTTTGGTTAGCTTTTTTATAATTATAAGCCGTTAGGATAATTTGTAGGATAATCTCCTATATCTAAATTTGATATAGATAAGGTTGATCCCCAGGTTGCATCAATAGCTTCCATCATTTTTTTAGCAATCAATGCACTTCCTCTAGAGGTAGGGTGATATCCNTCAAGCGAAAAGAACCCGCCAAATACTAAATCACCAGTCATCATGAAATCATCTTCCATAACTCCTGTTGTAACTATATCATTATACAGTCCAGCCAAATCAAATAATGCCCATCCACTTGGAACAGAAGCTACTATTGCAGTATTTGCAGTATTAAGTTCTGATTGAATGTATTCAATTTCACTTGCCATTAGAGTAAATTGGTCTTCCAATGGTGCTGTAACCCCTATGATTGAAAGAGGATTATTTGGATCAGCAGGTTGACCAAGAACAGTTCCAGCAAATAAACTAATTTTATCATTTGCATTTGCATCTCTCATTAAAGGTAATGGTATTCCAAATGGTGATAAATCTGTTAAAGTTTCATCCTGAATAAGTATAGGATTATTTCCAGCTACTCTAGTTGCTAATGTTCTATTTGCAACTTCTTCAGCAGTCAATAAACCAAAAGATTGAGCCAATAATAGGCCACCATTATAAGCTGTAAATGCTGAATTTATTTGATCCNCTGTCGCCTGATCAAGAGGGATAGAGTTATATGAAACTGTATTCCATTGTGCAGTATTCGTTGGATCGGGTAATGTAGTAACAACTCCGTTAGGCACCATTGCAGCAAGAGTTTGAAGAGTTGCTCCAACACCTACTAACATACCTTGAGAACCACTTACATCTAATGTTCCAGCTAATCCACTTGCACCAAAACCAGCATAACCAGCAAAATCATTTCCAGGAACAAGTGTAACAAAAGTTGGCATTTGGCCAGCAGCATCACCTAAAACAGTTGTACCTTCACTAGATGCAGCTCTAACAAACCATGGGTTTGCTAAACCCTGAGAAAGGCCAGCGATACTACCATAACCAGGAGCTACCATGTGTATTCCATTTACAAAAGGAAATGCCATATTNTTATATGGACCAGGAACGGTACTAGTTGCCTCTGTAGTAATATTTCCTGTTACATTAGCAGGGCCAGCACCATCAAAATAAAGTCTAGGGAACCAAAATTGTTGACCACCAACAAGCATCCCACCGACATTATCATTTACATAGGGTTGAGTAAATTCTCCCCCTCCGGCCATAGACATAACTCCAGCCATAATATTTGGATAAGAGTTTGCTTGCCCAGCAATAAATAATGAATTATCAGTCATCCCCGCTGTTATTCCTTCACCCATAGCAACATAAGTGCTAAAATCAGCATCACCTGAATCAACTTCTACAAACGGTCTAGGATAAACATCGTTAGGGTTTTCAACATCTGTTTCACAGTTTGTTAAGCCGAGAAACAATAGTGATAAAAATATGTATTTAAATTTCATAATTATTAGTATTTATTTTTTAAAAGTTGTTTGCAGTCCAGGAAACATAATATTGTGTTCCAATAAATCCAGAACCAAATGCTGTAAAGTATTCGTTATTACCAATATTAGTAGCTCCAACTTTAATCGTCGATTTCCATTTTGGAACTGTTAAATTAATTTGAGCATCTACGACATGTGTTTCAGGAACCATTCCGTCTCCAAAAGAAGCTTGCCAAAGGTACTCAGACCAATATCTCCATGCTACGTTAAACCCAACATTTTTGAAAAGGTTGGTATTACCAAATTGAGCTTTAATTTTATGCTCTGGTGTGTTCCAGTTAGTTCTGAAATCTGGATATTGTGATTGTTCAAATTCTAATTCAGATTTAGTATAATTAGCAGATAGATCAAAGTTCTTAAATATCTTAGTAGACATTCCTATTGCCATTCCCCATGAGGAAATCTCAGCAGGTGAATTAGTATATGAACTCCATGTTTCAAAATCTCCGTTAGCAATTGCTAATATAGATAAACCACCATCACCTACTTCTCCATAAAGTGGAGACAACACTACTTGAGTATTAATGAAATCTTGGAAATCATTTCTGTAAACAGCAGCATCAATAGTGAATGTTCTAGATAATTTTGCTCTATAACCAAACTCCATTGATTGCATTTGTTCTGGCTTAACATAATCAACATCTGCAACGGTAAGTAAAGCTGGGTTTCCTGATGCAGCAAAAGCTTGTACAGAACTAGCCTCGTAAGCATTGTTGTATGCAGCAGCACCTGAAATTGTAACACTTGCAGGAATTCCTAAAGCTTGACCTGCAGNACTAANACCGTAATCTCTAATATATCTTTCAGGGTTTCCAGGAGCNGAACCTACTAATCTTGCTTGACCTGCATCTAATCCAATAAATAAATCTTGGGTAGTTGGAGTTCTAAATCCTGTTTGATAAGAAACTCTAAAGTTATGATTCTTNTATTCACCAGCTGTNTAACTTAATACCGCTCTTGGTGAGAATTGNCCATCAAATAATTCTGATTTATCATATCTCATTGCGGCTGTTACAACAAGTCTTTCATCCATCATTTTCTTTACAGCTTGTGTATAGAAACCAGTTTCTTGATATTCAATTGGTCCTTCAACATCTGTAAATATTGTTCCTCCNGANTTNAGNGANTANNTTCTNGCTGAACCACCNACNTGNACTTCNGCCCAATCCCACATATGACCAAAATTATAATTGTAGTCCATATGATAGAATTTAGAATTGTCGGTAAATCTAGCTCCAGTTGTTAAATCTGGNTCTTGGATTACTTCTGCTAAATTAGAGTTGAATTCTTCTGAACCTGGTAACCATCTTCCAGTATCNGCANTTTGTCTTGCAAGANCATGAGCTTGATCAATATTTAATCCTGCTAATTGTCCGTTAACAATACCACCTACATATTCAGCAAACCANTTNANATCTGGNTTCCATCTTCTNTTTACATTAATTGCTGCAAAAGTCATATCNTANGAATCNCCCGCATCATCTTCNACTACATAANCTCTTNCAAACCAATTATCATTGGTTACNTCAANTTTATGCTGGTTCATGGTAAAGTTTTTAATTGCATATCTGTTAATTCCTTGNTATAAAGTTCTACCAGTTCCCCATTTTCCAACNTATGAAATTTCAAGATTNCTGTCTTCAATTGGTCTATAGNATACACCCCAGTCAGCTTTTTTACTTNTTGCATCAGGCTCAGCCATATCAACTTCATTGTAACCAGTTCTGCTTACAACNTCATTAGGAACNAGCGCTTCAGCACCNGCAGGTAAAAGACCTAATCCNACCATTTGTTGAGCAACACCATAAATNCTTGTTGCAACNTCATCNCCNTAAATGTTAATACCATCATGATTATANTCTCCAGGGAANACAGATCTGTTTAATTTATCTTCTTCNCTNTTTGCAATCCAGTCAGTTCCNGTNAANTANCCAAANTTAACTTTCATAGCAAGTTTGTCGCTAAANTTNTGCCCCCATCTGATNTGAANATCTTGNAATTCATTNTCNCCAGCAGCATTTTGNGAGGTAATACCTCTNTTNTANTGACCNCTAANNCCNTGNTGATCAAAAGGATTTTTACTNTTCATTAATANAATTCCNTTAAANGCATTTGCNCCNTATANNGCNGANGANGTACCTGGNANTAATTCNACNTTNAGAACATCNGTTTCTACCATACCNAATAAATTNCCNAATGGGAAATTAAGTGCAGGNGCAGAGTTATCCATTCCNTCNACTAATTGNACAAATCTNGTATTTGCAAANGTTGCNAAACCTCTNGTATTTATNGATTTAAANGTAAAACTATTTACATTTATATCAACACCTTTTAAATTTTCTAAACCGTCATAAAAATCTGCTGAAGCAGTGTTTTGAATCTCTTTAGTCCCAAAACGCTCGATTGTAACAGGCGATTCAAATACTCTTTGAGGAGTTCTAGAAGCAGAAACAACAACTTCATCTAAAGCAGTATTGTCTTCTAAAATAAAATTTACACTAGAGCTATTAGTAACTTCAACTGTACTGGTTTTAAAACCAACACTGCTAGCTTCTAAATTAAATGGAGTATCTAAATCAACAGTAATTGAGTAATTACCGTCAAAATCTGAGGCAACACCATTTGATGTTCCAACCACAATAACAGTAGCTCCTGGTAAAGGTTGGTTATTTTGATCAGTTATACTACCAGAAATAGTAGTTTGGGCATAACTAAAAACCCCAAATAACATTATTAAAATTTTAAGAATTGTTCTCATAATTTGTTTAAGTTTAATTTTTATAGGGTTAAATATATGTTAATAATCTGTTAACACAATACATATTTTTAAAAAAATGGGAGAAAAACTTAATTTAAAATATAATAATTATCAAAATTTATTATAATTATTTGATTTTAATTAATGAAATTGAATAATTTATTACTAAATATATAATATTTTAACAATTTTGATAAATAATACTTATTTGGGTTGAAATCACTAAAAATCAATAGAAAAACCAAAAGAAGGGATCATTGACTGCCTATTTACGTCAATTTCTACTAGATTGAAAGGAGTGATAATATTTCCACCACTATCCCTTTCCAAACCATATTCTGATGGCGATGGTATTTTTTGTGCAAGAAGATTTAAAATTTCAACAAAGAAGTTTATGGATATATTCTCTTTATTCCACTTTTTATCAAATCTTATATCTACTTGAGAAAAATTTCCAAGTTTAACATTCCCTAGTTGTGAATAATCTAGGATCATATTGGGATAATTTGCTAAGCTAGCATCCAAATCATAAGGCACGTATGGTGTTTTACCCGAAAAACGCCATCTTGAGCTTATTTCCCAATTTTTTTTAAGTTTATATCCTCCACTAAATGAGGATAAATGTTTGCTGTCCCATACAGACGGCAAATAATTACCGTTAATATCTGTAAATTCACTTTTAAAATAGGTATAAGAAAATATCCCGTAAAAATTATTGTTCAACTTTTGTTGAAAAAGAAATTCTAGTCCTCTTGTTTTTCCTTTACCATCTGTGATGATATTTTCGTTTCCAAGGACTTCAAAATCAGCTCCTTTGTTTGCTAGAGACACCCCATCAACTATAGAAATTGGAAATTGATCATATTTTTTTAAAAACCCCTCGATTGATATTTTTGATGCATTTCCTAAGGCATAATCAAAACCTGTTACAAAGTGATCGCTTTTTGTGTATTTTGCATCTTGATTACTAAACTCTCCTAACCAGCCATTTTTAAATCCAAGAACTGTATAAACAGGAATTTTGTAATAAGTACCTAAACTTGAATTCCATTTTAGTCTTCTGTTTTTTGAAATTGATAAAGAGGTTGATAATCTTGGAGACAAATTATTTGTTAAGTTGGATCCGCTACTAAAAGTGTCTTCATCAGATCGAATACCGATTGATACATCAAGTTTGTTTTCAAAAAAGCTCTTGGAAATATTTCCAAACAATCCATATTTAAAAAAATTAAATTTTGTCACATACTCTGTCTGGTTATAAAGATCAGATGTACTATTAAAGTAATCTGAGTACTGAATATTTCCACCCCATGATATTTTCCAATCGTTTAAATAATTTACTGTTTTCAATCTTAATTTAGTTTCCCATTCATGAGAATCATTTCTAAAATAAAGGTCATTTAAATTTTCATTATCATTATATCTAGAAAATATATTTTTTAATTTATTTGTACTTAGAGCAAGGATAAATTGCCCTTTTTTATCTTTAAACTTTCTAACCCATGAAATACCTGTTGTTGTTGAGTTTTGCTGAATTATTGGAACTTGTTCTAAAAATGATTGCTGGGTAAAATCAAAATCATCTGGAGCTTCAACTGAAAAATCATCGATTGCACCCAATCCAATAAAATTTATTGAGTTATAATCGTCTATTTTATGGTTTACTTTCCATTGAAAGTCCCAATAATCGGGTCTTATTGGAAGTCCGATTAATTCAAATAGGAACTGCAGGTAACTTTTTCTGGCAGAAAAAATAAAAGTAGTTTTATTATCCTCACTTTTTGAAAAAGGACCTTCAATGGTTATCGCTGAATCACTTGCCCCAAATCGAAAATTACCGTTGATTTCCTTAGGATTTCCGTTTTTCTGATTAAACTGTAATACACCACTTAGCGGATTATCATATTCAACTCCAAATGCAGATGTACTCAAAGTTACCTCGTCAATAAAGGAAATATTAATCATTCCTTGCGGCCCACCTGCACTACCTTGTGTGCTAAAGTGATTAATGTTAGGAATTTCGATCTCATCTAAATAATATACAGTTTCATTTGGTGCACCACCTCTAATTATAATATCATTTCTAAATCCGCCAACTGATGGCGAAAGACCTGGCATACTTTGAACTACCTTTGTTACATCATTATCTGCACCTGGATAACTTTCAATTTCAACCCTTGAAAAAGTGTTAACCGAAAGAGGAGTTTCGGTAGACTTTTTAAAAGGACTTTCATATAAAATAATCTCTTCAAGTTCTTCAGATGATTCAACAAGAAGAATTTCTAAAGTTTGATTTCCCTTACTTTTAATTATGATATTAAAAATCTTTTTGGATTGATATCCAACATAGCTTACAGATAAGTTATAAGATTTTGGAGATATGTTAGTGATTTCAAAAAATCCGTTTACATCCGAAATTGCTCCTTTTTCAGTTCCTTCAATGATTATATTAGCGCCTAATAGTGGTAATTGGCTTTTGGAATCATATATGTAACCGTTTATTGAACCATCAATTTGACAAAATAATAGTGCAGGTAAAATAAAAAATAATAATAAAATATTTTTCATATTAAAGATATCACAAATTTTATTCCATGATTTAATTAATCAATTTTATGTGAGCCATCACAAAAGGGAAGTTTTTTAGATTTTGCACAACCACATAATGTAAACTTTTCTCCATGTGGAATTTTATTACCTTCAATATCGGTTAAATTAACATCGCCATGAACAACTATTTGACCCTTTTCTTTTCTGTATATGTGGGTTGTTTTCATATTCATAATTACAGACTTGAAGTATATTCCATTAAATATGTACAAATCATCGCACCGTAAGTACCCACTACATATCCAAATACAGCTAATAATACACCAACTGTAGCTAGTGATGGATGAAATGCTGCAGCCACAACAGGCGCAGAGGCAGCACCACCTACATTAGCTTGACTACCAACCGCAAGAAAAAAATATGGAGCTTTAATTAATTTTGCAACAACTATTAACATAATTGCATGAATTAACATCCAAATAATTCCGATTAAAATTAATTTAGGTTCATCAAAAATCGACCCTAAATCCATTTTCATACCAATCGTGGCTACAAGAATATAAATAAAAACACTTCCTATTTTACTAGCACCAATCCCTTCAAGTTTTCGGGCTTTTGTAAATGAAAGCCCAATTCCAATAAAAGTCGCAATTGAAATCATCCAGAAAAAATTTGATGCAAAAGATGATAATCCTGAACTTTTATCTGCAACAGATTCAAAAGTAGAGGTTAAAAATTCTGAAATAAGTTCAGCGCCTAAATGAGAAATTCCAACAGTTCCGAATGCAATTGCTAAAAGGATCATGTAATCTGTAAGGCTTGGAATTTTTTTATTATTGTTAGAAAAAGAAATAACTTTTTGTTTTAATTCTTCAATTGCTGAAGTATCTGCTTTTAACCATTTGTTAATTGTATTTTTCTTTCCGATACCAAATAAAATAAAAGCCATCCAAATATTAGCAACAACAATATCAACAAGTACCATACCACCATATTTTTGAGGATTATATTCAAATATTTCAAGCATAGCAGCCTGATTTGCACCACCTCCAATCCAACTCCCAGCCAATGTAGATAGGCCCCTCCAAATAGCATCAGGACCTGCTCCATCAAATAATTCAGGAAAAAATATTGATAAAATAAGTATTGAAATAGGCCCCCCAATAATAATCCCTACAGTCCCAGTAAAAAACATTATAAGCGCTTTATAACCTAGATTATAAATCGCTTTTAAATCAATACTTAAGGTCATTAATAATAATGATGCTGGTAATAGATATCTACTAGCAATATAGTATGTTTGAGATTCTTCAGACGAAATTATTCCAAAAGAATTAAAAATAGCAGGGATAAAATAACACATTAATAATCCAGGAACTATTTTATAAAACTTACTCCATGGCCCGCTCTTTTTTGATTCGGTAAAAAAAACAAATCCTAAAGAAATCATTAAGATCCCAAAAACTATTGCATCGTTTGTAAAAGGCATTTTATTGAATTTTTTTTCAAATAGTTAAACATAAATTAATATATTAATATATTCTTAATATAAAAATCATTAGCATGAAAAAAATAATATTTCAATTTTTCTTTTTTCTTTTTTTTCTAGTTCCATCTTTAATTTATTGTCAATATTCTTTTTCTACAGATTACATAGAGCTATGTAATTGGAAAGAAAATATTAAAAAATGGTCAAATGATTGTGAAGAAGCTCCTGCCGATGGTTTATTTGTTGTAAACGAAGCTGAAACTATTATCACAATGACTGATTCTGGTAGAAAACAAACTTTTTATATTCAGGGTGAAAATCAATCTGATGAAGATTCAGGTTTAGTATCCTGGGATATTGTTTCAGATAAAGGTGAAACATTATATATTATTTTTGACTTCAATAATTCTAAAATTAAACTTTTAGACCTTCAAGCTAAATCAGAAATGTGGATGATGGCTATATTTAATGTTAAATCAACGTTCTAGAAAATGATTAAGAAATTATTTTTAATATTATTCAATCTTCCTTTTTTACTTTTCTCTCAAGTAGAAAATGGAAACTATCAAGCAGATTCATATGAAATACGAAAGTGGAATAATGCTACTCAAAAGTATGTATTAGATGCTGAGGAGGACTATGCTGTTTTATTAGAATTTCAAGATGATTATTTAATCATAAATTATGATGAGAACACTCCTTATTTCTTTTCTTGGGAATATGACAGTTATGATGATGAAGATAATTTTGATAAATATTTTGGCACAGATAAATCTGGCGGTAGCATGAAATATGTTATTTCTTATGAATACAACCAATTATGGATTTACTCTGATTACAATGAACTAAGATCAAGATATAATTCTATTTTTGCATTTAAAGATATTTACAAAACAGAAGACACAAGCACCAATTCATCAGATGATAATATTGGGAATTCTATCTCTAAATTTATGCCTTCTGGAAGGAAATCTCCTCCAAGTTATAATGATAATGAATCTGGAAACAATTCAAATTCATCTTCTTATGAATGGTTAGGAAATGGCTCAGGTATAATATTAACATCAGATGGATATATAGCAACAAATTATCATGTAATTGAAGATGTAAATTTTATAGAAGTTGAATTTAAAAATCAAGGAGAAATTAAAAGATATAATGCAGAAGTTGTTAAGACTGATCCCGTAAATGATTTAGCGATAATCAAAATTAACGATGATTCTTTTAAAAAAATTGGCTACATAAAATATAACTTTAAAACCAGAAAAAGTGACATTGGTGAGTCTGTTTTTGCGTTAGGTTTTCCGAAGTCTCAAATTATGGGTTCTGATATTAAGTTTACTGATGGAAAAATTAGTTCTTTAACCGGTGCAATGGGTGATGTCACAAATTATCAAACTACTACCCCTATTCAACCTGGAAATAGTGGTGGCCCGCTGTTTGATTCTAACGGGAATTTAATCGGAATAAATTCTTCAAAATTAGTTGCAGAGGATATTGATAATGTATCTTATTCAATTAAAACAATATATCTATTACCCTTAATTGATGCTTTACCCGAAACGATAGATTTACCCAATAGCAATTTTCTACAAGGAAAAAGTTTTCCTCAACAATTTAAGGTATTAGAAAATTATGTAACTTTAATTAGGGTACGATAAAAATTAATTACAAATTTTAAAACTATAAATAAAATGAAAAAAATATTATTAATATGTTTTTTAAATATTCCGTTAATCTTTTATTCTCAGAGCGAAGGAAGTTGTGTTTCTGGAGATTGTGAAAACGGAGTAGGTTCTTATCTATATAGCGACGGATCAATTTATGATGGATCTTTTATAAATGGTGTTGAAGATGGTATTGGAACTGAAATCTTGTATGATGATCAAGGGATGCTAACGGGGGTCTATCAAGGTGAATGGGAAGATGGTTGGCCAAATGGTTGGGGGACTGAAGAATTATTCGACGAAAATGGTTATAAGTTGGGCACATACGTTGGTGAATGGAAAGATGGAAATTATGATGGTTGGGGAATATGGATAGGACGAGATAAATTTATTGAAAAAGGCATTTGGAAAGATAATGAGTTGATTAATGAAATAAGATAATTACTCAACGGTCAAAGACTTAACGATTCCAACACAAAACAAATTAAAATATATCCCTATATTAAAATTTAGTTCTCAGGTAATATTAAAAAAAGGAATAATTTTAAATCAGGAGTATTTAAATTTTACAATAGGAGTATTTAAGATTCTTTAGACAGAATCATATTTTTTCATTCATCACCCTCTAAGATTTTAGGAATCTTACTCTATTTAATATTTGGAATGATTGAGGGGGATGGGGGTATTTTAATGGAAATGGAACAAAACTTTTTTCAGAAAACTCTATCTACTCCGTTTTTATGTCGAATCAGGTTTTAACCCTAAGAAAAACTCCCCTCATTTAAAGATTCTATCTTTCCCAACCATATCCTTAATATTTTCAATATGTTTTTTCTGATATTCAACATTCTCACCCAATGAAACCAACTCTTTAAGTTTATTTACAACCTCTCTTTTATTAGTGTATTCTGTTGGTTCATTTTCATTCTTAATCAAATTAAGAACTTCAAACACTCTATGGGATTTAACTACGAAAGTTCCTTTTGGAACATAGTTTATTTCCTTTAATTCACAATCACCAAAGAAAACGATTAAAGAGAAGAAAGGGATGTTTTCAAATTGTTTGAGGGTTTTTCTTAACTCTGTAATGTGATTGTTATTTTGTTTTATTGGATTATAAAACTTATACTTTCTTTTTCCATATGAGAGAATTTGAGTCCAATTCGTATTGTTTCCACTTCCGAATATCCATCCACTATAATCCTTTACTTCAAAAACTATAATCCCCTCTGATGTAACTAATACCAAATCTATTTGTGAAAACTTACCGTTATTTTTTTTTATTAATAAATCATGGTAAATAGTTACTTGTGGAATTCCACTTTTCAATAATTTTAATATCAGATTCAATTCTGAATTCGTTCCTCTACTCAATGATGTAACAGAACTTATTAATTCTCTTTCTTTTTTACGAATGGATTTAACAATAGAAGAGATTATGAAAAACCCAATTAGACTTATGAAAAACCCAATTAGACCTGATATTATTATTGTTAATTCCATTATTGTAAAATACTAAAACAATAGTAAAGGTTAGAAAATCTATTTCACTTTTTTCGTTGAGGAGTACAAATGTTTGTGTTGGAAAAAATCACTCCACTGTAACAGATTTGGCTAAATTTCTGGGCTGATCAACATCTCTATCAAGCATTACTGCAATATGATAAGAAAGTAATTGAAGAGGAATTACCGTAATAAAAGGGGTAATTGACTCGATACTATCAGGAACTTCAATTACGAAATCTGCAATTTTTTTCACCTCTATATCCCCTTCTGAAACAATAGCAATAATTTTTCCTTTTCTTGATTTTATTTCCTGAATATTACTAACAATTTTATCATAATTAATTTTGTTAGTTGCAATTACAATAGTGGGCATATCTTTATCAATCAATGCTATTGGTCCGTGTTTCATTTCTGCTGCTGGATAGCCTTCTGCGTGTATGTAGGAAATTTCTTTAAGTTTTAAAGCGCCTTCTAGGGCTATAGGAAAATTATATCCCCTACCTAAGTATAAACAATTTTTAGAGGATTTAAATTTTTTAGCAATTTTTTTAATACTATTATTTAACGCAAGGGTTTTTAAAACTTTTTTATCTATTGATGAAATTTCGATTAAATATTTATGAAATATTTTTTCAGAAATAATACCTTTTGCTCTGCTTAACTTAACAGCCATTAAGTATAATATTATCATTTGCGTTGTAAATGCTTTAGTTGACGCAACCCCAATTTCAGGACCTGCATGCGTATAGGATCCAGAATTAGATTCTCTAGCAATCGATGATCCTACAACATTGCAAACTCCATATATATATGCTCCTTTTGATTTTGCTAATTTTATAGCAGCTAAAGTATCTGCTGTTTCCCCAGATTGAGATATAGCAATTATTATATCGTTTTTATTTATTATTGGGTCTCGATATCTAAATTCTGAAGCATACTCTACTTCTACAGAAATTTTTGCAATTTTTTCAAACATATACTCTGCTATAAGGGCAGAGTGCCAAGATGTTCCACATGCAATTATTGTAATTTTATTTGTGGTTAAAAATTTATTAATAAAATCATCCATTCCGGACAATTTTATTAATCCTTTAGACAAATTAAGCCTACCTCTCAAAGTGTCTTTTATAGCTTTAGGCTGTTCGAATATTTCTTTTAACATGTAATGATCAAAACCTTGTTTTTCAATTTTATCAAGACTAATCTCTAATTTGTTAATTGTTGGAGAAACAAGTGAATCATCTGAAATTTTTCTGAAAATGGTTTCTTTATGACTTCTTATTATTGCCAATTCACCATCTTTAAGATAAACAACATCTTTTGTAAATTCTATAAACGGGGTAACATCACTTCCAATATAATACTCATTATTTCCGATTCCAATGCATAAAGGACTTCCCAATTTAGCAACTACTATTTCATCTGGCTTGTCACTGTCAATAGCAGCTATTGCATAAGCACCTATAGCTTGGTTTAAAGCCATTTGTACAGCTTCTCCTAATTTGACATTCTCTTTAATTTTGACATATTCAATTAAATTCACAAGAACTTCTGTATCAGTTTCTGATTTAAATGAAAATCCTTCTTTTAAAAGTTTTTGTTTTATTGTTGAGTAATTTTCAATGATACCATTATGAACTAAACAAATTTTATTGGAATTTGAAAATTGTGGATGAGCATTTATATTATTAGGCGCACCATGCGTTGCCCATCGAGTGTGACCAATACCTATATTACCATTTAAATTTTTTCTTTTATTTAAACTTTTTTCAAGTTTACTTATCTTCCCTTTTGATTTACAAGATGCTATATTTGAACCGTTAAAAACTGCAACTCCCGCGCTATCATATCCACGATATTCCAGCCTCTTTAGGCCATTCAAAATTATAGGTAATGATTCTTTAACTCCTAAATATCCGACAATACCACACATATAATTGTAAACATTTGATTGATTTTAAACTTAAATAAGTTTAGGTTCAAAATTTGAAAAATAATTTAATCTTCAGGTTCAGTATAATAAACTTTAATTTTAGGTCTTTTTTCAACCTCTAAACTTAAATTACCGTGAAGTATGGTTCCTTTTGGACTTAATATAATTCCAGAGGCCATGCTTTTATCTTCACTTTGATTATCTAAAATTTTAAAATTTTGAACCGAAGCAATATCAGAAATAACACCAATTGCTAACTCTGCGTTAGTGGAATCTCTAAGGATTAAATTATTAAGATGTTCAGTTATTCTTATTTTATATTTTATCCCTCTATTATCTGAAAGACTATCTCTGACAAGCGGAACAAGATGATTGATTTTAGCATTAATCGTTGTTGAGCTTACTGACTGATCTAGAAAATAATCTATTAAAGCAGAATTTTGTTCATAATTATAAATGTAAATTCTTTCTGGCTCGTCATTGTTAGGGAAATTTTGATTTACATAAAACTCAATAAATGCTTCATTTATTATTCTTTTAGGTTGGTCAGATATATCATCGTAAAAGAATTCTTTAAAATGTTCAAATTCATTTACTTCTTCACCCAAATCATTTAATATTGTACCTGAAAATAAGTCTAAAGTTGAAATAATACCTTCACCTCCTTTAAGAAATATATCTTCATTTCCTTGGCTTTGATCAATTGGAGTAAGATCTATAAAATCCTGATTTTCAAATATATTAACCAAATTTCCAGAAAAATTAATCACATATTCGTGCTGATTAGTTTCAATTTCATCGGTAGAATCGGTGTCACCATCTCCGATGGTCGTATTATCTGAAGTATAATGAATAGTAAGTTTTGAATTAGAAGATGCTAAGTTTAACAACATCATGGAACCATCTCCTGCAATATCTTCAACTTTAATATATAGACCTCTAAAGAAATTTTTAAAATTAGGTTCATTAGTTAAAACTTGGTCTTGCTCATTTTCAAAAAAATTAACTTCCCAAAAATTTCCATTTGGATTGTCAAGTTTAAATCTTAGTGCTGGGGCTAGTTTTTGAGAAATAAAGGTATTTCCTGAAGTATCAATTTGTGTTAAGTTTATTTGATCTGAACTAGGGATAAAATTATCAATTTCAAAAAGCAATTCTCCTTCTAACTGATTAGGGTCAATAAATTCACTCGATGATAATGATCCATTAGAAAAGTATTTCTGATTTGTTCCAAAATCGCTAAACGGATCAAAAGTTCTGAGAAAAAAATTATTTTTATACACTGAAATTTTTATCGGTGAATTACCATATATAGAATCAGTTTCATAAGTAATATCACCTTCTTCACTGGTATCAATTCCTCTTGAATAGTAAGGAATTGTTAAAACAACTGAATCAAGGACTACATTATCACCAAAATCGTGATTATATTCTGCAGGAACCATTTGCCCGACAAAATTACTTCTAAATGTTCCAAACTGAGGGTGATAATAACTTCCTAATAAAAATGAAGGTAAATTATTTGATTGAACTGGATTTACCATTTCGGATCTATTGGTTAAAGAGTATTCGATACTATTTGTAGAAAAATTTATAGCATTTTCAGAATTAATAACCTCAGAATCAAAACTTGAAAATTCTTTTTCACAAGAAGAAAAAACAAAAGTGAAAACCAATATTTTAATAAAATTTAATTTCATTTTTTATGAAATAAGTTATTGTAAAACTCTAAGTATGGGTCTGAAAAAGAATCTAAAGAATGATAATCTAATACAGGCTTTTTATAATTACTTAAAAATTTATTAATTTTTTTTGAAACATTCTCTGAGCCAACAATTACTCCGTCGGATGAATTCATTGCAATTTTCATAAGATTTTCATATGTTGGATCTTTTAAATCACTTACATATTTTTCTTCAATTTCATCAAATAAAATTTTATTAATCATTTCCTTATTAAGGGATTTGTCAAATTCGTTTCCATATAGTGAGGTAACAATTTTACTATTTTTGAAGATTGGCTCATCATTATAGATCTGCTTTAAATAAAGAGGTAATAATGCAGCCATCCAACCGTGAACATGAATTATATCAGGTGGCCAGTTTAACCTTTTAATAGTTTCAAACACACCCTTTGCAAAGAAAATAGCCCTTTCATCATTATCTTTAAATAGTTTGTCTTCAGAATCTGAGTATGTTGCTTTTCTTTTAAAGTATTCTTCATTATCAATGAAGTAAACCTGTATTCTCTCTTTAGGGATGGAAGCTACCTTAATGATTAAAGGCATATCAAGATCATTAACTACAAGATTTAGGCCTGACAACCTGATCACCTCATGTAATTGATGCCTTCTTTCATTAATATTACCATATCGAGGCATAAAAATCCTAATTTGCCCCCCTTGTTTATTAACCATTTTTGGTATTTCAAAAGACATTTTTGATATTTCAGACTCAGGAAGATATGGTACAACTTCAGAGGATACATATAAAATCTTTCTATTTTTCATTAATTCATTAATTTGAAGTGCCCCTAAGAGGAAGCAAAATTACAAAAATTATGTAGATTAATTGCAATGTATTAAGTTTACATGCTGTTAAATTTTTATTAAAATGATCATTTTTAAAAAAATTGTTGAATTTAAAAATTATTTAAGAAAACTTAAAAACAAAAAAAAGAAAATTGGTTTTATACCAACAATGGGAGCTTTACATGACGGTCATTTTTCTTTAATTAGTAGATCTATAAGTGAGAATGATTTATCAATTATATCAATTTTTATAAACCCCACTCAATTTAATAATCAAAATGATTTATTTTCTTACCCTTCAGATTTAAAAAAAGACATTAATTCGTTAAAAATAATTTCAGAAAATTTAATTTTATTTAATCCTAGCTCAGAGGAGATTTATTCTGGAAATATTGTTTCTAATGTATTTAGTTTTGGCGGACTTGATAAATATATGGAAGGTAAGTTTAGAAAAAATCATTTTCAAGGAGTTGCAACGATTCTTCAAAAGTTATTTGATTTAGTTAAACCCGATAATGTTTATTTTGGCGAAAAAGATTTTCAACAACTAAGAATTGTTGAATATTTTGTATCTAATTTAGGATTTAATTTAAATATTATTAGGTGTAAAACTATTAGAACAGATGATGGCTTAGCACTTAGCTCAAGAAATAAAAAATTAGATATTTCTTCACAAAAAATTGCTACAAATTTGTTTAAAGCACTTAATTTTGTAAAAGAAAATTTTGATACTTTAAATTTTGAAAAAATTTATAATAAAGTCAGACATTTTCTTTCTGAATTTTCAGAAATAAAAATAGAATACTTTATTATAGCTGATGAAAAAGATTTAAAACCCATTAAAACAAAGGATAAAAACAAAAAATATCGCGCATTTATAGCGGCTGATGTGTCAGGCGTAAGATTAATTGATAATATAAAACTATACTAACTTTATATGAATATTGAAATTGTAAAATCTAAAATTCATAGGGTAAAGGTAACTGCTGCAAATCTTGACTATATTGGAAGTATTACCATTGATAAAGACCTGATGAATGCAGCAAATATTATTGAGGGAGAAAAAATACAAATTGTCAACAATAACAACGGTGAAAGATTTGAAACTTATGTAATTCCTGGCGCAAAAGGAACTGGTGAGATTACTGTTAATGGTGCAGCAGCTAGAAAAGTAAATGTAGGCGATATTTTGATTTTGATCACTTATGCTTCCATGAATTTTGAAGTTGCAAAAAAATTCAAACCAAGTATAATATTTCCAAATGAAGAAAATAATTTATTGACATAAAATTGAATAATAATAAAAAACGTTTGTATAATAATTTCAAAAAATTATTTAAAATTTTGCTCCCCATCCTAATTGGGCTTTTTTGTGTTGTATATTCTTTTAAAAAAATTAGTTTTTCTGACTTCAGTCAATATTTTACAAAAATAAATTATCTGTGGGTTTCGGCGGGAATTATGCTTGGAGCCTTAAGTCACATATCTAGATCATATAGATGGAAATTTTTAATCGAACCATTAGGATATAAACTAGGCTTTATAAACAGTACTTTGACCGTTTTTTCTGCATATCTCATTAATTATACAATACCAAGAGCTGGAGACGTCGCTAGAGGAACAATGATATCAAAATACGAAAAAATACCTTTTGAAAAAGCAATTGGTACTATTGTAGCTGAAAGAGTTATTGATATACTTTGCATTATTTTAATAATAATTATTGGACTAATAACTGAGTTTAATAGAATTTCAGAAGAGTTATTTTCTATAATTTCAACATTAAATTTATCATCAATTTTATTTATAATTATTTCCTTTTTTTTAATTTCTTTTTTTCTATTTCTTTTCTTAAGTAGATTTAACATTTATAAAAAAATCATTTCTTTTTTTAGAGGATTGTCTGATGGATTAATGGTAATATTTAAAATGAAAAAAAGAAATGAATTTATTCTACATACCATGTTTATATGGCTAATGTATATATTAATGTTTTATGTTACTTCTAAAGCATTTTCAGAATTACATGAAATTGGATTCCTACAATTAATGATTTCTTTTACACTTGCAGCATTATCAATAGTTTTTTCAAATGGAGGGATAGGGATTTACCCTTTAGCTGTTGAGGAATCTTTAGGTTGGTATGGAGTTCAGTCAGCAACTGGCTTGGCTTTTGGCTGGGTCATGTGGCTATCTCAAACTATGATGGTTATTATTTTTGGGGGGTTATCTCTATTTATATTACCTTTCATAAACAGAAATAAAAGTATATGAAAAACATATTTAGTTTTATTATAATTTCATTTATTTTGAATCTTGGTTTTTCTCAGAACTTAGATTCATTAAATATTACAAAAATTAATGATACTATTTTTTCAAAGTTTTTAAATAAGGAAAGATCTATTGAGATTCAGTTACCTAGATCATTTAATGAAAATGATGAAAAAAAATTTCCATTAGTGATTGTTTTAGACGGAGATTATATGTTCAATATGGTTTCGGGTAGTATTGATTATTTATCTTATTGGGGAGATATTCCTGAAAATATAGTTGTTGGCATAAAGCAAAATGAAACAAGATATAAAGACGTATCAGTTTTGGATAATATTAATAATACCCCTATAACTTCGACTTTATCTTTTTATAATTTTATTGAAAATGAATTAATTCCATATATATCTAAAAATTATAGAGGTTCAACTTTTAGAATCATAATTGGCCAGGAAAGAACAGCCAATTTTATAAATTTTTTCCTTTTAAAAGAAAACCCAATAATTCGTGGTTATATTTCGGTTAGCCCTAAATTTTCAAAAAATATGGATAAGTATTTAATTCAAAAGTTAAATAACACAAAAAATAAAGTGCTGTATGTTATATCTTCATCTAAAAATGATTTTAAATCTATATATGAAGATGTTTTGGACACATCTAAATCTTTAGATTCGATTAAAAATAAAAATGTAAAATTTAAATCTTTTATTTTTAATAATGAGAATCATTATGTTGTTCCTTCTGTTAGTATACCAAGTTCTATTAGAAGTTTATACTCAATATATTCTGATATTGACAGAATTGAATATGATTCGATAATTTCAAAACTAGAAATTCCCCCCTTGGATTATTTGCTAAATAAATATGAGCTCATCAAAGATTTTTATGACATAGAAAAAAGAATTTCTATTAATGATTTTATGGCAATTGAAGAATATATTGAATTGAATGAAATGTATGAGTTTTTTGACGACCTTTCAAAACTTGCTATTCAGGAATACCCACAAACAATTCTGCCAAGTTATTACAAAGGCAGATTTTATGAGGAAACAGGAAATCCAAGAAAAGCGATGCACATATATAGATCAGCCTATAATATGGACAATGTAAGTGGTTTAACTAAAGACTATCTTATCGAATTAGCTGATAAGATTAAGTCAGATTTTAATTTTTAGTTATGTCAACTCATAAAAGTACTTTTTTTTGTAAAGAATGTGGAGCTCACTATGTAAAATGGCAAGGTCAGTGCAATAAATGCAATAATTGGAACACCATAGTTGAAGAATTTAATGAAATTTCAAAAAAAAGTTTTTGGGATCATAAAAATTCAGAACTTATAAGGTCGAAGAATTTTCCTAAATCTATTGATGAAATTGAGATTAAAGATGAATGTAGAATTAAAACAAAGGATAATGAGTTTGATAGAGTTTTAGGTGGTGGTATTGTAGCAGGGTCAATAATACTTTTAGGTGGTGAGCCAGGAATCGGTAAAAGCACATTATTTTTACAATTATCTTTGATGATTAATAAAAAAGTTCTGTATGTTTCTGGTGAAGAAAGTGAAAATCAAATTAAAATTAGAGCAAATAGGCTAAACTATTCAAACAAAAATTGTCTTATATATTCTCAAAACAAGTTGGAAAGTATTTTTTCTCATGCAGAAAAAATTAAACCTGACTTATTGATCATTGATTCAGTACAAACTTTAACACTTGGTTCAATTGATTCAATGCAAGGAAGTATTTCACAGCTTAAAACATGTACATCAGAGTTGATTCAGTTCGGGAAAAAAACCTCAATTCCTGTAATGTTAATTGGACATATTAATAAAGATGGACATATTGCAGGTCCCAAGGTTTTGGAGCACATGGTTGATACAGTGTTACAGTTTGAAGGAGACAGAAATTATTTATATAGAATTTTGAGAGTTAAAAAAAATAGATTTGGTTCAACAAATGAAATCGGAATATATGAAATGGTTTCAGAAGGATTAAAAGAAATTGTTAATCCGTCTGAAATTCTAATAGGTAATTCTGATCAAAAATTAAGTGGTATAGCTATTTGTGCATCTGTTGAGGGATCTAGATCTTTTTTAATCGAGGTCCAGGCACTTGTAAGTTCAGCGGTATATGGTACTCCTCAAAGAAGCTCAACCGGCATTAATTCTAAAAGACTTAATATGTTATTGGCAGTTTTAGAAAAAAGAGCAGGATTTCATTTGGGGTCAAAAGATATCTTCCTAAATGTTACAGGTGGATTAAAAGTAGAAGATACAGGTAATGATTTAGCTATTATTTGTGCAATTATGTCATCAAACAATGACATTAATATCCCTGAAAATTATTGTTTTGCGGGAGAAGTAGGACTTTCTGGAGAAATAAGGCCAGTTAATAGAATTAATCAAAGAATTAAAGAAGCAGAAAAACTTGGTTTTTCAAAAATTTTTATTTCAAAATATTGTGATATAATTTCATCAAAAAAAATTGAAATTGTTTATTTAGCCAAAATTGAGGATTTGATTGAGCACATTTCTTAATAGTTTAACTAAATTTAGTATTTTCGTTTACTCGATAAATTTTGCATTTAACTAATGAATTTCAAGGAATATAAAAACCTAAATCTTTCAAAAATTTCAGACGAAATTCTTTTACACTGGGAAACTAAAGAAATTTTTAAAAAATCTGTTGATCAATCATTGGGTAAACCCCCATACATTTTTTTTGAAGGCCCACCATCTGCAAATGGACTTCCTGGAATACATCATCTGTTGGCAAGATCAATAAAGGATATTTTCTTAAGGTTTAAAACAATGAAAGGCTTTTATGTTAAGAGAAAAGCTGGATGGGATACCCACGGTTTGCCTGTTGAATTAGGTGTTGAAAATAGTCTTGGAATTACTAAAGAAGATATCGGTAAGAAAATCAGTATAGAAGATTACAATAAGGAATGTAAAAAAGCAGTAATGAAATATACCGATATTTGGAATGATTTAACTTTAAAAATGGGATACTGGGTTGATGTTGAAGATCCATATATCACATATACTTCTAAATATATGGAGTCTGTTTGGTGGTTATTAAAGCAGATTTATAACAAGAAATTAATCTACAAAGGATATACAATTCAGCCTTATTCCCCTAAAGCGGGTACCGCTATAAGTTCCCATGAGTTAAATCAGCCTGGCACATATCAAGATGTCACAGATACTACTGTAACAGCTCAGTTTAAAATAAAGAAAAAAAATCTTCCTAATTTTTTAAAAAGTGATTTAGATATTTTTGTTTTAGCTTGGACTACAACCCCATGGACATTACCAAGTAATACTGCGTTAACTGTAGGCCCAAAAATCAAGTATAGTTTGATTCGGTCATTTAATCAATATACTGGAATTAAAGCAGATTTCATCGTTGCAGAAAATTTAATAAATAAACAGTTTTCAAATATATTTTTTAGCTCTGATAGTTTGGAAGATTTTAATAAATATGAATTTGATCCTAAAAGCATACCTTATTTAAAATTAAAATCTTTTTTAGGTAAAGAATTAGAAAATATTGGCTACGAGCAATTACTTGATTATGCTAAACCTTTTGAAAATCCTCATAATGCATTTAGGATAATTTTAGGAGATTTTGTGACTACCTCTGAAGGTACAGGGATTGTGCACACAGCTCCAACCTTTGGTGCAGATGATGCACTAGTTGCTAAATTAGCAACTCCAATTATACCTCCTTTGCTAGTAGAGGATAGTAATAAAGATTTGGTACCACTTGTTGATCTACAGGGTAAGTTTAGGCCAGAGATGGGTGAATTATCAGGGAAGTTTGTAAAGAATGAATATTATGATAAGGGAAATGCTCCTGAAAGATCAGTTGATGTTGAAATTGCAATCAAATTGAAAATTGAAAACAAAGCATTTAGGGTAGAAAAATATAAACACAGTTATCCTAATTGTTGGAGAACTGATAAACCTATACTTTACTATCCAATTGATTCTTGGTTTATAAAAGCTTCTTCGTATAGTGATGAAATGGTGAAATTAAATAAAAAAATTAACTGGAAACCAAAATCAACTGGTGAAGGAAGATTTGAAAAGTGGTTAGAAAATGTTAATGATTGGAATCTTTCAAGATCAAGATTTTGGGGCATACCACTTCCAATTTGGAGAACAGATGATGGTGTTGAAGAAATCTGTATAGGTTCCATTGAGGAGTTGATAAGCGAAATTAAAAAATCTGTTAGTTATGGTTTTATGCAAAAAAATATATTTTCCCAATTTAAATTAAACGATTTATCAGATGAAAATTACTCTAAAATTGATCTTCATAAAAATATAGTTGATAATATATTTTTGGTTTCAGATTCTGGAAAGAAAATGAGTAGAGAGTCGGATTTAATAGATGTTTGGTTTGACTCTGGAAGTATGCCCTACGCGCAATGGCATTATCCATTTGAAAATAAAGAATATATTGATGATAAACGTTTTTTCCCAGCTGATTTTATAGCGGAAGGTGTTGATCAAACAAGAGGATGGTTTTATACTTTACATGCGATTAGTACAATGATATTTAATTCTGTTTCTTATAAAAATGTTATTTCTAATGGTCTTGTTTTGGATAAGAACGGCCAAAAAATGTCAAAGAGATTAGGCAATGCTGTTGATCCTTTCAAAACTTTAACTGATTTTGGTCCAGATGCTACAAGATGGTATATCATATCAAATTCAAATCCATGGGATAATCTAAAATTTGATATTAAAGGAGTGGAAGAAGTAAAGAGAAAATTTTTTGGAACACTTTATAACACATATTCTTTTTTTGCTATGTATGCTAATATAGATAACTTTAGGTATAATGAGGAAGAAATTCATTTTTCTAAAAGGCCTGAGCTAGACAGATGGATAATTTCGGAGTTAAATACTTTAATTTATAAGGTTGATAACTATTATAAAGATTATGAGCCTACTAAAGCAGCAAGAGATATAACAAATTTTGTTATTGATAATTTAAGTAATTGGTATGTGAGATTAAGTAGAAGAAGATTTTGGAAAGGCGATTACGAGTTTGATAAAATTTCAGCATTTCAAACTTTATTTACTGTTTTAATAGATATTTGTAAAATTTCGGCTCCAATCTCTCCTTTTTTTATGGATAAAATGTATTTAGACTTAACAAAGAGTTTTGATAATGATTTTAAGGAAAGTGTTCATTTGGAAAGTTTCCCTAATTCTGAAGATTCAAAAATAGATAATAAATTAGAGGAAAAAATTAAATATGCTCAAATAATTTCTTCTCTTACTTTATCATTACGTGCTAAGGAAAAAATCAAAGTTAGACAACCTTTAAAAAGAATATTAATACCTCTTAATCATGATGATGAAAAAAATATCATTAATTCAGTTTCCAAGGAGATTAAAAGAGAAGTAAATATTAAAAAAATCGAATATATCGAGGGTGAATCAGATTTACTTGTAAAGTCTATTAAGCCCAATTTTAAAAAACTTGGACCCAGATACGGCAAGTTTATGAAAGAAATTTCATTTCAAACTAACCTTCTAAATAACGAAAGAATTTTAGACTTAGAAAAAACTGGAAAAATAGATTTATTTATTGATAAAAAATCTATAACTTTCGATTTAGATGACTTTGATATTTCTTCAAAAGACATCGAAGGTTGGTTGGTGGCTAATCAAGGCAATATTACAGTTGCATTGGATATAACAATTGACCAAAAGTTAAAGGATGAAGGAATTTCGCGGGAAATAGTAAGTAAGATTCAGAGTTTAAGAAAATCTAAAGAATTTGAAGTTACGGATAGAATTAAACTGAGTTTTACTGGTGATTCTGAAATTCGAAAGGCTATTGAAAACAATATAGAATATGTAAAAACGGAAACCCTATCAAACATTATTCAATTTGATATTGAATCTGAAGGAGGGGTTGAAATATTTTTTGATAAATTAAAAATTAAAATATTTATAACTAAAGTTTGAAACTATGAGTAAAGATGTAAATATTAGATACACAGACAAAGACTTATTAGAGTTTAAGGACCTTATAAACATAAAAATAGGTAAAGCAAAGCATGATCTTGAATTAATCAGAAGTGCGTATATGAATGATCATAATAACGGAACAGAGGATACTTCTCCGACATTTAAAGCGTTTGACGAGGGTAGTACCGTTATGAGTAAAGAATCAAATTCGCAATTAGCTTTAAGACAAGAAAAATTTATAAGAGACTTAAAAACTGCATTGATTAGAATTGAAAATAAAACATATGGTATATGTAGAGTTACCGGAAAATTGATTTCAAAGCAAAGACTCAAACTTGTACCCCATGCAACTCTGAGTATTGAGGCTAAAAATATGCAAAAATAGCATAAGTGTACTTTCTTTTCAACCCCTTTGTTTAGGGATATTTTAAATAATGATTAAAAGTTCGATTTCTGAATACTTAAAAAACTTAACCTCATCGCCAGGAGTATATAAGTTTTTGGATAAATCTAAACGTGTCATTTATATAGGAAAAGCGAAAAATTTAAAAAAAAGAGTCAAATCTTATTTTTCTGGAAATAAATTTGACGAAAAGACAAAGTCTTTAATTTCTAAAATTTCAAGTATTTCGGTCATTTTGGTAACCACTGAATCAGATGCTCTTCTTTTAGAGAACAATCTTATAAAAAAATTTAAACCAAAGTATAATATTTTATTAAAAGACGGAAAATCTTATCCGTGGATATGTATTAAAAATGAAAGATTTCCAAGAATTTTTTTAACCAGAAAAATAATTCATGATGGTTCTAAATATTTTGGACCATATACAAATATAAAAACCATAAACACGCTTTTAGATTTAATAAATGATATATATCCAGTAAGAAAAAGTAATTATAATTTAACCGAAAAAACCATAAATGATAAGTCAACAAAAATCTACTTAAGAGTGCTTGAAAAAAATGGTCATTTTATAATACTCGGTTTTGAAAAGAATGAACAGAATTCTAAAAATTTAATTTCAGAACAAAAATATAATTCGTTCATCAATTCTATAAAAGATATTTTAAAAGGTAAATTCTTAAAATCTAAATTACAATTTAAGAAGCAGATGATGGAATTTTCTGATAATCAGGAATATGAAAAAGCTCTGGAGTACAAAAATAGGCTAAAAGCTTTGGAAAATTATCAGTCAAAATCTATGGTAGTGAATTCTAGAATAAGAAATTTAGATATCTATACTATTATTTCAGATAAATTTTTTGCGTATATTAATTTCACACAGATATCAAACGGCTTTATAATTAGCTCATTTAATACGCATGTTAAAAAATCAAATAAAATCGATGATAAGAATATTCTTGAACAATTAATTCCTCAAATAAAAATTAAATTCTTATCTAATTCTAATGAATTATGTTCAAACATTAAAATCGATTGCATGGATTACAAGAAATGTACTATCCCAAAGGCTGGTGATAAAAATCAACTTTTAAAAATGTCTTTAAGAAATATAAAAAACTATAAAATTAATTTTTTTAAATCTGAAGCTATTTCTAATTTTTCAGATTCATCTCAAAGAATTTTAAAAAAATTGAAAATTGACTTAAATATGAAAATGATTCCAAATCATATAGAGTGCTTTGATAATTCAAACTTTCAAGGTTCATATCAATCTTCCGCCTGCGTTGTTTTTAAAAATGCTAAACCATCAAAAAAAGAGTATAGGCATTACAATATTAAATCAGTCTCTTCTCAAAATGATTTTGCTTCAATAGAAGAAGTTGTATATCGAAGATACTCAAGGCTAATTAAGGAAAATAAAACTTTGCCAGACCTGATAATAATTGATGGTGGTAAGGGGCAATTATCGTCATCTGTCAAGTCACTAAAAAAATTAAATATTTTTAATAAAATTGTAATTATCGGAATTGCTAAGAGATTAGAGGAAATATATTTTTACGGAGAAATAACACCATTATATATTGATAAAAGATCTGAATCATTAAAGTTAATTCAAAGGCTAAGAGACGAGGCTCATAGATTTAGTTTAAGACAATATAGAAAAAGAAGAGACAAGTCTTTTTTAGAAACTGAACTTGTAAATATCCCAGGAATTGGACAAAAAACTTCAAGAAATCTTTTTGTTAAATTTAAGTCATTAAAAAAAATTAAAACTAAAAACTTTGATGAACTTAAATTGATTATTGGGGGCAAAAAAGCAAGTTTAATTTATAACTATTTTAAATCTTAAAATTTATGAAAAGAAACATTTTTTCAATTTTAATGTTATTTTTTCTTAGTATTAATTCTCAAAATATACAGCCTTTCAAGTCTGGTGAATGGTTAAAATATAAAATTTCATATAGTGGATGGTTAAAGGCTGGGGAAGCTACTGTGAGTCTTACTAATGATAAAATAAATGGTATAGATTTATTTCATTCCAAAATGGTTGGTAAAACAACTGGGGCTTTAAATTTACTCTTTAAGGTTAGAGATAGATATGAAAGTTTTTTTGAAAACGAGAATATTTTAACTAATAAATTTATCAGGAATATTAATGAAGGAGGTTACAAAAAAAACATAGAAATTCAATTCAACCATGACAAAGATGAAGCAACTGTGAATAATTTAAAAACTAAATCTTTGAAAAATTTTAAAATTAAAAAAAATGCTCAAGATATGGTTTCAGTGTTTTATTTTCTTAGAAAATATTTTTCAATAAATGATTTAGATGATAAAAACGAAATTTCTGTGAATATGTTTTTTGACTCTGAGAATTATAATTTAAAAATTAAGTATTTGAAAACGGAAATTATTAACACTAATTTTGGAAAAATATTATGTTTTAAAATCCGCCCCTATGTTCAATATGGGCGGGTGTTCAAAAAAGACGAAAGTTTAACTATGTGGATTACGGCTGACGACAATAGAATTCCAATAAAAGTAAAAGCGGATTTAATTGTTGGTTCAATTAGGATAGATTTAGAATCATTTAGTAACTTAACTAACTCATTTAAAATTCAATTTTAGATAAATGCATAAAAAGACTATTTTAATATTATTATTTTTTTCCGCTTTATTTATTATAATTTTAAATTTATCAACAGATGATGCTAGTGAACTTTCAGATCAAATTGTTCTTGAGAAAAAAAAAGAAAACATACAATTTGGATTTAATCTAGATTCTTTTAACGTAAGAAGGGATACAGTTAATAAAGGGGACGTTTTTGGGAGTATAATGTTAAAAGATTTATCTTATCCTAAAATTTATAAAATAGCTGAAAAGATAAAAGATTCTTTTGATGTTAGAAATTTAAGAGAAGGAAAGCCTTACACTATTTTATATTCAACAGACTCCTTAAAATCTCCTCAATATTTTATATATCAACCTGACAGAGTTAATTATATAGTTATTGACTTTTCCAAATTTGATTCAATTTTTGCATATTCTAGGAAGAAGCCTTTTAAGATTGTAAAAAAATCTACTTCAGGTGTTATCAATAATAGCTTATCTGAAACTATGGATCAAAATGGATTACCTTGGGAATTGATTAATCAGCTTTCCGATGTTTACGCTTGGACAATTGATTTTACAAGAATTCAAAAGGGTGATAAGTTTAAAATTATTTATCAAGAAAGATATATTGAGGATACTATTTTAGTAGGGATTAAAAAAATTGATGCTGCTTATTTTAATCATAGTGGCGAAGAATTATACGCTTTTAATTTTTTAACAGATTCTTTAAATGGTTTTAATGAATTCTTTGATAAAAAGGGGAATAGTCTTCAAAGAACCTTTTTGAAGTCTCCACTTAAATTTAGCAATATTACATCTAGATATAATTTAAAGAGAAGAATTGCTTATTATGGATATAGAGTAGTTCCTCACAAAGGAACCGATTTTGCTGCTCCAAAGGGAACCCCTATAATGGCTACTGCATCAGGAAAGGTAATAAAGTCTTCTTATACAAAGGGGAATGGATATTATGTAAAAATTCAACATAACAATCAATATTCGACTCAATATTTACATATGCAAAAAAATGGTAGAGTTAAGGAGGGAGATTATGTAAGACAAGGAGATATTATCGGTAAGGTAGGTATGACTGGAAATACTTCAGGTCCACACGTATGTTATAGATTTTGGAAAAATGGGAAACAAGTAGATCCGTTCAAACAAAAATTACCTCCAGCAAAATCATTGCCTAATGAATTTAAAAATAGTTTTGAAAATTATATTTCTCCTTATATTGAAAAACTAAATAACATAAATTTTAATTAATGTCTCTAGACTCAAATAACCCCCTTAAAACTAAATCATGGTTAAAATTAATTAATCATTTTAAAAAAATTAAGGATATTCATATACTTGAACACTTTATTTCAGATAAAAGCAGGGGAAAAAAATTCAGTATTAAATGGAAAGACTTTTTATTAGATTTTTCAAAAAATAATATTGATGGTGAAACTATTAATTTATTCCAAAAATTATTAAATGAAATAAATTTAAAAGGTTCTATTGAAAAATACTTTAGTGGCGAAAAAATTAATTTAACCGAATCTAGACCTGTACTACATACAGCATTAAGAGCTGATGGAATGTCTAAAATTTTAGTTGAAGGAAAAAATATAATGTCTGAAATAGCAGAAACAAGAGATAAAATTAAATTATTTTCTCACGAAGTAATATCAGGAAATTATAAAGGTTTTAAAGGTGATAAAATCGAAGCAGTTGTAAACATTGGAATTGGTGGCTCTGAATTGGGGCCATCGATGGTTGTTGAATCTCTTTATCATTACAAAAATCATATTAAAACTTATTTTATAAGTAATGTTGATGGAGATCATGTTCAAGATATAATTAGCGATCTTTTGCCTGAAAAGACTTTGTTTATAATTGTTTCAAAAACCTTTACAACAACAGAAACTTTAACTAATGCAAATACTGTCAGAGAATGGTTTTTAAAAAGTGCAGAAGAAAAGGATATTCCCAAACATTTTGTAGCTGTAAGTAGCAATGTTGATGAAGTCATAAATTATGGAATAGATCCCGATAATATTTTCCCTATGTGGAATTGGGTAGGTGGTAGATTTTCCCTTTGGGGTTCTGCTGGATTATCAATTAGCTTATCCATAGGTTATCAAAATTTTTCTGAATTGTTAGAAGGTGCTAGAGAAATGGATATTCATTTTAAAACTTCAGAATATTCTGAAAATATTCCTGTAATTTTAGCTTGTATAAGTTTGTGGTATAATAATTTTTTCAACTACCATAACCATGGAATCATTGCTTATTCCGAATATTTAAAAAATTTCAGTAAATATTTGCAGCAAGCATCTATGGAGAGTAACGGAAAACAAACAGATAGATCTGGAAATTTTGTTAATTATGAAACAGGACAAATAATTTGGGGACAGACTGGTTCAAATGCTCAGCATTCTTTTTTTCAATTACTTCATCAGGGAACAAAAATTGTACCTTTAGATTTTATTGGTTTTTCAAAACCATTGAAAGGAAACAATACACATCACAATATATTAATGTCTAATTTTTTTGCTCAGACAAAAGCTTTAATGACAGGTACATTTAAGATAAAGGTAAATGACAATCATAAATTTTTTAACGGGAACAGGCCTACTAATACAATTCTTATAGAAAAACTAAGTCCGAAAAATCTTGGTTCTTTAATATCACTTTATGAACATAAAATTTTTACTCTTGGATTGATTTGGAACATTTTTAGTTTTGATCAATTTGGTGTTGAATTGGGGAAAAAACTTGCAAAAGATATTTTGTCTGATATCAATTCAGGAAATTACTCTGGCCACGATTCATCTACAGAAAGCTTACTTAAAGAATATATTTTTGGCAATAAATAATTATTTAAATTATTTTAATTGTTAACAATTGACTGATAATTAATTTATATCAGATCGTTAATAGTTGGTAAATAATAACTATTTTAGTATTTGTAATAAATAATTAAACTAAAAACAAATTATGAAAAAAATTACTCAAAATTTATTTTTTGTAGCTCTATTACTTTTTGGAACTACAATTTATGCTCAAGAAAGTACCGAAGAAGGTTGGGAAGATCTTGAGGAATTAGAGGAAGTTGTATTAGTCGGGGGTGGGGTTGTTGACCTTGCTGAAGACAGAGTAACTCCCTTAGCTGTTTCTACCATTACTGGAGAAGAAATTCAAAAAAAGATTGGAACACAAGATATTACAATGACTCTTGCTAATACTCCATCTGTCTATGTTGCAGGTCAATCTGGAGCTTTTGGAGACACAAGAATCGCTGTACGTGGTTTTGATCAATCAAATACTGCTTTTATGTTAAATGGTCAGCCAATTAACGGAATGGAAGATGGTAAAATGTATTGGTCAAACTGGTCTGGTATGAATGATATTGCTAATGTCGTTCAGATTCAGAGAGGTCTTGGTGCTTCAAAATTAGCTATTTCATCTGTTGGTGGAACTGTAAACTTTGTTATGAGGTCTACATCTAAAAATCAAGGAGGTTTCGCATATGCAGGTTTTGCTAATGATAATTATCTTAAGACTACTTTTTCTTACGACACTGGTCAAAATGAAAATGGTTGGTCAACTAGTATGTTACTAACTCATTGGCAAGGTGACGGATATTCTGAAGGTACATTTGGTCAAGGTCAAACTTATTTCCTTTCATTAGGATATAAAATGAACGATAAGCACAATTTTAATTTTTTAATGACAGGCGCTCCTCAGTGGCATGATCAGAACTTTACAAAGAGCATAGCCACTTATTTAGATAACGGAAGAAAGTATAATAACAACTATGGATATTATGGAGATAGATATCTTACTGAAAGAAGAAATTTCTATCATAAACCAGTTTTTAATTTAAATTGGGATTATACAATTGACGATGATTCAAGCTTATCTACTGTTTTATATGCTTCAACAGGAAATGGAGGAGGAACAGGTGGTAGAGGTCAAAGAATTAGAACTGACGAAGGATATATTGATTATAATGCAATTTATGCATATAATAATTCAACATCAGGTGCAGGTGGTAATTATGCAGCTGAAGGTGGTTACATTACCAGAGCCTCGATGAATATGCACAATTGGTTTGGCTTAGTTTCAAATTATGAGACTAAGATTTCTGATAATCTCACATTTAATATTGGTGCAGATTTAAGAACATATTATGGTGAACACTTTAGAATTGTCGAGAATTTTCATGGATTAACATCTTGGCAAGAAAATATTAGATTGAGAGATCAAAATAATAATCACGATACATATGGAACATATGGAACATATAAATATGTTATTGCAACAGAAAGTATGGGAGCTAATCCGTGGGATGCTACTTTTACCAACTTTGACGAAGATCAAAAGATTGCATATAGTAATGATGAGAGAATTTCATATGGCGGAATATTTACACAGTTAGAGTATACAAATGATGATTTTTCTGCTTTTTTCCAAGGATCTGTTTCTCAGACAATGTATCAAAGATGGGATCATTATCAGTATGCTGATCAATCCCTAATTGATGGAACTTCATCTCAATGGACTGGAGAAGCTTTACCTGATGGTATCACTGATGGTGTTGAATCAGAAAAAGCGGATAATTTTGGATATAATGCAAAAGCTGGTGTTGGATTTGGCTTAGGAGAAAATAGTAGAGGTTATGTAAATGCTGGATACTATTCAAGAGCACCCTACTTTGATAATATTTATCTAAACTACACAAATAGAATAAATCCAAATACTTCAAATGAAACTATTGTTGGTTTAGAAGCTGGATATGTTTATGAAGTGCCTAATTTTTCTGCTAGAGTTGATGTATACAGAACTTCTTGGGCTGATAGGGTAACAGCATCTTCATATGTTTCTAATGATGCTTTATTTTATGAAATTTCTGAAGGAGTAAGTCAACTACATCAGGGTATTGAGCTTTCTTTTAGTGCTAAGCCTCAAGATGATGTACCTTATACACTAAAAGGATTTGTTTCAATTGGTGACTGGATTTATGAGGGTGATGCAATTACAAGAGTACAAGATGAAGATCAAAATGTACTTGAGACTGAATCTCAAGATGTTGACGGAGGTAAAGTTGGTGATGCTGCACAATTTACTGCTGGATTAGGTTTAGACGTAGATTTAGCTGAAAGATTTTCTTTTGATTCAGATATTAGATTTTACGATGAACTTTATGCTAATGTAGGTGCTGTAAAAGAAAATTTAAAGTTACCTAATTATCATGTTGTAGACATGGGTCTTTCGTACAAGATGTTTGTAAATGATGGAACTTTAGACATTAGACTTAATGTTAATAACGTTTTTGATAATGTTTACATTAGTGAATTAAGATCAGCTATTGCTGCTGGCGATGGTACAGGTGTATTATACGATGGTATTGACACTGCTAATCAAGGTTATTTTGGATTAGGTAGAACATGGAATGTAGGATTAAGATATAATTTTTAATATATATTTATCGAAAAAAAAAGGCTCACATTTATGTGAGCCTTTTTTTTTATTTTATTTCTTTTAACAGAAAGATATAAGGAGGCAAATGATCACTATAGCCACCAGTGAATGTTCCGTATGAAAAGCTTCTAAAAGGATATCCTTTAAATTTACCATTCTTATTTATCAAATAAGATTTGTTAAAAACACCAGCTTTATATAGTTGAAAATCAACATAGTTTTTTTTAAGAAAGGGTTTTGATAAAATTATCTGATCAAATAGCTGCCATTTATCTCTGTAAGCATTTGTACCCACACCTTTGTCAACTAAAATTTCTTCAAAGGGATTATACATATCTTTATTTCCTACATCGTTAATTTTTTTCTTTGCTCCCAATATTTTTTTAATACTCTTATCAAAAGGGTCATCATTAAAATCACCCATAGTTATTATCTTTGGGTTTTCATATATTTTTCTTAATGAATCAATTATTGAGATATTTACCTTTGCAGCAGCAATCCTTTTGGTTTCATCAGCTCCTCTAGAAGGCCAATGATTAACAATAAAATGCATTAATTCTCCGTCAAGATATCCGCTTACAACCAATTGATCTCTTGTATTTCTTCTTTTACTTGAATTATTATCTGTGATAAAAACTTCGTGTGAATTTGAGTTTTCAATCTTGAATACATCCTTGTTATAAATCATTGCAACATCAATTCCTCTATTATCAGGTGATTCATAATGTACAATTTCATAATTATATTTTTTTAGTTTTTCGTCTGAAATTAAATCTTCAATAACAGCTCTGTTTTCAACCTCACAGATACCCACTATTGAAGGAGGTCTTTTTGAAGTTTCAAATCCAATTTCTGAAATTACTCGAGCCATATTAGAGACTTTTTGTTTATATATTTTAGTTCGATTAAATTTTATTTCCATTATTGGACTTTTCTCATCTTCTTTATTAATATCGTTGATTGTGTCAAATAGATTTTCAAGATTATAAAAAGCCAATGTATGGATCTTAAATTTCCTTTCGTTGTCTTGTGAGTAAGTGTAAAAAGAAATTATTATGATGATAGATAATATAATTATTCGTTTAATTTTCATAAAAAAGTATTTAAAAATGCACATTTAAATAACAAATAAAGCGTAAATTTAACTCAATTATTATAATAGTTGAAAATATTTATTGATATGTATAAAACAAGACTAATATTAATCTTAATATTACTTACAAACTTTAATATTTTTTCCCAAACAGAATCTAACCAAATTAGTGTTACAGATACAATTAATAATTTATCTAACACAAATGATGTAGTTGATTTATTTAGTATTTCTTTAACAGATGATGAATTAAGTGATGACACTTCTGCATCTGATAATATTTCAGGTTTATTAAATTCCTCAATGGATGTTTTTTACAGAACAGCTGCTTATGAATTTAGCTCATCTTTTTTTAAAGTTCGAGGTTTAGATTCTGACAATGCAATTGTTCAAATCAACGGAATTAAAATGAACAAGCTTTACAATGGACGACCACAATGGAGTAATTGGGGTGGATTGAATGATGTATTAAGAAATCAAGAACTTTCAAATGGATCGATCCCTTTGAAATATAATTTTGGAGGTATTTTAGGTTCTAATAATATTAATATTAGGGCCTCAGAATATGGCGAGGGTGGAAGAATAACATATTCTTCTTCCAATAGAAGTTATGCAAACAGAATGATGGCAAGTTATAATTCAGGCATGTTAGAAAAGGGATGGGCTTATTCATTATCCATTGGAAGAAGGTGGGGGAATGAAGGTTATCAAGATGCTTCATTTTACGATTCAAATTCAGCTTTTCTTTCTGTTCAGAAAATATTTAATAATAAACATAGTTTAAATTTAGCTACGATTTACGCGCCAAATAGAAGGGGTAAAGTCTCTCCAAATACACAAGAGGTTTACGATCTCAAGGGTACAAAATATAATGAGTATTGGGGATTTCATGACGGAGAAAAAAGAAATTCAAGAGTAAAAAGGGTTGTTGAGCCAATAATAATTCTAAATCATGATTGGACTATTAGTGAAGTATCTTCTTTAGAAACCAGTATCGGATATCAGTTCGGAGAAATGGGTAACAGCAGGCTAGATTATGCTGGTGGAGCTAATCCAAGTCCAGCATACTATCAAGATTTACCAAGTTATTATCTTGCAGATTCAGATGACCCAGACTATGAGGGAGCTTATTTAGCTCAAGAACAATTTGTCAATAATGGGCAAATTAATTGGAATAGAATATACGATGCTAATTTGACCAATAACCAATCTAACCTAGATGCAGCATATGTTCTGTACGAAGATAGAGTTGATGACAGACAATTAACCATTAACTCAGCCTACAGCAAAGAAATTAATGAAAATATTAAGATTAGTTCATCGTTTAATTATAGAAATCTTGTCTCAGATAATTTTGCTCAGATTTCTGACATGTTAGGCGGATATACTTATTCAAATATAGATTCATTTGATAATCTTGATTATAATTTATTATCACCTAATAGTGTTATTTCCCAAGGTGAGAAATTTAAATATCATTATGAAATGAATGTTGAGGAAATTAGTCTATTTTCAATGATAGACTTTTCTTTTAATAAACTTGAATTGTTTATAGCAGCTAATTTAACAAATACTATTTATCAGCGTAATGGAATTTTTGAAAATGAGGCAAATGCAGGAAACTCAAGCGGTATGGGAGATGAAATTTCATTTGATGGCTACGGAGTAAAAGCAGGTATAACCTATAAGTTTTCAGGAAAACATATATTAGATTTTAATTCAGCATATATCCAAAAAGCACCATCAATAAGAAATACATTTACTAATTCTAGAGTAAATCATAATATTGTTGGAACTGATATAAACGGTTTAATAAATAATACGCCAATAACTGAAGAAAAAGTTATGTCTTTTGACGCTAATTATATTTTTAGAACACCAATATTCACTGGTAGGTTAACAGGGTTTTATTCAGAAGTAAAAGATGCAAATGAAATATCTTTTTATTATGCTGATGGGTTAGTTGGTTTTTCTGAAAATAGTGAATTTGTTCAAGAAATTTTACAGGGAATTGATAAAAAATACATTGGTGCAGAGTTTGGTATAGAAGCTCAAATAATTCCTACCGTAAAACTTAAGGGCGCTGCATCTATCGGACAATATACATACGCTAATAATCCATATTTATACTTAGGAGCAGATAATACAACTGTAGCTGTTGGTCCATCAAATTTAGAAAATTATAAACTAGCAGGCGGCCCGCAAAGAGCTTATTCATTTGGTTTTGAATATAGAGATCCTGATTATTGGTTTATTGGAGTAACTTCAAATTTTTTCACTAATACATATGTAGATGTGAGTCCGCTAACAAGAACTCAAAACTTTTATCTTGCTCAAGACGGATTACCTTTTAATGATTATGATATTTCTACAGCTAGAAACTTATTAAGACAAGAAAAGTTTGACAATTATATGGTTGTTAATATGATCGGTGGAAAATCTTGGAGAATTGATGACTATTATGTTGGATTTTTTGCAAGTATCAATAATATATTAGACAAAAAATACAAAACTGGAGGATTTGAGCAAGGAAGAAATGCAAACTATCAGCAATTACTCCAAGATGTTAATAAACCAAAAAGAGTTTTTGGCCCAAAATACTGGTATGGTAGAGGAACCAATTACTTTTTAAACTTATACTTTAGATTTTAAAATTAAAAAATATGAAATTATTTAATAAAATATCATTGTTGACTTTTATATCAATTTTAACCTTTTCATGTATCGAAGATGATGACTATTCGGTACCACAAAGTGTTGGATTAGAGGAAAATCAAAATTTAACTCAACTACTTTCTGAAATTGAAGATGGTTATGCTGATCTAATGACAATATCAGAATTAAAAAATCTGTTTGTAAACGGAGAAGTCAATGAGATTGAGTCAAACTTAGTTGTTAAAGGTTATGTTTCATCTTCTGATTATTCTGGAAATTTTTATAAAGAATTCTACATGCAAGATGAAGTAGAAAATCCTACAGCAGGAGTCAAAGTTGCGATTAATCAAGTTGATAGCTATAATCAATTTAATATTGGAAGAGAAGTGTATATTAAGTTACAAGGACTCACTATTGGGGAAACAAACTCTGGAGATGGAGTTGTTGCAATCGGAGGGGGTGGAAATGTTAATGGAGATGAGATTTCTGAAATCTCTGAAAATAGAGCATCAGATTGTATTTTGAGATCTGGAAATAGTTATTCTTTAGTTCCATTAGCATTAAATCTATCTGACATTAATGATTCTCATGTTGGTGTCTATGTAAGTGCATTAGGTGCCCAATTCTCATCTGGTTTAGACGGACTAACTTATGTTGACCCTGATGAAGATTATGATACTCAAAGAGATTTGGAAAGCTGTGTTGACTCTGGAACCCTAAAATTAGAAACAAGTGCATTCTCAAATTTTAATGATAGCATGTTACCCACTGAAGGTAGTGGTACAATTTCTGGAATTATAACTAGAGATTACTTTGGGGACAATAGAGTAATGATGTTGAATACGAAAGATGATGTAAACTTTGACTCATCAAGATGTGATCCCTTATTCGCTGATGATTTTTCGTCTAATAATTTAGACAATTGGACAGTTGTTAGCGTTATTGGAGATCAAGAATGGGAGATTACTCCTTACGGAAATCCAGCGCCTAGTGCAAAAATGTCAGGTTATAGTGGAGGTAATAATGTTAATGAAGATTGGCTAATTACTTCAGCTATTGATTTAAGTTCTTTAACAACAGCAACTTTAAATTTCCAATCTGTAGTTAGATATTCAGGACCGTCATTAGAGGTTTATATATCTACTGATTATTCAGGTGGAGATCCTTCATCTGATGGGAATTGGGCTGAATTATCTGTCATTCTTGATACAGACGATAGTAGCTGGTCATCTTGGACTGATTCTGGTAATGTTGACTTAAATTCATACATAGGAGATAATGTATATATTGGATTTAAATATATATCATCCTCATCTGGATCTGCAACATATGAAATTGATAATGTGTTGGTTGCTGGAGAATAATTTTTATGACACATACCATAGAAAATAAATATTTAGGTGAGCTCAGAACAGAGTCTACTCACCTAAAGTCTTCTAAAACAATTACCACAGATGCCCCCAAAGATAATAACGGATTAGGTAATGCATTTTCGCCTACAGATTTAGTTTCATCTGCACTATGTAGTTGTATCACAACTATTATGGGAATATGTGCCAAAAAAAATAATTTTATATTACCAAAATCAACTTCATTTATAACTAAAACTATGTCATCTAATCCAAGAAGAATTTCTAAAATTTCTGTTGAAATTAATTTTGAAACAAATAATTTATCAGAAAAACAGATTAAGAAGTTAATTAAAGTTGCAAAAGGTTGTCCAGTTGCACAAAGTCTCAGCAGCGATTTAATTCAGGAAATAAACTATAATTTTTGAAAATTTTTCTCAATTAGTAAGATTTATTATGGTGAATTAGAAAATAAATTCAGCTTTTTTTGTAAAAGAATTCATTAGATACAATACCAAATTATAAATATCTCAACTATAAATATTATTCCTGTCAATTTAATAAACTGCAAGATCCAATAGATGAATTCTCACATTAATTTTATCTAGAAATAATCAAAAATTCTGACCTTCTATTTTTAGCATGATCATCTTTTGAACATCTTGATGAACAATTAACTTTTGGATCTTCTTCACCTTTACCAACTCCTGTAATTCGACCTTCGTTAATTCCCCTTGAAATTATATATTGAGCAGTTGATTTTGCCCTTTTTTCAGAAAGAAGCATATTATAAGAAGCTGGCCCACGATTATCTGTGTGAGATTCAGCTCTTATAACCATGTCAGGATATTTTTTCATAATAGCTACTAGTTTATCAAGCTCAAAAGCAGCCTGATTTGTAATATTAAATTTATCAAAATCAAAATATATAGGATTAAGTTCAATTTTTTCTTCAGAAATTAGTTCTTCTATTGGATCAAGTTTTATTGTTAATACAGGAGGTTCTATATCAAGTAATTTAATATCTACTATTTTACTTTCATAACCATCTTTACTGACAATAAGCTTTACTTTGTCTTCACATTCTAAGATGTATTCTACAATCCCTCTGTTGTTGGTTATTTTCGAATTATTAATTAACCCAGTTCCATCTGAAATAGACGTATTAGCCAAATTAATAGGTTTATTACTTTTTGAGTCAACAATAACAGATTCTAAAAGTAGATCACATAATGGTTTAATTTTCTTTAAAGCATAAATATCATCTTTTCCTTTTGCTTCAGGAACAGATCTATTAGAGGATACATATCCATTATCACCCATTAACATAAATGAAAAGTCATCTGCACCGCTGTTAACGGGAAGTCCTAAATTTCTTACATTTGACCATTTATTATCGATATTCTTTGAATAAAAAACATCTAATCCCCCTAAGCCGAGATGTCCATCTGACGAAAAATAAAGTGTATTGTTTTCACCTAAAAAAGGAAAGCCTTCCTGACCTTCTGTATTAATATTTTGGCCTAAATTTTCTGTAGAACCCAATGATCCATCATCATTTATTTTCACCCTATATATATCATATAATCCAAAACCACCAGGCATATTTGAGGAGAAATATAAATAGTCACCATTTGAATCAAGCATTGGATTTTTATTTGAGTAATTAGGATCATTTATTGATAATGCCTCAATAGATACCCAGGAATTTTTTGATCTAGTTGCTTTGTAAATATATAGTTGACTATATTTTGTATTATTACTCTCATCTTTTACATATTCCTTTTCATAATAGCTTTCTCTAGTAAAATAAACAGTTTGCCCGTCTTTTGAAAAAGATAATATACCTTCATGATATTTACTATTTAAATCTTCAATAAGCATTGGTTCTAGATAAGAACCATTTTCATTAATAAATGAACTATAAATATCAAGAAAAGGTTGGTTATTCCATCCGTATGACTTTCGTTTTTTATTTCTTGACGATAAAAAATAAAATTTGTTATTAAAAATTGTTGAACCAAATTCTGAGTATTCTGTATTTATACTTAAATTTTGAATATTAAATTTATTTCCTTTTTCTACAATTCTATCAATATAGTTTGGTGTTTTCTTATAAGCTATAGCTCTACTGTCAATCGGAGATATTTCTGAAAATTTATTCATCCATTTATTAAATTCTTTATACTTCTCGTTAGCTTTTAACATTTGAGCATACTTATATATAGTATTTGCAGAGTCATCTTTTTTAACAATTTTTGCATACCATTTTTCTGCGTTTTTTGTGTCAAAAATATTATAATATGAATCAGCTAATTTCCTAATAATATACACATCATTAGGGAAATCTTTTGTTAACTTTAAGTATTCTTCTGAGGCTTTAATAAATTCAAAACGATCAAATAATCTATCAGCTTTTTTGGTATCATTATTTTGTGCTTTTACAGATGAAAAGCTGATAAGTGAAATAATAATAAGTGTTATAATTTTTTTCATTTTAATATATTATATAATTAGAAATATCTTGGTGATCTTGAAACTTTAGATTTGAAATTTATGTCAAAGTTTATAAAAATTTCATGAGATGCTTTTGTTAAAAAACTTAGTTCAGATTGTACACTATCATACGCATAACCAATTCGAACCGATGGAGAAACTAAGAAATTTACCATAGCTGTAACCGAATCATCTGTTCGATACCCTAATCCAAATTCAAAAAAATCATACATAAATAAATTTGCATTCAAATCAATACTAGTAGGGCTTTCAACTGCATATTTTAAAAAAGCGTGAGGTTTTAATTTAAAATTTTCGTTTAAATCAAAAACATAACCAGCTGAAGCAAAAAAGTGTCTTGCTTCTGTTCCAATATTGAAATCATTTGTGTCTAAATGAACAGACTCTAAAATATTCGGAACAGAAATAGATAAATAATATTTATTTGGTTTATAGAAATAAATTCCTGCTCCAAAATTAGGAGTATTTTCATTTATATCGTTAGCAAAGAATGGATCATCTGGGTCAATTGTTGTTAAATTAGCAAGACCTATATCATGAAATGTTCCACCCATTTTTAAACCAAAAGCAATTCTATTTTCATTTTCAAGATTTAATGTATAAGAAAAATCTATATATAAATTAGTTTCACTAACAGGTCCTATTTCATCGGAAATAGCAGAAAATCCAAATCCAACATTTCTTCCTGCGGGAAAGTGTATGTTCATTGTTCCTGTCTTTGGAGCACCCTCTAATCCTTCCCATTGATTTCTGTATAGAATACCAATACTAGTAGTTTCACTTGATCCTGCATATGCAGGATTTATAACATTCATGTTATACATATATTGGGTATATTGTGGATCCTGCTGTGAATGCATATTTATAGCAAAAATTAAAAGGATTATTAGTATTAAGGTTTTTTTCATAATTAATATTTTTAATAGTTAACGTAAATCCAGCTATTTATAGGTTCTTTAGTTGAGTGGAAATATATAATATAAAAGTATGTTCCAACTGGCACTGTTTTGCCTTCATTATCGTATCCACACCATTGATCTACATATTCATTTAATTCGTAAATTTTTGTACCATATCTATTGAAAACATCAATTCTATCAATATCATCTCTGTCTTCTAAATGATCTAAAATTAAGCAATCATTAAATCCATCTCCGTTTGGAGAAAGTCCTTGAGGTAAATCAACACAATAGCTGTTTTCATAAAATTGAACAGTTATGGTTGTTGAGTTCCAACAATACGTTATATCGTCAAAAACAGTTACTGTAAATTCTCCAGATTCTTCTGCAAGTTCATTTAAATAATATGTATTTTCAGAACCTATTTGAACATCAATTCCATCTAATGTCCATATGTATGTTAATGAATTAAGTTGATCACTATTTTCGATATCAACCTCAAGAGTAAAACCTTCATTTGCACATTTTATAATATTATCATTTACAGGAGTTATTATCGGTGATTGAAAAAATTCTACAAGAATATCATCTCCATAAGTGCAATCAGTATTATCTACAGTGATTGTTGCACTATAAAATGCTGTTTCGGTAACTGCGAGAGTTACATCATTTGCATCATCGATTAATAACCCATCCATAAACCATTCAATGCTTGAATTATTAGGTAATGCCCCCGCATCTAGTATAATTTCTTGACCTTCGCATAAAGCATTTCCAGATGATACTAATATATCATCTCCTAAATCAAGCTGGCCAATATCAAAACTTCCTCCGTCAATGAATACTGCTGAGTCATATATTGTGTCTCCATCATCAGCTACCACTAATTTTATTGTATAAACTTCGTTAGGAATTACAGTGGCTGAAGCAGTCATTACTTCGGTATGTCCAATAAAATTAGTTGGGCTGGTTAAAGGTGGAAGTCCACCAGGACCATAATAATTAGCAAACCACTCTGCATTAACAGATTCACAAGCACCGTTATATTGATCATCTCTAACAGTTAATACAGAAATTGGGTCATCTGTTCCAGGAACAATAGCTAAATTAGTTGTATTTCCAGATGAATCAGTCAATAAGAATGCAAATGCATCGGTAAATGTACATTGAAATGTTCCGTATTCTTCAGCAGCAAAAATAAAATCAAAACTCATGTTATTAGTCACTGGAACAAAGTCAAACTCAATGATTGACGCATTATTTGTATCACCTGCATTAAGACCAGGGATAAATGCTTCAAGATCACCATCACCAGGCCATTCAAAACCTCCGTCAACAAGGACTCCACTTTCGGGACCAATGGCATTTGCAACATCACCTGAAGTCATAATTAGTCCATCCTCAAAGGGCCAAGACGAACCATTTGATTCAAAGTAACCTATACCATTTGTACTTCCAAAATCAATTCCAGTGCTTGAGGTAACGTTAAATGCCTGATTACATTCAGAATCAATTAAGACGTCTGTCACCAATTCATCAACAGTGTATAATGTAGTACTTGTAGAAATAGGCGGAGGAACTGTAAATACACAAATGTCAAATGTTAGGTTAGAAAGTTCGTTTGCAGTAAACGAGTAAACTCTAATGAAGTAGCTGCTTCCTAATATTAAGCCATTAGCTGTACTGTTATTATCATCGCTACAATAAATCTGATTTAAATTACCACATCCATCACCTTCATAAAGAACATGATATAAATCTTGAGTATCACCAACAATATTATAAAGTGATATTGCATGATTTTCAGAAACAGCTGTAAACTCAAACCAAACATCATCATCTGCAGATCCACCACAAGAATTACTTTCAGATGAAGGCGTTGCAGCTACCAGTGTTCCAGATCCAGAAGCATCACAGCTATCATCTTCGTTAGCTTCGATAATAATTGCTCCACTACAGTTGTCATTTTCTGGTGGGCAAGCAAATAGTTGTATTGGGTTACTATTTATTACACAGTTTACATCTTGATCATTTGATGTTGTAATTATAATATCTGTTAAGAATGGATAAGGTCCCATTTGAACAATACCTGTTGTTGTTACTAGCTCTGTATTTGACGAGTAATTATCAGAGATTGTTAATGACCCTGCATCTCCCATATCAGTTATATTGACATCGATTAGGAACTGGTCACCGTTTGCACAATCGTCAATTACAGCATACTCTGCGGATGGATTTGTACAGGTTGCACAAGCCACAGTCCAGTCAATTCCTGCGGAATAAGTTGAACTAGATTGACAACTTACAGATCCATCAGTTTGAAATCCAAAATACATTGTGTCACCTGAAGATTGAAAGGCTAGTCCTGTAAGATCCCCACCATTATCTCCTTGAAAAAGAATACTTCCATCAGAATCTGTGATTGTAATAATATCCCATCCAGCCTCTATTAATCCTGAGTCAATAGTTAGATTTATGGGAGATCCATCTGAGCTTACATATTCAAATTGAGTGGTGTCGCCATTTCCATAGCAGTATGAGTTAGATACAGGTCCAATACCACAATCAACTAATGTAGTAGCGCAATATTCTTGAGTTAATGATCCGCTAGTTAGCGAGCAATTAACATCATCATCATTAGTTGCAGTAAATTGGACATCTGTATTATTTGTATAGGGACCAAATTGGAAGATTCCCGCATTATTTACAGTAGAGTTATTGCCTTGATTATCAGATATCGTTAAACTACTCGCGGAACCTAAGTCGGTTACGTTAACATCAAGAAAAAACTGAGGACCATTTAAACAATCAGAAACCACTTCAAAATCAACTGTTGGATTAATACATGTTGCGCAAGAAATGGTAAAAGTAATAGGAGTATATCCAGAAGAAACACAACTTATACTTCCATCTTCATCAACTAGTAATGTAATGGAATCACCAGAAGATTGAAAACTTAGACCAGCTAGATTACCTCCGTTACCATAAAAAGGTTGTGTTGGGGTTAATTCGGTTACACCATCAGAGTCATATACTATAAATTCATCCCATCCATTTTCAACTTGCCCTTCATCAATTATTAGATTTAAAGGAGTTCCGTCATTACTGGTAAAAACATAGCTATTATCTAATCCTGTATCATAACAAAAGGTTGTAGAAATAGGACCAGTTGAGCAATCAACTGTAACGCTTTGCTGTGAAAATAGTAGTTGATTAGATAAAAATAAAATAAATAAAAATATTAATCTTTTCATAATAATTTACTGATTGTTAAGTATATAATTTAAGCTAGTCTTGGTCATTCTAAATCTAGTGTTTATTTTGATTATTTACAAATAATGAATTGACCTTTAATAGTTTACATATACCCACCCAGTTTTTACTGCATTTTCATTATAAATCATATGATAATAATATGTGCCTACCGGTAATTTGTCTCCGTTATTAGATCTTCCATCCCAATTGTCAGCATAGTTAGTCGAGCTATATACTAATTTACCATATCTATTATAAATTTTTAAACTCTTAACATCATACCCTTTAAGTTCAAATGTATCATTAAACCCGTCATTATTTGGAGATATTCCTTCTGGAATTCTGCAAATTAAAATGACTGTTGATAGGGGGCACCTGCTCTGCTATCGACTGCGGCCTCGGCGCTTAACTTTGGCGTGCGAGCCGCCGCCGTCTTTGCGCCCCACCCTGCGCTCGCTCGCGATGGCCTCTAGCTGCCGCTGCGGA